>CBDDRR010000333.1:0-16015 GCA_965233095.1 uncultured bacterium
CACGTGGAACAAGGCAAAGTCATCCAGGTGGTATAATTCGGAGGTTTATTCCCCGGCGACAGCGGACCCTCGAAACCATGACTGAAACGCGCACCTACGACTCAAGAAATATCAAGGTTCTCAAGGGCTTGGATGCTGTCCGCAAGCGTCCTGGCATGTACATCGGGGACACCGACGACGGCACCGGCCTGCACCACATGGTGTTCGAGGTCGTGGACAACTCCATCGACGAGGCGCTGGCGGGCTACTGCTCGACGGTGACCGTCGTTATCCATGCCGACGAGTCGGTCACGGTCTCCGATGACGGCCGTGGTATCCCGGTTGACATGCACCCCGAAGAGAACTGCTCCGCGGCGCAGGTCATCATGACCGTGCTGCACGCCGGCGGAAAGTTCGACGACAATTCCTACAAGGTGTCCGGCGGGCTGCACGGCGTCGGCGTGTCGGTCGTGAACGCGTTGTCGGAGCACCTCGAGCTGACCATCCATCGCGACGGCAAGCTCCATCGCCAGGAGTACCGGATGGGCAAGCCGTTGTACGACCTGAAGGTGCTTGAGGACACCAGCCGCACGGGCACGGTGATCCGCTTCAAGCCGAGCGCCGAGGTGTTCACCAACATCGACTTCCACTACGACATCCTCGCCAAGCGGTTGCGCGAGTTGTCGTTCCTGAACTCCGGGGTGCGCATCGTGTTGCAGGACGAGCGCGACGGCCAGGAGGACGTATTCGAGTACGAAGGCGGCATCCGTGCTTTCGTCGAGCACCTCAACCGCAACAAAACGCCGGTCCACCCGTCGGTGTTCTACTTCCAGAATGAACGCGACGGCATCCTGGTCGAGGTGGCGATGCAGTGGAACGACTCCTACCAGGAGAGCATGTTCTGCTTCACCAACACCATTCCCCAGCGCGATGGCGGTACCCACCTGGCTGGATTTCGCAGCGCATTGACGCGCACGCTCAACGGCTACATCGAGCGCGAGAACCTCGCCCGCAAGGAGAAGGTCAGCACCACCGGCGACGACGCCCGCGAAGGTCTCACCGCGGTCCTGTCGGTCAAGGTGCCCGACCCGAAATTCTCCTCGCAGACCAAGGACAAGCTCGTTTCGTCCGAGGTGAAGAGCGCGGTGGAATCACTCATGGCGGAGAAGCTCGAGGAGTTCCTGCTGGAGAAACCGGCGGACGCCAAGGCGATCGTCGGCAAGCTGATCGATGCAGCGCGGGCGCGTGAGGCGGCCCGCAAGGCGCGCGAGATGACGCGGCGCAAGGGCGCACTCGACATCGCCGGCCTGCCTGGCAAGCTGGCGGACTGCCAGGAAAAAGACCCTGCGCTGTCGGAACTGTTCCTGGTCGAGGGCGATTCCGCCGGCGGCTCCGCCAAGCAGGGGCGTGACCGGCGCACCCAGGCGATCCTGCCGCTGAAGGGCAAGATCCTGAATGTCGAAAAGGCGCGCTTCGACAAGATGCTGTCCTCGGCCGAGGTCGGCACCCTGATCACCGCGCTGGGCTGCGGCATCGGGCGCGAGGAGTTCAACATCGACAAGTTGCGCTACCACCGCATCATCATCATGACTGACGCCGACGTGGACGGTTCGCACATCCGTACGCTGCTGCTGACCTTTTTCTACCGGCAGATGCCCGAGCTGATCGAGCGCGGCCACATCTACATCGCGCAGCCGCCGCTGTACAAGATCAAGAAGGGCAAGCAGGAGCATTATGTCAAGGATGATGCGGAGCTGATCGCTTACCTGTCCAGCATGGCGCTGGACGACGCTGCCCTGTACCTGACGCCGGACGCCCCGCCGCTCCAGGGCCCGGGCCTCGAGAGCCTGATGAAGAAATATACCGAGGTCATGGCGATCATCCACCGGCTGGGCCGGCGCTACGACGAGCGGGTGCTGGAGCAGCTGCTCTACAGCGCGCCGCTGACAGCCGCTGAGCTCGACGACCTCGGTCGGGTCGACGCCTGGATGACCGCGCTCGCCCGCCGGCTGGCGGGTCCCGCGGACGCGCCGCGCTACGAGCTGTCGCTGGTGCACGATGCGGAGCAGCCCGGCTGGGAGATCCACGTGCGCCGTCGGCACCATGGCGTCGACTCCGTGCGTTACCTGCAGCGCGATTTCTTCGAGTCCGCGGAGTACCGGCGCATCGCTGGCCTCGGGTCGGAGCTCGCCGACCTGGTCGGCGAGGGCGCGTACGTCATGCGCGGCGACAAGCGCCAGCCGGTGGCCAGCTTCCGCGAGGCGATCGAGTGGCTGATGGCCGAAGCGCGCAAGGGCCAGGCGATCCAGCGCTACAAGGGACTGGGCGAAATGAACCCCGGCCAGCTCTGGGACACCACGGTCAACCCCGAAACGCGCCGCCTCATGCAGGTACGCATCGAAGACGCGGTGGCGGCCGACGACATCTTCACCACGCTGATGGGCGACCAGGTGGAGCCGCGCCGCGAGTTCATCGAGAAGAACGCGCTGACCGTCGCGAACCTGGACGTCTGAGCAACCGAAGAGTGATTTCGCGTAATTTACCGGCAAGTTAGCCGATAATTCGCGAAGTTAGCGACAATTTGGTTGTACGCTCGGGTCGCGCCGCCGCGGGCTGATCCGCCCGATCGTGGCTGCGATCCACTCGCGACCACGCGCGGTGATCTCCTCGTTGCTGAGGTTGCCGGTCGCGATCGGCCGGCCGATCACCACCTTGATGACGCCCGGATGCTTCAGCAGGCTGCGCCGCGGCCAGAAATCGCCGGCATTGTGCGCCACCGGGAGAATGGGCCGGCCGGCGGACTTGGCCAGCGCGGCGCCGCTGATGCCGAACCGTCGCTCCTGCCCCGGGAGCACGCGGGTTCCCTCCGGATAGATGACCACGAACAAGCCGTCGGCAAGGCGTTCGCGGCCCTGTGACATCACCTGCCTTACGGCAGTGCGACCGGCCTTGCGATTGATGGCGATGGGCTTGAGCAGCGCCAGCCCCCAGCCGAAGAACGGCAGCCACATCAGCTCGCGCTTAACGACCCAGGTCTGCGGCGGAAAAAGTACGGCGCCGGCCATGGTTTCCCACACCGATTCGTGCTTCCAGTAGAGCACGCACGGCTCCCGGGGGATGTTCTCCATGCCCTCGACCTCGAAGCGCAGGTCGCACAGCTTCTCCAGCAGCCACAGGTTGGCCCGGGCCCAGGCCACCGCCATGCGGTAGTACACGCGATGGCCGAACGGGGCCAACAGCAGTACCGCCGTCGCATACACGGGAACAGACAGGAACAGGAACGCCGTGAACAGGAACGAGCGCAACCAGGTCACCGGCCGCGCTCCCGCTCAGGCCTGGCCCGCACCGAGCCTCGACACATCGGCGATGCCCATGAACAGGTCGCGCAGTCGCGCCAGCAGGGCCAGCCGGTTGGCGCGCAGCGCCGGATCCTCATCCATCACCAGCACGTCGTCGAAAAAGCGGTCGACGACCTCGCGCAAGGTCGCCAGCCGCTCCAGCGCCTGGCGGTAATGGCGTGCCGCCACCAGCGGCCCGACTTCATCCGCCAGCAGCGTCACCTGCCGGTGCAGCGCGCGCTCGGCCTCCTCCTGCAGCAAGCCCGGATCCACCTCAGCGAGTTGCCCGGCGTCGGCCTGCCGCAGGATGTTGGCAATGCGCTTGTTCGCGGCCGCCAGCGAGGCCGCTGCGTCGAGCCGCGTGAATTCCAGCAGCGCAATCAACCGCTGGTTGAAATCCACCAGCGACGCCGGGCGGCGCGCCAGCACCGCCTCGAAGGTGTCGTGCTGCGCGACGACCGGTCCGGCGCCCTCGAGGTAGTAGCCGCGCAGCCGATCCAGCAGGAAATCCACGATCTCGCCGGCCGACCCATCGTCGCTCGGGACCGGCTGGCCGTCGACCGCCCGTGCCACCAGCGCCGGCAAGTCGAGATCGAGCTCGCACTCGATCAGGATCCTGAGCACGCCGAGCGTCGCGCGGCGGATGCCGAAGGGGTCACGGTTCCCCGTCGGGCGCTGGCCGATGGCGAAGATTCCCGCGATGGTGTCGAGTTTTTCCGCCAACGCCAGCACCTGGCCGGTGCGCGTGGTGGGCAGCCGATCGCCCGCGAACCGCGGCAGGTACTGTTCCTCGATGGCGAGGCCGACTTCCTCGGCCTGGCCGTCGGCGAGCGCGTAGTAGCGGCCCATCGTCCCCTGCAGCTCGGGAAACTCGCCCACCATGGAGGTGACGAGGTCGCACTTGGCGAGCAGGGCGGCGCGCTCGGCGGCCTTGGCGTCGCCACCGAGCAGCGCTGCGATGTGCGCTGCCAGCGCCGCGACCCGTCGGCTCTTGTCACCGACGCTGCCGAGCTTCTTCTGGAACACCACGCTGTCCAGCATCGCAGTGCGGGCGTTCAGCGGCGCACGGCGGTCCTGCTCCCAGAAAAACGCCGCATCGGCCAATCGCGGCCGCACCACGCGCTCGTTGCCGTGGCGGACCGCTGCAGGGTCGGGGCTTTCGAGGTTGCTGATGGTGATGAACCTCGCCGTCAGCCGGCCGTCTCGCCCCCGCACCGGGAAATAGCGTTGATGGTCCTGCAGCGTGGCGATCAGCACCTCCTCCGGCAGCGCGAGAAAACGCTCCTCGAACTCCCCGGTCACCGGCACGGGCCACTCGACCAGTGCCGTGACCTCGTCGAGCAGCGCCGGATCCAGCACCAGCCGACCATCGTGCTCGCTGGCCGCGGTCTCGGCCTGGGCGCGGATCAGCTTGCGGCGGGCATCGAAGCCCGCCACCACGAAACCGTCATTCTCGAGCCGTGCGGGATAGTCCTCCGGGCCCGCGAGCTCGATGGGGACCGGCGCCATGAAGCGGTGTCCGCGCGTGGCGCGTCCGGCGTCAACACCAAACAGCGAACAGGGCACGATGTCCTTGCCGAGGAGCATCACCAGCCAGTGCACCGGGCGGACGAACTCGGCTTCGGCCTTCCCCCAGCGCATGCGACGTGGCACCGGCAGCGCGGCCAGGGCCGCTTCCACCAGGCCGGGCAGCAGATCGGCCGCACCGACGCCCCGCTCCGTCTTGTGTGCATAGACATAGATTCCCTTGCCCTCGGCCTGCTCGACGAGCGCATCAACGGGAATTCCGGCCGAGGCGGCAAACTTCTCGGCCGCCTTGGTCCAGGCGCCGTCGGCGCGCGCCACGCTGGCGGGCGGGCCGCGCAGCACGACTTGCTGATCGGCCTGGCGGGTCTCGAGCCGGCGCAGCTTGACCGCCAGGCGCCGCGGTGTAGCGAAGGACTGCACTTCGCCGTGTCCCAGTCGTGCCTCGGCCAGCCGCGCCACCAGGCCGTCGCGAAAGGCCGACTCAAGGGCTGGCAGCGCCTTGGGCGGCAGCTCCTCCGTGCCGACCTCGACGAGAAAATCCGCGTGCTCAACCATTCGCGGCCTCCGGCGCCCGCTGCAGCATGGGGAACCCCAGCGCCTCGCGTGTCGCGAAATACGACTCGGCCACGCTGCGAGCCATGGTGCGCACTCGCAGGATGAATCGCTGCCGCTCGGTGACGGAGATCGCGCGGCGCGCATCCAGCAGGTTGAAGGCATGCGACGCTTTCAGCACCTGCTCGTACGCCGGCAGGGCCAGCCCACGACCCAGCAGCGCGGCGCAGGCCGACTCATGCTCGTCGAAATGGCGGAACAGCACCGCGACGTCAGCATGCTCGAAGTTGTACTTCGACATCTCCACCTCGTTCTGATGGTAGACGTCTCCGTAGCTCACCCGGCCGAGCGGCCCGTCCGACCAGCAGAGGTCGAACACGCTGTCGACGCCCTGCAGGTACATCGCAATACGCTCCAGGCCGTAGGTGATCTCGCCGGTGACCGGCCGGCAGTCCAGCCCGCCCACCTGCTGGAAATAGGTGAACTGGGTGATTTCCATGCCGTTCAGCCAGACCTCCCAGCCAAGGCCCCAGGCGCCGAGCGTGGGCGATTCCCAGTTGTCCTCGACGAAGCGGATGTCATGCACCCGTGGGTCGATGCCGACGGCGCGCAGTGAGTCGAGGTAAAGGTCCTGGATCTCCAGCGGCGACGGCTTGATGACCACCTGGAACTGGTAGTAGTGCTGCAGGCGGAACGGGTTGTCGCCATAGCGCCCGTCGGTCGGGCGGCGGCAGGGCTGCACGTACGCGGCACTCCACGGTTCGGGTCCGATCGCCCGCAGGAAGGTTGCCGGGTGGAAGGTGCCCGCGCCCACCTCGAGGTCGAGCGGCTGCAGGAGCACGCAACCGGCCCGTGCCCAGTAGCGCTGAAGCTCGAGCAGCAAGTCCTGGAACGTGGCCGGCGCCTTGCCGATTTCCGCGGAAACCATGGTGTTTACCGTGCTGGAGGGGCGCGCAAGTATAACTCAGCGCCATAAGTCCTCGCGGCGAGCTATTCTGGTGCAATATCCCCGCTGCCGCGCACCGCAATGGTGCAGCGGTGACGGTCGCCGCCTTCAGCCACAAACGGCAAGGCCCTGATTTTTCAGTCGCTGCCGCGGCCGGTGCGGCTGGCACGGTTCCTGCATTGCAACATAGAGACCATTTTCTCATTGCCCGCCGAACCCCGGCAGCCAGTCCGGGGAGACGGGCCCCATCGTATCCAGACTCGGAGGAATGACCTGATGAAAGCCAAAGACGTGCTCGCGCTCATGAAGGAAAAGGAGGTCGCCTTCGTGGACCTGCGCTTCACCGATACCAAGGGCAAGGAGCAGCATGTGACCCTCCCCGCGAGCAAGGTCGATGCCGACATGTTCGAGGAGGGCAAGATGTTCGACGGCTCGTCCATCGCCGGGTGGAAGAGCATCAATGAGTCCGACATGATCCTGATGCCCGACCCGTCCACGGCCGTGGTCGATCCCTTCTCCGAAGACACCACGCTGAACATCACCTGCGACGTGGTGGAGCCGTCCACCATGCAGGGCTACGAGCGCGACCCGCGTTCCCTGGCGCGGCGTGCCGAGGCCTACCTGAAGTCGACCGGCATCGCCGACGTCGCCTATTTCGGGCCCGAAAACGAGTTCTTCATTTTCGACGATGTTCGCTGGAGCTCGGAGATGAAGGGCGTTTCCTACCAGATCGACTCGTCGGAGGCCGGCTGGAACTCGGAGAAGATCTACCCCGACGGCAACTTCGGCCATCGTCCGACCATCAAGGGCGGTTACTTCCCGGTGCCGCCGGTCGACTCGCTGCATGACATCCGCTCTGCCATGTGCCTGGTGCTTGCCGACATGGGCCTCGACCCGGAGGTGCACCACCACGAGGTCGCGACCGCCGGCCAGTGCGAGATCGGCGTGGCCTTCGGTTCGCTGGTGAAGAAGTCCGATGAGGTGCAGAAGCTCAAGTACGCCGTGTGGAACGTGGCGCAGGGCTACGGCAAGACGGCCACCTTCATGCCCAAGCCACTGGTCGGCGACAACGGCAGCGGCATGCACGTGCACCAGTCGCTCGCCAAGGACGGCAAGAACCTGTTCACCGGCGAGGAATACGGCGGCCTGTCCGAGACCGCGCTCTATTACATCGGTGGCATCATCAAGCACGCCCGCGCGCTGAACGCCTTCACCAATCCCTCGACCAACAGCTACAAGCGCCTGGTCCCGGGTTTCGAGGCGCCGGTCAAGCTGGCCTACTCCGCCCGCAACCGCTCGGCCTCCATCCGCATTCCGTACATCCCCAACCCGAAGGGGCGTCGCATCGAGGTCCGCTTCCCGGACTCGACCGCGAATCCTTACTTCGCCTTCGCGGCGATGATGATGGCCGGCCTGGACGGCATCCAGAACCGTATCCACCCGGGCGACCCGATGGACAAGGATCTCTACGACCTGCCGGCCGAGGAATCCAAGAGCATCCCCGAAGTCTGCTACTCCCTGGAGGAGGCGCTCAATGCCCTCGATGCCGACCGCGCCTTCCTCACGGCCGGTGGAGTGTTCACGGACGACCTGATCGATGCCTACATCAAGCTCAAGATGGCGGATGTGACGCGGTTGCGGATGACCACGCATCCCGTCGAATTCGACATGTACTACAGCGTCTGACGAGTCTGGAGGACGCGTTTCGGGCGGCGGGTTCAATCCCGCCGCCCGCTTTTTTGTCAGGCGGGCTCGCGGCCCGCTATGCTAGGCCCCTTGCTGGACTCGGGAGACGTTTCCATGCGCTGGATTTCGATGGCCTTGCTGTTGATGGTCTGTGCCGGCGCAGCCGCGAGCGAGATGTGGCGCTGGGTGGACGAGCGCGGGGTGGTCCACTATTCCGACCGGCCGCATCCGGGTGCGGAGCGCGTGGAGTTGAAGCCTGCCCAGTCCTACCAGGCGCCGCGAATCGCCCCTGCGCCGAGCGCCTCCAACGAGGCGCCCGAGCCGCAGCGCGACGCGCAGGTTTCCTATTCGCGCCTCGCCATCCTGTCGCCTGCGGAGGGCGAGACCCTGTGGAACATCGGCGGCGCGTTGAACGTCGAGCTGGCCGTGGAGCCGCCGCTGGCAGAGAGCCACGAGCTGCAGGTTTACCTGGATGAACAGCGCGTGGCGGATGTGCCACGCGGCACCCAGATTACGCTCACCGAGGTATATCGCGGCGAGCACCGGCTGCGCGTTTCGATCGTGGACGAGCGCGGTCGCGAGCTGGTCTCCAGTGAACCCGTCGTCTTCTATGTCCAGCAGGCTTCGATCCAGAACCCCAACCGGCCATCGCCCCGCCCCGGTGGCGGCTGAGACCGGCGCCACGCGACCGCGCGGCGAATACCTCGAGAACCTCACCACCGGCGTCATCGTGCTGGGCGCCGGGCTGGAGGTCAGGTACGTGAATCCCGCGGCGGAGCAGCTGCTGGGCGTCAGCCGCCAGCAGCTCGGCGGGCGGGTGCTGACGGACGTGGTGCCGGGACTGGGCGTGCTGCGGCCCCTGCTGGAGAAAGTCCGTGACACCGGCCAGGGCCTGTCGAACCGCGAGGTGCTGGTGGCCGACCGCCCGGACGGCGAACCCGGGCTGGCGCTGGATTGCGCATTGACCACGTCTGAGAGCGCCGCGGGCAATCGCGAGCTGTTGCTGGAGCTGGCCGACGCCAGCCGCCGCCTGCGGATCGACCGGGAAAAACAATTGCTCGCCCAGCTCGAGGCCGCCCGCAGCATGGTTCGCCAGCTGGCCCACGAGCTGCGTAACCCGCTGGGCGGAATTCGCGGCGCCGCCCAGCTGCTGGAACGGCAGCTCGATTCGCCGGCGCAGCAGGACTACACGAACCTGATCATCCGCGAGGCCGACCGGCTGGTCGGGCTGACCACTGCCCTGCTCGGCCCGGCGCATGCGCCCCGCAAGAGCCTGCTGAATATTCACGAGCAGCTGGAACATGTGCGCCGGCTGATCGTCGCCGAAGGCGGGCCGGGCATGCAGGTGGAACGCGACTACGACCCCAGCCTGCCGCCGACGCTGCTCGACCCGGACCTGGTGGTGCAGGCGATGCTCAACCTGGTGCGCAACGCCCTCGCGGCTGTCGAAGGTCGCGGCCGAATCATTTTGCGCACCCGAGTGGTCAGCAACGCCACGATCGGCCATCGCCGCTACCGCCTCGCCGCCTGCGTCGAGATCGAGGACGATGGCCCCGGGGTTCCCGAGGAGCTGCGCGAAACGCTGTTCTACCCGCTGGTAACCGGCCGGCCGGGCGGCAGCGGACTCGGCCTGGCGGTGGCGCAGGAGCTGGTCAGCCGGCACGACGGCCTGATCGAGTACACCAGCCGCCCCGGGCGCACCGTGTTCCGGATGCTGTTTCCGATCAAGGAGGACGACGGGTGACTCGCGACCCCATCGAGGTCTGGATCGTGGACGACGACGCCGGCATCCGCTGGGTCCTGGAGCGCGCCATGGAGCAGGCGGGCATGGCTTGCCGCGGGTTCGACAGCGCGCCGCCGGCCTTGGATGCGCTCTCGCACGGCGCGCCGGATGTGCTGGTGACCGACATCCGCATGCCGGGGCCCGACGGCCTCGACCTGCTGGCCCGTCTCAAGTCCGACTGGTCCGAGCTGCCGGTGATCGTCATCACCGCGCATTCCGACCTCGACAGCGCCGTTGCCGCTTACCAGGGCGGCGCCTTCGAGTACCTTCCCAAGCCCTTCGATATCGACCAGGCGGTGGAGCTGGTGCGCCGCGCCGGCGCGGACCGCGTGGCCTCCCGCGAGGAGCCGCCGCGGCCCGCCCTGCCCAGCCTGGTCGGGCAGGCTGCGGCGATGCAGGACGTGTTTCGCACCATCGGCCGCCTCTCGGGATCCAGCATGACGGTGCTGATCACCGGCGAGTCGGGCACCGGCAAGGAGCTGGTAGCGCGCGCCCTGCACCAGCACAGTCCGCGTGCCGCGCGCCCCTTCGTCGCGCTCAACACCGCGGCGATTCCTGCCGAGCTGCTCGAGTCCGAGCTGTTCGGCCACGAAAAGGGCGCCTTCACGGGCGCGGAGTCGCGCCGCACCGGGCGCTTCGAGCAGGCCGACGGCGGTACGCTGTTCCTCGACGAGATCGGCGACATGTCGGCGGGGCTGCAGACCCGCCTGCTGCGGGTGCTGGCGGAAGGCGAGTTCTATCGCGTCGGCGGGCAGGTGCCGGTGCGCGTGGACGTGCGGGTCATTGCCGCCACCAACCAGGACCTCGCCAGGGGGGTCGAGGAAGGGCGGTTCCGCGAGGACCTGTTCCACCGGCTGAACGTGATGCGGATCCAGATCCCGCCCCTGCGGGAGCGCCGCGAAGACATTCCGCTGCTGCTGGCGCATTACCTGGGCAAGGCCGCCGACGAACTCACGGTGGCGGCCAAGACGCTGTCGCCGGAAGTGCTGGCGCGATTCGTGGCCTTCGACTGGCCCGGCAACGTGCGCCAGCTGGTGAACACCTGCAGGCGACTGACGGTGGTCGCGCCCGGCCGCGACATCCGGCTTTCCGACCTGCCGCAGGAATTTGGCGGCGGCGCGCCGGCGCCCAGGCCGCAAGCCTGGTCGGACAGTCTCGCGGCCTGGGCCGCGCAGCGCCTCGAAGGCGGGGCGGAGCCGCTCCTGCCGGACGCGCTGGCGGAGTTCGAACGGACGCTGATCAAGGTGGCGATGGGGCGCTCCGGAGGCCACCGGCAAGAGGCCGCCAGGCTGCTCGGCTGGGGGCGGAACACGCTCGCCCGCAAGATCCGCGAACTCGGCCTCGACGACCTGTAGGTGCTGTCCCGCCACGGGGCACGGCGAGGCCGAGCCGGCGTCGAGCCCTACTTGCGTTTCATGATGGAGCGCCAGCCGCCGCTGTAACTGGCACGCGGCGAGACCATCGTCGGGTCGAAGCGCTCGTGCACCATCTTGATGTCGCTGATCGAGTACTGCGCCTCGGGATCAGCCTCCAGGATGGTGCGCAGCAGTTCCGGGACCCGGCGTCGGCGCGTCACCGTGATGACCAGGTCGACCGCGGGCCCGCGGCCCATGTCGGCATCCACGTCGATGGCGCGAAAGCCGCGCTCGCGCAGCAATTTGGCCAGCCCCCCGTCGGCTCGAAAAGAGATCGCGCTGACCATTTCCCGGCCGATCGCGAGCTTGGCCTCCAGCCAGATGCCGATGTAGTTGCCGGCACCGAAGCCGCCGGCATAGGCGACGATCAGGTACCAGGCATCGAGGTTCTGCAGCACCTGGCCGGCTGCGATCACCCAGATGACGATCTCGAAGAAGCCGATCACCGCAGCAAGCAGGCGACGACCACGGAACACCACGATGGTGCGCACGGTGCCGAGGGACACGTCCAGGATGCGGGCGAGAAAAATCCCCAGCGTGAGGAGGACGGGATGCAGTTCGGCAATCGAGCTCATCGTAACGTACCTACCAGCTCTCCTACCGAGGAGAAGCCGTGCCGCACCAGGTACTCGCGGATGCCGTCGTTGATCTTGCGGCACACCAGCGGATCGTAAAACAGCGCGGTGCCGACGCCCACGGCGGACGCCCCGGCGATGATGAATTCGAGCGCATCCCGCGCGCTGACGATGCCGCCCTGGCCAATGATCGGCACGCCGTGCGGCTTCGCTACCTGGTGCACCTGGTGCACCTTGAGCAGTGCGATCGGCTTGATCGCCGGTCCGGACAGGCCCCCCTGGACGTTGCCGATCACCGGCTCGCGGCGCTCCGCGTCGACTGCCATGCCCATCACGGTGTTGATCACCGCGAAGCCGTCAGTGCCCGCCTCGATGCAGCGGCGGGCGTTCTCCTGGATGTCGGTCTGGTTGGGCGACAGCTTGGTGATCAGCGGCTTGGACGTGACCCGCCGGCAGGCCTCGACGACCTTGGCCGACATGTCGGGATAGTTGCCGAAGGCGACGCCGCCTTCCTTCACGTTCGGGCAGGAGATGTTGATCTCGATACCGTCGATGGGCGAGTCATCGAACAGCCGTGTGACTTCGACGTACTCCTCGATCGTGGAACCGCTGACGTTCGCGAGGAAGCGGGTTTCCGAAAAATCCAGGGTCGGCAGGATCTCGTGCACCACCTTCACCGCGCCCGGGTTCTGAAGCCCGATGGCATTCAGCATGCCCTGGGGCGTCTCGTAAACCCGGTGCGCCGGGTTGCCGAGCCGCGCGGCGCCGGTAGTGCCCTTGAGCACGACGGCGCCCGCATCGCGGTTGGAGAAGCCCTCGACCCGCGTGTACTCTTCGCCGAACCCCACGCAGCCGGACAGCAGAACGATGGGCGAATCGAAGCGCAGCCCGCAGAAATCCAGCGCGAGGGGATTGGTGTCTCTGTTGCCCGTCATGCCTGCTCCGGTCCGCTGAAATGTTCCACGTGATTCTCTGGCAACCGGAGATTCCGCCGAACACCGGCAATATCATACGCCTGTGTGCGAACTCCGGCGCCACGCTGTCGCTGGTCGGGCCGCTCGGTTTCGCGCTGGACGAGCCCCGGCTGCGGCGGGCGGGGCTCGACTACCACGAGTACGCCACGGTGCGCGAGTTCACGGACCTCGAGGCATGCCTGGCGGCGCTGGATCAGCCGCGCGTCTGGGCCTTCTCGGCGCGCGCAGCCCGCTGCTACGCGACGGCAGATTTCATGCCCGGCGATGCCTTGCTGTTCGGCCCGGAGACGCGCGGCCTGCCCGGGGAGGCCCTGGTGCGTGTCCCGGAGGAGCGGCGGCTGGCCATCCCCATGCGGGCCGGAAACAGGAGCCTGAACCTCTCCAACGCGGTGGCGGTGGCGGTGTACGAGGCGTGGCGGCAGCAGGACTTCAGCCGCCCGGCGCAAACTCCGACTTGAGCTCGCGCTTCATCAGCGCCACGACGGCTTCCTTGGGCTCCGCGCCCTCGTAAAGGATGCGGTAGATCTGCTCGCAGATGGGCATCTCGACATCGGCGCGCGCCGCAACCCGGTGCACGGCCTCCGCCGCCAGTACGCCCTCGACCACCTGCTGGATCTCCCGCTCCGCCTCCTTCACGCTCTTGCCGGCCGCGAGCGCGAGGCCCATGCGCCGGTTGCGCGACTGGTCGTCGGTGCAGGTGAGCACCAGGTCGCCCATGCCGGCGAGCCCCATGAACGTTGCCGGCTGCGCGCCGAGCGCGACCCCGAGCCGGGTCATCTCGACGAGGCCCCGTGTGATCAGCGCGACGCGGGTGTTCGCGCCGAAACCGAGGCCGTCGCAGATGCCGGCGCCGATGGCCAACACGTTCTTAACCGCGCCGCCGACCTCGACGCCGACGATGTCGTTGGAGGTGTAGGCGCGGAACGACTCGCCGGAGAGATTCTCGGCAAGCTGCCGGGCGTAGTCCTCGTCATTGGCGGCGATGGTCATGGCGGTCGGCAGGCCCATGCCCACCTCGCGCGCGAACGTCGGGCCGGAGAGCACTGCCATTGCGGTGCCGGGTCCCAGCACCTCGCGTGCCACCTGGTGCGGCAGCTTGCCGGTCTCGAGCTCGAAGCCCTTGGTCGCCCAGGCAAGCCGCGTCGCCGGGCGCATCAGCGGCTTCATCCGCACAAGCACGGCGCGAAACGCGTGGCTGGGTACGGCCACGACCACGATCGGTGCCACGTCCAGCACCTTGTCGAGATCCGGTTCCGCATGCAGGCTCGGCGGAAACTTCGCGCCTGGCAGGTAGCGGGCGTTCTGGCGCGCCTGCTCCATGCCGGCTGGATCGTCCTCCTCGCGGCCCCACAGCAGCGTGGTTCGGCCGCTGCGCGCGAACTGGATGGCGAGCGCGGTGCCCCACGAGCCCGCGCCCAGCACCGCGATCGCCTCGCCCGGCGACGCCCCGCTCATTGCGGCTTTAGTGGCCCGACTCGGGCGCAGCCCCGGGGGCGCCGGACGCCGCCTGTGCGGCCATCTCTTCCTGCTGCTTGCGCATTGCCTGGGCGGCGACGGCGTCGAAATTCACCGGCTGCAGCTGCAGGGCCGGGAAGCCGCCCTTGCTGGACAGGTCGGAGATGACCTCGCGGGCGAACGGGTAAAGCTGCTGCGGACAGAAAGTCATCAGCGCGCGCTGCAGGTCGTTCGGCTCCAGCCCGTGCAGCACGAAGATCCCGGCCTGCTGGACTTCGATCAGGAAGGCAGTCTTGTCGCCCTGCTTCGCTTCCACGGTCAGGCTGAGCACGGCCTCGTAGGCGCTCTCGCCGAGCTCGTTCGTCGAGGTGCCGATATTCAGTGATACCGCCGGGCGCCATTCGCCCTGGAAGATCGACGGGCTGTTCGGCGCCTCGAACGAGCTGTCCTTGATGTACACGCGCTGCAGCGCCACGGTGATGGGGTTGGTGTCGACGCCGTCGGTTCTTTGCTCGGCCATGAAAGCTCCTGGGTTCTGTTCCGGTTCGTTGCAAGGGTTATCAGGTGGTCGCCGGCTCGTCGCGGAGCATGGCGTCCAGTTGTCCGGCCGTTTCGAGGGCGCGGAGGTCGTCGAATCCGCCGATGTGGCGGTCGCCGATGAATATCTGCGGCACGGTGCGCCGCCCGCTGCGTTGTTCCATTTCCCGGCGCAGCTCGCGATCCGTGTCCACCACGACGACCGCGGGCTCCATGCCCTTGGCCTCGAGCAGCGCCAGCGCGCGCGTGCACCAGCCGCAGTAGCGCGAGACGTAGACCTGCACCGGCACGCTCACGATGTGTCCTTCTTGCGGCTCTTGCGGCCCGAGAACACTGGCAGGTTCTCCGCGCGCCAGGCCGTCAGGCCGCCGCGCAGGCTCTTTGCGCCGGGCACGCCCCGCGCCTTCAGGGTCTCGACCGCCTTCGCGGACGCCGTGCCGTTGTCGCAGTAGACCAGGATGCCGCGCTCCTTGAGCCTCTCCAGCGACGCGAGATGCTGGTCGAGGTCGCTCAGCGGGATGTTGCGCGCGTCAAGGATGTGCGATTTCTCGTACTGCGCGGCCGCGCGGATGTCGACCGGCTGCGCGCCGGCGTTGATCATGGCCACCGCCTCGGTCGCGGTGACGTCCGTTCCCTTGCGGCGCGCCATGCGCATCTCGTAGGCGAACACAACCGCGAACATCAGCAGCATGCCGCCGAACAGGAAGGGGTGATTGCCGGCGTATTGGAGTATCGGTTCCATCAGGGCTCTGTCCACGGACGCAAGCCCGCAATTATAACCGCTACCGCGCCCGGTCTTGCCCGTTTTCTCGCATCGCCTACACTCGGCGCACCGTGAGAACGCCTTTTGCCGCCCGTGTCCTGGCAATGCTGATCCTGCTGGCCTGCGCGGGCGCGGCGGGCTCGACCGCGGGCGATGCCGAGCTGGAGCGCCAGCTCGAGACGCTCAAGGCCCGGATCGCCGTGATCGAAAAGACGCAACGCGAGGCCGCCGAGCGGCGTGACCAGGAGTCACGGGCGCTGCGGGAGGCGGAGCTGGCCGTCGCGCGCCAGTCGCAGGCGCTGGAGGAGACGCGGCGGGAGCGCCGCGCGGCCGCGGCCCGCCGCGATGAGTTGCTGGCGCGCCGGGCCGAGATGGCCGCGGGGCTGGAAGCCGACACGCAGGCGCTCGCCGCGGAGGTTCGGGCCGCCTGGATGGCCGGCGGCGAGCCGCGGCTGAAGCTGATGCTGAACCAGGGGGATCCGGCG
>CBDDRR010000334.1:0-6883 GCA_965233095.1 uncultured bacterium
GGTAGCATAAACACCCCGGTCCCCCACGGGCCAGCGTCACACCGACCGGACCGTTCAAGCCCGCACCGCGAGGACCAGGTCCATGACGTTCGTGCCGGTGGGGCCGGTCACCAGGGCGTCGCCGCTGGCCGCGAGGAAACCTCCCGAGTCCGCCTGCGCGAGTGCGGCCCGTGCATCGAGCCCGAGGGCCCTGCCGCGCTGGACCACGCCGCCATCCGCCCAGCCGCCGGCCGCATCGCCGGCGCCGTCACGGCCGTCGGTCGCGGCACACAGCGCGACGATATCCGCGCGCCCCTCGAGCGCGCACGCGAGCGCCAGCGCCAGGTGGCTGTTGCGGCCGCCGGCGCCGGGATTCTCGGGCAGGCGCACCGTGGTCTCGCCAGACCAGCCGTGCAAACCGGACGGCCCCGCCACGAGGGCGGCAAGAATTTCCCCGGCGGCGCGCTCCGCAGGACCCTGCAACGGCGCGTGGTGCATATGGGCCGCCAGCCCGGCGGCCCGCGCCGCCTCGGCCGCGGCCAGCAAGGCCCGGTTGCCGTCGGCGATCACCCGGTAGTCGACCCTGGCCAGGCCTGCGTCGCCCGGCTGCGGTGCTGGCGGCGCACATGCCACCAGGCGCAGCAGCCACTCGGGCAGCTCCGCCGGCAGGAGCTGAGCCGCTGCGGCCGTCCACGGACCGGAAGCGATCACGGCCGGGTCGTCGCCCGGCACGTCGGAGATCGCCAGCACGACCACGTGCCGGCCGGCACAGCGCGCCGCGAGCCGGCCGGCCTTCAGCTGGGACAGGCTGGCGCGGACGCGGTTGACGGCGGCAATCGGCAGGCCGCTGCCGAGCAGCCAGCGGTTGGCGCGCGCCAGGCCGGCCGCATCGACATTGTCCGGCAGCGCTTCGGCGAGCGCCGAGCTGCCGCCCGACAACAGGCACAGCAAGGGCAATCGCGGCGGCAAGTCATCGAGGAACGCCAGCAGCTCGTGGCCGGCGGCCAGGCTGCGCGCACCCGGTACCGGATGGTCGCCGATCAGCACACGGGCATGCGCCACGCCCGGCTCGCCGGGGCGCGCCGCGCCGTCGGCGGTGATGCACAGCGCCGGACCGATCTGCCCGTCGAGTGCGTCCGCCAGTCCGGCCAGCATCGCCGGCGCGGCCTTGCCCAGCGCCAACACGGGCCAGTCGGTTCCTGCGCCGGCCGCCGCGGTGGCGTGCGCCACGACGCGCCGACCGTCGACCGCCCGCAGCGCCGCTGCCAGGCATCGGCTCAGCAGGTCACGCGGTGTGAGCGGCACTGGCGGTCAGTCCGGCGGCGCGGGTGACTCCCGCGCTACAGGATCTCCGCCGCGTATCTGGCGGCGGGCCCGCGCGCGGACTTGGCCATGTCGGAGCGCGCCGCCTCGATCTTGCGCAGGTACTCGGCCGTGACGTCACCGGTCAGGTACTCGCCCGAGAAGCACGAGGTGTCAAACTCGCGAATATCGGCGTTGTCGTGCTTGACGGCGCGCACCAGGTCCTCGAGCGTCTGGTAGATGAGCCAGTCCGCACCGATGAATTCCTGCACTTCCTGCTCCGTCCGGCCGTGGGCAATCAGCTCCGCCGGGGCCGGCATGTCAATGCCGTAGACATTCGGGAAACGCACCGGCGGGGCCGCCGAGGCGAAGTACACCTTGCGCGCACCCGCCTCGCGCGCCATCTCGATGATCTGCCTGGAGGTGGTGCCGCGCACGATGGAGTCGTCCACGATCAGCACGTTCTTCTTGCGAAACTCCAGGGGGATGGCGTTCAGCTTGCGGCGCACGGATTTCTCGCGCAGCGTCTGGCCCGGCATGATGAAGGTGCGGCCGATGTAGCGGTTCTTGATGAAGCCCTCGCGGTACTTCACGCCCAGCCGGTGCGCCAGCGGCAGCGCGCTGGTGCGGCTGGTATCCGGGACCGGGATGACCACGTCGATGTCGTGGTCGGGGCGCTGCGCGATGATGCGGTCGGCGAGCGCCTCGCCCATGCGCAGGCGCGCCTTGTAGATCGAGATATTGTCGATGATCGAGTCGGGTCGCGCGAAGTATACGTACTCGAAGATGCACGGGCTGCGGCGCTCCGCGGGCACGCACTGGCGCGTGTGGAGCCGACCCTGCAGGTCGATGAATACCGCCTCGCCCGGCAGCACGTCGCGCAGCAATTCGAAGCCCGACACGTCGAGCGCCACGCTTTCCGAGGCCACCATGTGCTCGCGCCGGCCGCCGACGTCACGGTAACCGATCACCAGCGGCCGGATGCCGCAGGGATCGCGCAGCGCGAGAATGCCGGTGTGCATGATCAGCGCAACAACGGCATAGCCGCCGCGGCAGCGCCGGTAGATTCCCTCGGCGGCGCGGAACACCTCGTCGGGTCCGGGGAACCTGCCATCCACCTGCTCGAGCTCGTGCGCGAACACGTTCAGCAGCACCTCGGAGTCGGAGCTGGTGTTGAGGTAGCGATGGTCCTCACGGATTACCAGGTCGGCGAGCTCGTCAGCGTTGGTCAGGTTGCCGTTGTGCGCCAGGCAGATGCCATACGGCGAGTTGGTGTAGAAAGGTTGCGCCTCGGTGCGGCTGGAGGTACCGGCGGTGGGATAGCGGCAATGGCCGATGCCCATGTTGCCAGTGAGCTTGAGCATGTGGCGGCGCTCGAACACGTCGCGCACCAGGCCGTTGTTCTTGCGAATGTGCAGCCGTTCATCGGCCGTCACGATGCCGGCGGCGTCCTGGCCACGATGCTGCAGCACCGTCAATGCATCGTAGAGCACCTGGTTGACCGCGCCCGTACCGACGATTCCCACGATTCCGCACATCGCTCGCTCACTCCGCCATTGCGTTGCCGACCCAGTCCAGGCCGGCGTCGATGTATTCCCGCAGCGCCTGCGTCAGCTCCGCCGTCCTCGGCACGATGACCGACTCCTGCCACCACGCCTCCCGATCCATCTCCAGCATCTGGAAGACGATCACCAGCGCCCCGACCACCAGCACGCCACGCCCGGCGCCGAAGACCATGCCGAGCGTCCGGTCCACTCCCGTCAGCCCGCTTTTTCTCACCAGCAGCACGATCAGGTGGCCGATGAGCCCGCCGGCGATGAGCGCGCCGACGAACACCACGACTCGTCCCAGCCAGAGCTTCATTACCGGCGAGCTGACCGATGCAAGCAGCGGATCGAGCAGGCCGGAAAAACGCCAGGCGAGCCAGAGCGCCAGCGCCCAGTTGACCAGCGACAGCGCCTCGCGAAAAAAGCCCCGGAAAAAGCCGATGCCCACGGACACGGCGAAGGCGCCGATCAGGACATAATCAACGATGACCATGCGGCTTCCAGGGGTTGCTCATCAGTCCTGCGCCCGCACCACGCGTGCCCCGTTATGCCCCGCCGCGCGCAGCCGGGTCAGCAGCCGTTCTGCGTCGGCGCGCTCCGGCACCGGGCCGACGCGCACGCGATGCATGGTGCCGGCATCGGTCGCCACGCGCGATACGAAGGCCTCGAAACCCTCGGCCTTGAGCCGTGCCTGCAGGGACCTGGCGTTATCCGCCTGGGAGAAACTGCCGACCTGTACCGTCCACTCCTCCGCGACCGGCGCCTGCGGCTTTGGCTCGGCGGCGGGCGCCGGTTGCGGGGCCGGGCGCGGCGGCGGTTGCGTCGGCTGCTCGGCCGGACGCTCCACCTGCGGTTCCGGTCGCGTCACCGGGGCGATGGGCGGCTCCTCGGTCGGCCGCAGGATGGCGCCCGCGGCGGGACGCGATGGCGCCGGCTGCCCGTTACCGGACTCGACCGGAACGGCCGGGCCCGCCCCGGGGTCGAGCGGAATAGTGTAGGTGCGCCCGGGTTGCTCCACGGGCGGCAGCTCGATGGCCTGCTCGACCGGGCGCGAGGACTGCGCCGGGCCGTCCAGAAGCCAGGGAATGATGATAATGCCGAGCGCCACAATGACCGTGGCGCCGACGATGCGCTCCTTCAGGTGCCGCTCCATATGCCAGGGCCGAAACGCCGGCCGGCGCTATTCTGCATGGGGCCCGAAGTATAACCCAAGCCACTCGAGCGCCGGGCCCACCACGTGAAAAGAACCGCACGCCACGATCCGGTCACCGGGCCGGGCCGCGGCCCTGGCGGACTCGCATGCCGCGGCCACCGATGGCATGGCGCGCACCGGGCCCCGCACGCTGGGGCCGAGCCGGGCGCTAAGCGTCGCCGCGTCAAGCCCGCGCGGCGGCGGCAGCGTGGCGGCGAACCAGGTATCGACACACGAATCGAGCGCGGCGCCAACGGCCGGTGCGTCCTTGTCGGCCAGCATGCCGATCACGGCGAAAGTCCGGCCACGCACCGGCGCCGCCGCAAGGGCGCCGGCGAGCACCGCAGCTCCGTCGGGATTGTGGGCGACATCCAGCCACCACTCGACCTCGCCGGCGATGCGCTGCAGCCGGCCCACGAGCCCGATGCGCCGCATCGCGCGCGCCGCCAGCCCGGGCGATGCCACCAGCGGCTCGAGTGCGTCGAAGGCCGCGATGGCACAAGCCGCATTGTCGAGCAGCGCCGGCGCCGCCAGCGGCCCGCGCGACAGGCCGGGGAGCCGCAGCGCGGCGCTGGTCCAGCACCAGCCCGCACCGTCCTCGCGCCAGTCGAAGTCACGTCCCAGCCGCAGTGCGTCCGCGCCGGCCGCCTGCAACAGGCTTGCGGGCGGGTTCCGGTCGCCGATGACGGCGGGCCGGCCCGGGCGAAAAATCCCGCCCTTCTCGCGCCCGATGCTCTCGCGGTCGGGACCCAGCCACTCCAGGTGGTCGAGGCCCACTGACGTGACTACCGCGACGGCTGGATCCACGGCATTGACGGCGTCGAGCCGTCCGCCGAGCCCCACCTCGAGCGCAGCGAATTCCACGCCGCGCCTGCGGAAAATCTCCAGTGCGGCGAGAGTGCCGAACTCGAAGTAGGTCAGGCTGGTATTTGCCCTGGCCGCATCGATGGCCTCGAAGGCCGCAACCAGCTCGGCATCATCGGCCTCCGTGGCGTCGATCCTGATCCTTTCGTTGTAGCGCAGCAGGTGCGGCGAGGTGTAAGCGCCGGTGACCAGGCCGGCTTCCAGGCCGAGCGCCTCGAGCGTCGCCACGCAGCTGCCCTTGCCGTTGGTGCCGCCGACCGTGATGATCCGGAACGGCGGCTGCTGCAGTCCCATCGCCTCGAGCACCGTGCGCACCCGCTCCAGCCCGAGCTCGATCTCCGTGGGATGAAGCTGCTCCTGCCAGGCCAGCCAGGCCGCAAGATCCTTGCCGGCCAAGCGACGCTCAGCCCGGCTGCTGCAACGGTCGCCCGGTCAGCATGGACAGCAGGCGCGCGATGGTCTCGCGCATCTCGCGCCGGTCCACGATCATGTCGAGCGCGCCGTGCTTGAGCAGGAACTCGCTGCGCTGGAAGCCCTCCGGCAGCGTCTCGCCGACGGTCTGCTGGATGACGCGCGGACCTGCGAAGCCGATCAGCGCCTTCGGCTCGGCGATATTGATGTCGCCAAGCATTGCCAGGCTCGCCGACACGCCGCCGGTGGTCGGGTCCGTCATGACCGAGACGAAGGGCATGCCGGCGTCGCCGAGGCGCCGCAGCGCCGCTGCCGTCTTGCTCATCTGCAGCAACGAGTACAGGCCTTCCTGCATGCGTGCCCCGCCGCTCGCCGAGAAGCAGACCAGGGGCATGCGCTCGTCGCAGGCCGCATCCGCCGCCCGCCGGAAGCGTTCGCCGACGACCGAGCCCATGGAGCCGCCCATGAACTGGAATTCGAAGGCGCAGGCAGCGAGCCGCAGCCCGAGCAGTGCTCCGGTCATGGCCACCATGGCATCGGTTTCACCGGTGGCTTTCTGGGCCTGGGCCAGCCGGTCCCGGTAGCGCTTGCTGTCGCGAAACCTGAGCGGATCCTCGGGCTGCAGCGACTGGCCCAGCTCGCGGCCGGTGCCCGGATCAAGAAACATCTTCAGCCGCGCGCGCGCATTGATGCGCATGTGGTGGCTGCATTTCGGGCAGACGAACAGGCTGCGCTCGACCTCGGCGCGGTAGAGCACGGCATCGCAGGCCGGGCACTTGGTCCACAGGCCCTCCGGAACGGACCGGCTGCGACCCTGGGTTCCGCCCTGGGTCTTGATCCGCGACGGCATCAATTTGTCGAACCAGTTCATGCGATTTCCTCGTCGCCTGCCCCGCAGCGCTCCGCAGCGCATGGCCCGCCGAGGCATCCCGCGGGCAGGGCCCGATGATAAACGAAACGGCTCATGGCGGCGGACCGGGCCATTCGGCCGGCGGCGTGGGCAGCAGCGCGCCATAGTCGACGCGCACCAGGTAAAGCCCTGCAGCCGGGGCAGTGGCGCCGGCCTGGCAACGGTTGCGCCCGGCGAGCACTTCGGCGACCCACTCCGGCGCCCGCTGCCCCCTGCCGACCGCCGCCAGCGTGCCGACGATGTTGCGCACCATGTGATGCAGGAAGGCATTCGCAGTCACATCCAGGCGCAGGAAGTCGCCGCGCCGCGCCACCGAGAGATGCTCGATCCGCCGCACCGGGCTGTGCGACTGGCACTCGGCGGCGCGAAAGGCCGAGAAATCGTGCTCGCCGACCAGCTGCTGGCCGACCTCGTGCATCAGCGCCGCATCCAGCGGCCGGCGTGTCCACCAGGCGCGCGCGCGCCACAGCGCAGAGCGGGTTTCGCGGTTGAGCAGCAGGTAACTGTAACTGCGCGACCGTGCGGAAAAGCGTGCGTGGAATTCCGCCGGCTCGGCCGCGGCCCAGCGCGGTCAGATGCCGGGTGGCAGTGCCGAGATCGCGCCGAGCCCCCTGTCGCGCGGCCGGCGTCGCGCCGTGGTGCCGAAATGCGCCACCTGGCCGGTGGCTTGCACGCCGG
>CBDDRR010000335.1:0-8898 GCA_965233095.1 uncultured bacterium
CCCCGAGCAGCGACGCCGCCGCATTGTCGGGATGCCCGGCGCCGCTGGCCGCATTTTCACCGTCCAGCGCGTATTCCAGCAGGGTCGACTCATCCAGTCCCAGAGACCACAGCTCATTCGCTGCC
The DNA here is from genome assembly GCA_965233095.1 of uncultured bacterium. Classification (GTDB taxonomy): domain Bacteria; phylum Pseudomonadota; class Gammaproteobacteria; order Steroidobacterales; family XN24; genus XN24. Next base: position 126 of record CBDDRR010000335.1, read on the forward strand.
ACCACCGCCGCCACTGCAGATGCCGCAGACCCCCCCATGCCGGAGCCCAGCGGAATGCCCTTGTGGAGCGCCAGCTCGACTCCATCGACGATGCCGTGGTCCGCGGCCATTCGCAGCAGCGGGCGCGCGGCAGAATTCGCCTCGGGAGCGCGCGGCAGCTCGGTGAGCCGGCCGGTGATGCGCGTGATGACGATCCCCGGCGCGGCGCGGCGTCGCAGCGTGACCGAATCGCCGACCCCCTCGATGGCATGGCCGAGCACGTCGAAGCCCACGCCGACATTGCCGACCGAGGCAGGCGCAAATGCTGTCACGCTATCCATTGCCAATCCCGGGGCGACCGTCCTGAAACCGTAATCTTGCCACGGTACGATAGCCGCGGCGGCTGGTCCGGAAAAAAAGAACCCGCCTTGAAGGCGGGATCAACTCGCGGCGTCATCTTGCTTGTTGGTTTGGCGACGCCGGCGAATAGGAAGCACCTTACCCGCCTTCCCCGGCGAATGCAATTTGACCTCTGTCACTCAACTTTTGCCCCGGACTCCGGCAAGATGGAGGCGTTACGCAGGGAAACCGACATGGCCCAGACCGCAGAGAACTCGCCGCTGCCCGCGCCCATCGACCTCGACTCGCCCGAGTGGTTCCTGAATCGCGAGCTGACCTGGCTTGCCTTCAACAGGCGCGTGCTGCACGAAGCGGAGGATTCCCGCACGCCACTGCTGGAACGGATCAAGTTCCTTGCCATCGTCAGCTCGAACCTGGACGAATTCTTCATGAAGCGCGTCGGTGGCCTCAAGCAGCAGCTCGGGGCCGGCGTGCAGGAGCTCTCCGTGGACGGCCGCACGCCTGAGCAGCAGCTCAGGGAATGCGAGGCGGAGGTCCGCGCGATCAAGGACCGCAAGGACGCACTGTTCCCGGAACTGCAGGCGCTGCTGGAAGCGGCCGGCATACGCCTGAGCCGCTACGACGAGCTCACCGACGACGACCAATCCGACCTGCGCAACTGGTTCCTGGAAAACATCTATCCCCTGCTGACGCCCATCGGGATGGACCCGGCGCACCCCTTTCCGTTCATCTCCAACCTGTCGCTCAACCTGCTGGTGACCATCAATCAGCCGGATAGCGCACGCGGGCCGCGGCTGGTGCGCATCAAGGTGCCGGTCGGCGGCGGCATACCCCGCTTCATCCGGATCGGCGAGCGGGCGCACTTCGTGCCGCTGGAAGACATCATTGCGCATAACCTGGACCAGCTGCTGCCGGAACTCGACATCGAGCGCTGCGACCTGTTCCGGGTGACGCGCAACGCCATCGTGGAACGATACGAGGAACAGGCCAACGACCTGCTCCAGGTGATCGAGGCGGAGCTTCGCGACCGCAAGTTCGCGCCCACGGTGCGACTCGAGGTCAGCGAAGGCACACCGGCCGTCCATCGCGGCATGCTTGCCGCCGAGCTCGGACTCGACGAATCCACCGACGTGTTCGAAGTCGACGGCCTGATGCAGCGGCGCGACCTGCTCGAGTTGCTGGCGCTCGACCGTCCCGACCTCAAGGATCCGCCGCACCACCCGATCGAGCATCCCAAGCTGATCGACGCACCGAACATCTTCCACCTGATCCGTGGCAGCGGGCCGATCCTGCTGCAGCATCCATACGAGTCGTTCACGACCTCGGTGGAGCGCTTCCTCAGGGAAGCCAGCCAGGACCCCAAGGTGCTGGCGATCAAGATGACCCTGTACCGCACCGCCCGGAAGTCGAAGATCATCGAGTACCTGATCGACGCCGCGGAGAACGGCAAGCAGGTGGCCGTCGCGGTGGAGCTCAAGGCGCGCTTCGACGAGGAGGCCAACGTGCGCTGGGCCAACTCGCTCGAGGAAGCCGGAATTCACGTCTCCTACGGCGTCATCGGGCTCAAGACGCACGCCAAGGTGATCTTCGTGCTGCGGCGGGATTACGATGGACTGCGGCGCTACGCGCATTTCGGCACCGGCAACTACCACGCCGGCACCGCGCGTCTCTACAGCGACCTCGGGCTGCTCACCTGTGACCCGGTGCTGGGCTCGGACCTGACGGAGCTCTTCAACTTCCTTACCACCGGTTACGTGGCCAATCGCCGCTACCGCAAGCTGCTGCCCGCGCCGACCCACCTGAAGCGCGCCCTGCTGGAGCGCATCGAGCGAGAAATTGCCGCGCATTCCACCGAGGCCCCGGGCCGCATCCAGTTCAAGACCAACGCGCTGGAAGACGGCGAGATCGCGAAGGCGCTGTACCGTGCCTCGATGGCCGGCGTACAGGTCGACCTCATCGTGCGTGACAGCTGCCGGGTTCGTGCCGGGGTGCCCGGCCTGTCGGACAACATCCGCGTCATCAGCATCGTCGGGCGGTTTCTGGAGCACACCCGCATCTACTACTTCCACAACGGTGGCGACGAGGAATACTTCATCGGCTCGGCCGATTGCATGAAGCGCAACCTCGAGGCGCGCGTGGAGACCGTGGTGCCGGTAGAGGACCCGGACTGCCAGCGGGCACTGCGCGAAATACTGGAAACGCAGCTCAGCGACCAGCGCAGCGCCTGGGACATGCAGCCGGACGGCAGCTATGTCCAGCGCACGCCCGCCGAGGGGGATGAGCAGCGCAGCGCGCAGGAAGTACTGATCGGCCTGGCGCAGAAGCGGGCCAGGGCTACGGGCCGCAAGAAGCTCGGGGGACGCGGCAAGCGCCGCGCGCGACTGCTCGGCTAGAAGTCCATGAGCATGTTGGCGTTGCGCGCCAGCTTGTGCTTTTCCTTCTCCGCACGACTGCGCAGGTTGCTGAACAGCGCCTTCTGCTCCGGCGTGCTGCTCTTGGCCTCGAGGCGCACGTAAAGCTTCTCGAACCAGTCCGCGATCTCGAGCGCGAGTTCCAGCAACTGGTCGGGGGCAGCGTCCGGCGTCAGCCCCGCCTTGAGGCGGGCGCGCACCGCGGAATCATCGACGGTGAACGGATCCCACTCCTTCAGCGAGCGGTCCTTCGAGCCATGCGCAAAGCTTCGCACCGCCTCCGCCATGCGCGTCTCGCGGCCCGCCATGTAGTCGAGCAACAGGGTGCTGCGGCGTTCGGCGATGCGCTCGCCGAGCTCCGCGTAGGCGTGCGCTATGTCCTCGTGGAAACGCTCCACGAAGCCGAGAACTTCGCCGGTCTGGTCAAATCTCATCGCAGGCCCTCCTTGTTCACTGCTTTTCCAGGGCCATGTCCTGGAAGGCCTGCAATACGTCGTGCAGGCTGATGTTGCCGACCACCCGGCCGCTCTTCAGCACCGGCATGCCGCGGTAATAGAACTCCCCGTTGCGGTGAAACAGCCGCGCGATGTCCATGATGCTGTCGTCGACATCGACGGTTTCGAACTCGGTGCACATGAAGTCGCGCACCTTGCCGGCCCGCGAGCCGTGATACCCGGCCTGCATGGCGCCCTTGAGGCAGTCGGTCTCGGCGAGTACCCCTACCAGGTTGCCGAGCCGGTCGATCACCGGCCCGCCCGAAATGCTGTGTTCCACGAGCAGGCCCACCGCCTCGAGAACCTCCATGTCGGGGGAGAACCTGATCAGGTTGCGGGACATGTAATCGCGGGCGGTGACTCCCATCGCTGCCTACCTCTCAGCTCGCCGCACGGCGTCGCGCGCAGGGGCGGCGACAACTGCCGCCACAGTCGGACTCGAGTCCGGCGACCTGGTTGAGGCCGCCACAACTGCCCTCGATGCGGCGCCGGCCGAACATTACGCCGATCGACATGGCGGCGATGGCGGTCGCGAACAGCAAGAATGCCAGCATGAATGTCGCCATACCCTCAGCCTCCGAAGTCGTCCAGCAGGATGTTCTCTTTCTCGACGCCGAGGTCATGCAGCATCTTCAGCACCGCCTGGGTCATCATGGGCGGCCCGCAGATGTAGTACTCGATGTCCTCCGGCGCGGGATGATCCCTCAGGTAGTTCTCGAACAACACCTCGTGGATGAATCCCGTCGCGCCATGCCACTCGTCCTCCGGCAGCGGATCGGACAGCGCAATGTGCCAGCTGAAGTTCTCGTGCTTGCTGGCCAGCTCCTCGAACTCCTCATGGTAGAACATCTCCCGCCGGCTGCGGGCGCCGTACCAGAAGCTCATCTTGCGGTCGCTGCCGAGCCGCTTGAGCTGGTCGAAGATGTGCGCCCGCATCGGCGCCATCCCCGCACCGCCGCCGATGAACACCATTTCCGCCTTCGTCTTCTTTGCGAAGAACTCTCCATAAGGCCCTGAAATAGTTACGTAATCTCCTTCCTTGAGGCCGAAGATATAGGACGACATGATGCCCGGCGGAATGCCGGCCATGCGCGGTGGCGGCGTGGCCACCCGCACGTTCAGCATCACGATGCCCTTCTCGTCGGGATAGTTCGCCATGGAATAGGCGCGCATCACCGATTCCTCGACCTTTGACTCGAGGGCGAACAGCTCGAAACGCTCCCAGTCCTCGCGGAACCGGTCGGGAATGTCGAAGTCCGCGTAGTTCAGGTGATGCGGCGGCGCCTCGATCTGGATGTAGCCGCCAGCACGAAAGTTCAGGTCCTCGCCCTCGGGCAGCTCGAGCACCAGCTCCTTGATGAAGGTCGCCACGCTGCGGTTGGAGCGTACCCGGCAGCTCCAGCGCTTGATGCCGAATACCTCGCGCGGCACCTCGATGCGCATGTCCTGCTTGACCACGACCTGGCAGGACAGGCGCTCACCGGCGGCCGCCTCGCGCTTGTTGATCAGGGAGGTCTCGGTCGGCAGGATGACGCCGCCGCCCTCCTGCACTTTCACCTTGCACTGCCCGCAGGTGCCGCCGCCGCCGCAGGCCGAGGCGACGAACAGCTTGGATTCTGCCAGCGCCGCCAGCAGCTTCGTACCCACCGGGGCCGCGATGGTCTTCTCGTCGTTGATGAGAATGTTGACCTGGCCGGTGGCGACCAGCCGCGAGCGTGCCGCGAGGATGATGAACACCAGCGACATGACGATCGCGGTGAAGAGGAAGACGCCGAGGCCGATTTCCAGCATGCCGCGCTCCTAGAGCTGGATGCCCGAGAAAGCCATGAATGCCATGGCCATCAAGCCGGTGGTGATGAAGGTGATGCCGAGGCCCTGCAGGCCGTCAGGCACGTCGCTGTATTTCAGCTTCTCGCGGATGCCGGCGAGCGCGATGATGGCCAGCGCCCAGCCCACGCCACTGCCGAGCCCGTAGGTGACGCTCTGGGCAAAATCGTAGTTGCGCTCGACCATGAACAGGCTGCCGCCGAGGATGGCGCAGTTCACGGTGATCAGCGGCAGGAAGATGCCGAGCGCGGAGTAAAGCGCCGGGAAAAAGCGGTCAAGCGTCATCTCCAGGATCTGCACCATGGCCGCGATCACGCCGATATAGGTGATCAGGCCGAGGAACGACAGGTCGACATCCGGCAACCCGGCCCAGTCGAGCGCGCCGGGGCGCAACATGTACTGGAAGATGAGGCTGTTCGCCGGCACCGTGATGGCCTGCACCACGACCACGGCCAGCCCGAGGCCGATGGCCGTCTCGACTTTCTTGGAGACCGCCAGGAAAGTGCACATGCCCAGGAAAAACGCGAGCGCGAGATTCTCGATGAAGACCGCGCGCAGGAAAAGTCCGACGAGGCCTTCCATCACAGCGCCTCGGTCCGGTGGACCACGTGGATCTGGTAGTCGGGCTTCTCCACCTGGGCCGGCTTCCACGCGCGGATGGCCCAGATCATGAGGCCAATGATGAAGAAGGCCGACGGCGCCAGCAGCATCAGCCCGTTGGGCACGTACCAGCCGCCCTCGGTCGCCAGCGGCAGGATCTCGATGCCGAACAGCTTGCCGCTGCCGAACAGCTCGCGAAAGAAAGCCACCACAAGCAACACCACGGCGTATCCCAGCCCATGCCCGAGGCCATCGAGCACGCTGGGCCCGACGGGATTGCTGGAGGCATAGGCCTCGGCGCGACCGAGGACGATGCAGTTGGTGATGATCAGGCCGACGAACACCGACAGCTGCCGGCTGATGTCGTAGGCGAAGGCCTTCAGGAACTGGTCCACGAGGATGACCAGCGAGGCGATGATGGTCATCTGGATGATGATGCGGATGTTGCCGGGCATGTGGTTGCGGATCGAGCTGATGGCTGCGCTCGACGCGCCGATGACGAAAGTCAGCGCCAGCCCCATGATGAGCGCCGGGATCATCTGCGTGGTGACGGCGAGCGCCGAGCACACGCCGAGCACCTGCAGGGTGATCGGATTGCGGTCGATGACCGGTTCGAACAGGATCTTGCTTGCGCCGTTCATGCTCCCTCCTCGCGCAGCCTGGCCAGGAACGGCCCGAAACCACGCTCGCCCAGCCAGTACTTGACCATGTTGCTGACGCCGTCGGCCGTCAACGTGGCGCCGGATATGCCGTCGATCGACCACTCGGCCCACTCCGACCCCGGATCGACGCTGCCGCGGACCACCTGCAGGCGCACGTCGCCGTCGGGACCGTACACCCGTTTGCCGATCCAGCGCTCCAGCCAGCGCGGATTCTCGATTTCACCGCCGAGACCCGGCGTTTCTGCATGCTGGTAAAAGGTCAGCCCCAGCACTTCGGTGCCGTCGCCCGACAACGCCAGGAAGCCGTACATCGTGGACCACAGCCCGTAGCCGTGCACCGGCAGGATGATCTTCTCGATGCGCCCGTCCGACTCGACCAGGTACACGGGCGCATAGTCGGAGCGGCGGCTGATTCCAGCGATGTCCTCCCATGGCGGGATCGCTTTGCTGATCGCGGGATCGCGGGCGGCGATCTGCTGGTCGAATGTGGCCGGATCAAAAGCATCGCTGAAGCGGCCCGTATCGAGCTCCACGAGCCGCGGCTCCACGCCGGCGAACAGCTCGTCGATGGCGCGTCCCGGCTCCATCAGGCCCGCCACCTCGAGGATGCGCTCCTTGCGCGCCAGCTCGACGTTGCGCAGCTGCATGGGCTTCAGCATCACCGCGGCCGACGACACCAGCACGGAGCAGACCAGCGACAGCAGGATGGTCACCAGCAGCATCTTGCCGACGCTGTCGTTCGGCATGGCCGCAAGGCGCGCGAAGACGCCTCCGGACTGCTTGCGGGTCGGCTCAGACATAGCGTCGTTGCCTCCTGCGGATGTTCGCCTGCACCACGAAATAGTCGATCAGCGGCGCAAACACGTTGGCCAGCAGGATCGCCAGCATGATGCCCTCGGGGAAGGCCGGATTGATGACCCGGATAAGCGCCGTGAGGATGCCGATCAGCGCGCCGTAGATGAGCTTGCCCTTGGACGTCATCGCGGCGCTGACGGGATCGGTAGCCATGAACACCAGGCCGAATGCGAACCCGCCAGTCACCAGGTGCCAATGCCACGACAATTGATGATACGGATTGCTGTCGGGCCCGGAGAGTCCGTTGATCAGCAGCACCGTGGCCACCATGCCCAGCAGCACGCCGAGCATGATGCGCCAGGAGGCGACGCGCGTGTAAAGCAGGAACACCGCGCCGATGAGGCAGGCCAGGGCGGATTCGGCGCCGATCGTGCCTGGCAGGAACCCCATCCACATGTCGCTCAGCGTGTAGCCGGCGGCCTCGATGGCCTCCAGCCCGCCTTGCGGCGCCAGCGCCAGTGGCGTCGCGCCGCTGAAGCCGTCCACCGCGACCCACACCTCGTTGCCGGAGTTCTGCGCCGGGTAGGCGAAGTACAGGAACGCCCGCCCGGTAAGCGCCGGATTCAGGAAATTCTTGCCGGTGCCGCCGAACACTTCCTTGCCGATCACCACTGCGAAGCTGATGCCCAGCGCCACCTGCCACAGGGGGATGGTCGGCGGCAGGATCAGCGTGTACAGCATCGAGGTGACGAGGAACCCCTCGTTGACCTCGTGGTTGCGGGTGATGGCGAACACAACTTCCCAGAACCCGCCGGCCGCAAGGGTCACGATGTACACCGGCAGGAAGTAAAGGAATCCGTGCCAGAAACAGGCCGCGATGCTGTTCGGATCGTAGCCGATGCCCATCGCGGCAAGCACGCTGCCGCGCCAGCCTTCTGCCGCCGTAACTCCCATCTCGGCCATGGCGAGATTGGCCTGCAAGCCAATGTTGTACATGCCGAACAGCGCGCAGGGCAGCACCGCGATCACCACATAGGTCATCACGCGCTTCAGGTCAATGGCGTCCCGTACGTGCGGCGCGCTCGGGGTCACGTCGCGCGGCGTGTACAGGAAAGTGTCGATCATTTCGTAGAGCGCGCCGAACTTCTCGAAGCGCCCGCCGCGGCTGAACATCGGCTCGATCCGGTCGAGCATCTTGCGCAAACCGGCCATCAGCCTTCCTTCTCTATCTGCTCGAGTCGCTCGCGCAGCACGGGACCGTAATCATATTTGCCCGGACACACGAAGGTGCACAGCGCCAGGTCCTCCTCGTCCAGCTCCAGCGCCCCGAGGCGCTGGGCCTCGTCGGTGTCGCCCACGACGAGTGATCGCAACAGCTGCGTGGGAAGGATGTCCAGCGGCATGACGCGCTCGTATGAGCCGATCGGCACCATCGCCCGTGGGCTGCCGTTCTGGCTGGTGGTCAAGGCGTAGCGCCGCGTCCGCGGGCTGAGACTCGACAGGAAGGCCCGCGTCACGGAGACCTCCTCGCCACCGGGACGCAGCCAGCCGATGAACTCCCTCCGGTAACCTTCCTCGAGCACCGTGATCTGCTGGTGATAGCGGCCCAGGAAGGCGGCCCAGCCGACGGCACGGTAACCGCTCC
>CBDDRR010000336.1:0-6572 GCA_965233095.1 uncultured bacterium
GCACCGGGTTCGCGTAGGCGACGTACTCAGTGATCGCCGCCATGACCTCGGGCCGCAGCAAGAAATCGATGAAGCGATGCGCGTTGTCCGCGTTGCGCGCGTCCGCCGGGATGGCAAGCATGTCGAACCAGACCGGCGCGCCCTCCGCAGGGATCACGTAGTCGAGCTCGACGCCACGCTCAGCCTCCTCCGCCCGATCAATGGCCTGGAACACGTCGCCGGACCAGCCCACCGCGACGCAAATGTCGCCGTTGGCGAGATCATTCATGTACTGGGACGAATGGAAATAGGTCACGTGGGGACGCACGGCCGCCAGCACATCGTGGGCCTTTGCGATCACGTCCAGGTCGAAGCTGTTCGGATCCTCGCCGATGTAGTGCAGCGCGATCGGAATCATCTCCGAGGCCGCGTCGAGCATGGAGAAGCCGCAGGCGGAAATTTTCTCCGCGTACTCCGGATCGAAGACCAGGTCCCAGGAGTTGACCTCGAAGTCCTCGCCGAAAATCGCCTTGATCTTCTCGACGTTGTAGCCGATGCCCGTGGTGCCCCAGAGGTAAGGCACGGCATGCTTGTTCTCCGGATCGACGTCGGCAATGCGCGCCAGCAGCTGCGGGTCCAGGTTGCCGTAGTTCGACAGCTTGGTGCGGTCGATGGGCTGGAACACGCCGGCGACGATCTGGCGGCCGAGGAAGGCCAGCGACGGCACCACCAGGTCGTAACCGGTACTACCGGCGAGCAGCTTGGCCTCGAGCACCTCGTTGCTGTCGAAAACGTCGTACGTGACCTTGATCCCGGTCTCCGCCTCGAACTGCGCGATGGTGTCCTCGGCGATGTAGTCCGACCAGTTGTAGATGAACAGGTTGCCGCCCGGCTTGGCCTCGCTGGCGAGCGCCGGCGAAGCGCCCAGCACCGCGAACAAGCCGATGAACAGCGGGGCCAGCCGGCGATGGATCTGCATGGCGAACCTCCCGTCAAAAGAGCGAGTATACAAAAAAGGAGGCGCAACCTATCGGGTGAACGAGCAAGGAAAGCCAACTATTTCGGGACAGGACGCGGGTTCGAATCCGACAATCGATCTCGCTTGATTTGGCGGAGAGGGCGGGATGGTCGGCCCGTCCGGGCCGGCGTCTCAGCCGGCTGCGCCGGCTTCGGCTCGAACCCCGGCTTTGCTGAACGCGGGTTCGAATCCGACAATCGATCTCGCTTGATTTGGCGGAGAGGGCGGGATTCGAACCCGCGTTAGGGGGTTACCCTAAACTTGCTTTCCAAGCAAGCGCCTTCGACCGCTCGGCCACCTCTCCCTCCGGACCCCGGCGACGGTGCACCGAGGGGCGGGAAATGTACCCTACCGGGCCCCTTTCAGCAATTGAAAGCGCGGCGCGCGTCGCACCGAACACCCGCCTACAACACCTCGGCGATGCGCTCCTCGACGATGCGCCAGCTGGTGGCGCCCCGGGTGCGCGGCATGAGCACCATTTCCTTCACGACACTGCGTTGCTCCGGCGCTTCCCCGAAGCGCTGGATGAACCGCACTCGGGCACTGCCGTCCGGTTGTGGCTCAACGGCAACGCTGTCGGCATCGATTCGGGTCGTGGCGGGAAGCTGGAATCGCTCGCGTTGCTCGGCGCGCCACTCGTCGGCATCCGCATAACCGACCGGGGCGTAGTCCGGCACGTAGTAGCGAAACCAGGTCTCGGCGTCGCGCATGCTCCAGGCGCTCGCCCACTCGTTCAGGAAGGCCGTGACCTCGCGGGCCACGCGGGTCGCCCCTGGCGCAGGCGCCGGAATACCGGCCGCCGCCACGGTACTCGGCCGGACCGGCAGGCCGTCAGGATTGGGCTCGCCCGCGCCGGCGTAATAGGCGGGCGGATCGATGATGCACGGTTCGGACTCGGGCGCCAGCTTGCCGGTGGCGCCGCTGCGCTCCGGCACGCGAAGCGCATTGCGCTGGTCGGGCGCATCCATGCCCTCGGGGATGGCCAACGGCGGGACGGCCCGGGCCTCCACGTAGGGACCCGGAACACAGGCCGTCCGTGTGGCGCAGCCGCCGAGGGCCACTGCGATGAGCAAGAGGCCAAGGCCTCGAATCGGGGAAATCAAGATACGTATTCCACTCCGGCGCGGGCCATGGCGGCGCGCACCTCGTCGTAATGGCGGTCTTCGAGCTGCGTCAGCGGCAGCCGGATACCGGATTGGATGAGTCCCATCTGCATGACCGCCCATTTTACAGGTATCGGGTTCGGTTGGACGAACAGGGCCCTGTGAAGCCCCTCCAGGCGGTCGTTGAGGGCCGCCGCCTTGCGCGGCTCGCCGTGGCGCGCCGCCTCGCACATGCCGTGCATCAGCTTCGGCGCGACATTGGCCGTGACGCTGATGAAGCCGTCGCCCCCGGCGAGCAGGAATTCCATCGCCGTGGCGTCATCGCCGCTCAGCAGCGCGAGCTTGTCGCCCATCAGCGACCTGAACCGGCCGACCCGCCCCACGTCGGGCACGGCCTCCTTGACTGCCACGATTCCTGGCACTTCTGCGAGCCTGGCCACGGTCTCGGGCAACAGGTCGCAGGCAGTCCGGCCGGGCACATTGTAAAGGACGACCGGCAGGCCGACGCGTGCCACCTCCTGGTAATGCAGGAAGAGGCCCTGCTGGGTCGGCTTGTTGTAATAAGGCGTGACCACGAGCGCGGCGGCCGCCCCCGCGTCCCGGACCACGCCAGTCAGTTCGACGGCGCGTGCGGTCGAGTTGCTGCCGCTGCCGCCGATAATGGTGATTCTCCCGGCGGCCGCCTCGACCGCCGCCCGCACCAGGGTATCCAGCTCACCGGTTGTCAGGCAGGGCGACTCGCCGGTGGTGCCGGAAATGACGATCGCGTCGGTACCGGCGTCCACGTGAAAATCCACCAGCCGCCCGAGCGCCTCGAAGTCGAGGGAGCCGTCCTGGTGCATCGGTGTGACAAGGGCCACGATGCTGCCGCCGAACATCGGCCGTCTCCCTGCGCAAGCGCGCGTTGAATTCAACTCTTGATGGTATCGGTCAGCCCGCGGGGCAGCAAGCAGGCCGCGCCCGCGCCCTCGCCGCCAGACTTCGCAGCCGGGACGGTTCCGAGTACACTGCCCGGCATGATCCCCGCCCCGGTATTTTCCCAGTGTCCGGACAGCAACCGTTGAAACAGCTGGTCGTGATCTCCGCGGTCGGCGGCGACCGCTCGGGAGTCGTGCACGACCTGACCCGCGCGGTGCTGGACTGCGGCGGCAACATCCTCGACAGCCGCATGATTGCACTCGGCTCCGAGTTCGCCATGCTGTTGCTGGTGAGCGGCAGCTGGCACACGCTTGCGCGCCTGGAGTCGGAGCTGAAGAAAGTCGAGGAGCAGTCCGGGCTGTCGCTGTCCATGCGACGCACGGAAGAGCGCGAGCCGCGCAAGGACATGCTGCCCTACGCCATCGACGTCGTGTGCCTCGACCAGCCCGGTATCGTGTTCAACCTGGCGAGCTTCTTCGCCAGCCGCGATATCGACATCGCGGAGATGGCGACGCGCAGCTACTCGGCGGCGCACACCGGCGCACCGATGTTTTCGGTGCAGATCACCGTCAACATTCCCGGCAACCTGCAGATCTCGGCCCTGCGCGACGAGTTCATGGATTTTTGCGACCATTTGAACCTCGACGCCATCATGGAGCCGGTCAAGGGCTGACCGAAGTCAAGGAGGCAAGCCATGTCCACCGCCGTCGTAGGCAAGAAAGTTCCCGCGTTCAAGCTCCCAGCCACCGGTGACAAGAAGCTCGGCCTGGGCGATTTCAAGGGCCGCAAGCTGGTCCTGTACTTCTACCCGAAGGACGATACGCCTGGCTGCACCACCGAAGGACAGGGGTTCCGCGACCATTACAAGGCCTTCCAGAAGGCCGGTGCGGAGATCATAGGCGTGTCGCGCGACAGCGTTGCGTCGCACGAAAAATTCAAGGCGAAGTACGAGTTCCCCTTCGAACTCATTTCGGATGCCGACGAGACGCTCTGCACCGCGTTCAACGTGATGCGGGAAAAGAACATGTACGGCCGCAAGGTGATGGGCGTCGAGCGCAGCACCTTCCTGATCGACGACAAGGGCGTGCTGCGCGAGGAGTGGCGCAAGGTGAAGGTGCCCGGTCACGTCGAAGCCGTGCTCGAGGCGGTCAAGGCGCTCTGACTCGCGCCCCCGCATTGATCCGCCCACTAACCGGCCGGCCACGGCAGGAGTCCCATTGAGCACCACGGCAGCACCCCGCCGCGTCTTCGTGCTGGACACCAACGTCCTGATGCACGACCCCGCCGCCCTGTTCCGTTTCGACGAGCACGATATCCATCTGCCCATGGTGGTGCTCGAGGAGCTCGACGCGGGCAAGAAGGGCATGTCCGAGGCCGCGCGCAACGTCCGCCAGGTGAGCCGCTTCATCGACCAGATGATTGCCGGCGCCGACAAGAGCGACATCGATCACGGCATCGAAATCCCCGGCGAGCATCGCGCCAACGTGGCCGGCCAAGGCAAGCCGGGCCGCCTGTTCTTCCAGACCCGGCCCAACCAGCCGCTGCTGCCCGACACGCTGCCCGGCAGCCGGGCCGACAACTCGATTCTCGAGAACTGCCTGATGCTCCAGGAGGCACATCCCGATGCCCAGGTCACGCTGGTGTCCAAGGACATCAACCTGCGCATCAAGGCGACCATCCTCGGTGTGCACGCGGAAGACTATTACAGCGACCGCACGCTCGAGGATCTCGACCTGCTCTACTCCGGCGTCGAGGTTCTGCCGGCGGATTTCTGGGATACCCACAGCAAGGCCATGGACTCATGGAAGGAGGAAGGCAGGACCTTCTACCGGGTCACCGGCGAGCGCGTGAAGCACTGGCACGTCAACCAGTTCCTGCACCTGGACGACGACAGCGGCTTCGAGGCGCTGGTGCGCGAGCTGGATGGCGAATCGGCGGTCATCGAGCTGGCGGCCAACTTTCGTGGCCGCAACAGCGTCTGGGGCATTACGGCGCGCAATCGCGAGCAGAATTTCGCGCTCAACCTGCTGATGTCCGACAGCGTGGACTTCATCACCATCCTGGGGCCGGCGGGGACGGGGAAGACCTTGCTGACACTGGCCGCCGCCCTCGCGCAGACCCTCGACAAGGCCCGCTTCCGCGAGATCATCATGACCCGGGTGACGGTCCCACTGGGCGAGGACATCGGCTTCCTGCCCGGCACGGAAGAGGAGAAGATGGAGCCCTGGATGGGCGCTCTGATGGACAACCTCGAGGTCCTGACGCACAGCGAGGAAGGCGGCGACTGGGGACGTGCCGCGACCCAGGACCTGTTGCGCAGCCGGATCAAGATCCGCTCGTTGAACTTCATGCGGGGACGTACGTTCCTGAACCGCTTCATCATCATCGACGAGGCGCAGAACCTGACCCCGAAACAGATGAAGGCGCTGATCACCCGCGCCGGACCGGGCACCAAGATGGTCTGCCTGGGCAACATTTCGCAGATCGACACGCCCTACCTGACGGAAACGACTTCCGGGCTGACCTACGTGGTGAACCGCTTTCGCGGCTGGCCACACTCCGGCCACGCCACCCTGATGCGCGGCGAGCGCTCCCGGCTCGCCGACTACGCCTCGGACTCGTTGTAGGCGCCGGGGAACCGTGGCGCCGCCGGCAGGGTCTTAACTCGAGGCCCCGCCATCCGCTGGCTTCGGAAACCGCATGCTGAACCGCCTCCTCATCACCATGACCGCCTGCCTGCTGACGGCCGCCGCCGGCGCCGATCCGCAGCGGGACCTGCCGGACATCGGCAGCGTGGCGGACACGGTGTTCACGCGCAGCCAGGCCGAGGCCATCGGCCGGTCCGTGCTGCGCCAGCTGCGTGAGCAAGGCAGCGTTCTCGAGGACCCGGAGGTCGCCGAGTACATCACTGATACCGGTCAGCGCATCGCCTCGCACGCCCATGACGGGGAGCATCGCTTCGAATTTTTCGTCGTCAACGACGATGCGATCAACGCTTTCGCGTTACCGGGCGGCTATGTCGGCATCAACAGCGGCCTGGTCACCGCCACCCGCAGCGAAAGCGAGCTGGCAGGCGTGCTGGCGCACGAAATCGCTCACGTCACCCAGAAGCACATCGCACGGCGCATTGCCGGCACCGGCAAGACCAGCATCCTGGCCACCGCGGCGGTGCTCGCAGCCATCCTGCTGGGGGCGGGAGGAGACGCCATTCCCGCCGCCATCATGAGCGCCCAGGGGCTGGCCATCCAGGAACAGATCAACTACACGCGGGCGAACGAGTACGAGGCCGACCGGATCGGGCTTGGATTCCTGGCCCGCGCCGAGTTCGACCCCATGGGCATGCCGTCTTTCTTCGAGGTGCTGTCCAGGGAGGCTGCCTTGCCCGGCTCGCGCGTCCCGGAGTTCCTGCAGACGCATCCGCTCAGCAGCAACCGCATCGCGGAGACGCGTGATCGCGCGGAGCGCACCGAGGCCAGGGCGGTGCGCGAAAGCCCCATGTACGACCTGATGCGCGCCCGCATTCATGTCCTTAATGCGCGCTCTGCGGACGACGC
>CBDDRR010000337.1:0-2865 GCA_965233095.1 uncultured bacterium
TCGGCGCCGGCGACTTCGGCAACCTCCCGCTGCTCTCGGAGATCCCGGGCATCGACGCGCTGCTCGAGGAAGTCGACCAGCTACTGCCGCAGATCGCGCTGACCACGACCACGCAGGTCAGCCGTGTCAGCATCGGCAACAGCAACGGCGATGGCCTGGATATCGTCACCATACCGGGCGAAGCCACCAACACCTTCGGCCAGCAGATCCGCCAACTCAAGCAGAGCCGGCATAGCATGCTGCTGGGCCTGACGCACAACTCCTTCGGCTACATCCTGCCCATCGATGAATACGCCATCGGCGAGCTACTCGCCGGCGAGGCCCCCTACGAGGAACTCGTAGGCCTGGGCCCGCTGACCGCGCCATTGCTGATGGCGCAGGCCTACTATCCACTGTTCGACATTGGCGTCCGCGACCGGCCGCCGGGCCCGCTGACCGGCTGCATCGAGGAGCCCGGCGAGCCGACCTGCCTGCTCACGCGCCTGGTCACCTATCTGCGCAACAGCTTCCTCACCGGTGGGATCAGTAGTGACAGCGCCGAGGCCGTCCCGCTGAGCCAACGGCTGGGGGACCTGCTCCGTGAATGACCAGGGCTGTTGCGGGTGGGCTGCGCCGAAATTCCGAAGCATTTTAGTGCTCCGCAATAGTGATTAACCGTCCGGAACCTGACAGCTAACCATGACTGTGACACGCGAACGCGCTTGGCTACACACGGGAATTGCTATTGCTCTTGCATTGGCGCTTACGGCCTGCGGCTCCAGCCAACTGCCTGAGAACACTGGCCTCGGTGCACTACCCGAGCCGCCGGAGCTGCGCGACGAAACCATCGATGATGAGCTCCAGCCGTTGATGCTGGACACGCGGCTGCGCGGCTGCGATTTCTTGGCCGAGGACTACTGCCTCTTCCCCTGGCCCAACAACTTCTTCACCACCGCCGACAGCAGCACCGACACCGGGCTGCGGGTGAACCTCAACGTCCTGGGCATGCCGTCCAACCTGGCGGCGATCCCGATACGGCCCACCGAGTGGAATCGCAACGACGGCTTCTCGCCCGGCCAGATGCTGGTCACCCATGTGCCGGGCCTGGACCTGGCGATGACGGGTGCCAACAACATCACCGACATCGAAGCTTCGCTGCGTCCGGATGCGCCGATCTTCATCATTGATGCGGAAACCGGCGAGCGTCACCCGATCTGGGTCGAGATCGATGCCAGCGAAACCGCCCAGACCTTGTGCGAAGGCCCCGAAAGCCTGCTCGAGGTGGTCGACCTGGTCGGCCGGCCTGCTCGGCTTCGACGGCGCGTTGGATCCGCTGCTGCCGATCCTGGAAGGTGTGGGAGCCGGCTGCGATACCGGCCTGCAACCCGTCCTCGCGGCGCTGGGAGAAGTCATCGGTGATGGCGCGCCGGGGCTGACCAACGCGCTCAGGGTGGATCCGCCGGCGCTGCTCATGCGTCCGGGGGTCAACTTCCGTGACGGCCGTCGCTACATCGTTGCCATGCGCAATCTGCTGGACGCCGACGGCAACCCCATCGAAGCGCCCGCCGGCTTCCGCGTCTACCGCGACAGCTTCTCCAGCGAACTTGACCCAGTGAACGAGCGTCGCGCGCAGATGGAAGACATCATCGGCCGTCTGGTGCAGCATGGCGTGGAGCGTGAGTCCCTCTACATGGCCTGGGACTTCACCATTGCCAGCACCCGCAACCTCGCTGGCCGCGTGCTGCACATGCGCGATACCGCGCTGGCCGATCTGGGTGATGCCGCGCCGGCCTTCGTGGTCACCGACATCATCGACAATCCCAGCTCCGTCTCGGCGCGCCGTGTGCTGGGCCGCTTCACGGTGCCCAACTTCCTGACGCTGCCGGACGGCATCTGCGACAACCTGCTGCCGCCCGTAAGCCAGAATATCCTTGATTACTGCGCCGTCATCAACAATCTGGCTGATCTGCTCGACCAGGGGGATGTGCCGTTGATCTCGGACATCCTTGGCCTTGTGTCGGATGCCCTCCGTCTGGTGACCGAATTCGTGCAGCTGCCATTCTCGCGCCTGTACTACGCCAATAGAGATGACGAGCTGCCCAGCATCAACCCGCTGATACCGACTCAGGAATTCCTGTTCCAGTGCGAGATTCCGAGCACTGCCGTCGGCAGCTTCGACGATCCCGACACCTGGGTTCGTGCCGCAACGCCCACGCTATATGGCCACGGCCTTCTGGGCGGCAAGGGCGAGTTGACGATGCTCTGCTGCACGCGGTCCGGCAGCGTGGGGAACAGGCTCATATCGATGAGGAAGGTGACCACCGACGGCACATCGCGCGAGGCCATGCCGATCCAGTCGATGGCGCAGTGCAGAAGGTTCTGCTCACGCAGACGCGCGGTGCTGCCGCCACCGACCTCGCACTACCTGACACGCCTGCTCAATCATCCGCAGGGTTTCGCCGCCGACCCGGCCTTCCAGACCGCCGACGGGCGCCCGGTCTTCAGTACTGAAAAGGTGGTCTACGACGGCAACAGCCAGGGCGGCATCATCGGTGGCGTGGTGATGGCCACCTCGACAGATATCACTCGCGGATCGCTCGGCGTGCCAGGCATGAACTACTCCACGCTGCTGCGCCGCAGTGTCGACTTCGATCTCTACGGCACGGTGCTGTACCTGCTCTACCCCAACAGCTTCGACCAGAGTTTCATCCTGTCCTTCATGCAGATGCTGTGGGACCGTGGCGAAACCAACGCCTACGCCAACCATCTGACGCGCCCGGATGCCTTTACCGCACTGGGGCATCCCACGCCGGATCATGAAGTGATGCTCAACGTCGCCTTCGGCGACCATCAGGTGGCCGACGTCACCGCCGAGATCATGTCGCG
>CBDDRR010000338.1:0-5850 GCA_965233095.1 uncultured bacterium
CCCAGGGCCGCCTCGGCCGCTTCGCCGTCCAGCGCCGCATCGGCGCTCAGCTGGAAAAAGCCGCCGGTGTTGCCGACCGCGGCATAGGCGGCGTTCATGGCGAGCAGCGTGGTCGCGGCGCCGCTTGCCGAAACGAGGAAGTCGCGCCGCGTGAGGCCGAGTCGCCGCGCGTTCGCGGTGGCGCTGTCCATCGCCAGCCGGTTGGCATATTCATGCTGCGGCTCGAGCGGTACCGGTTCGAATTCCCCGTTGCTGGTGCTGTCGAGTTTTACCGGCAGGCGAAGGCCGTCCGGGTCGTTGCGCTGCGTCATGGTGCTGCTCCCCGCGGGCTGGCGATGAGGCCCGATTGTAGAGAAAAATCGGCCCGCACGAGGCGGGCCGGGGAGTCGCGTGGGCAGGAATCTGTTCAACCGCACTTCGAATCACCGCAGTTCAGGCAGGTCATGCAGCCGTCCATCATCACCACGGCGGTGGTGTTGCACTTGGCGCAGAGCTGCGCGCCTTCCGGGAAGGCGCTCTCCGCGAAAGCGTCCTGCTGCGCGGCGCGCGCCTCGAACTCGGCGCGCTTCTGCTCGACCAGCTGGCGCTGGTGCTCGTCGAGGCCCGGCGCCTGCATCATGCCGATGCTGATCAGGTGCTTCTCGACCACTTCGCCGAGCTCGGCGATCAGCGAGGGCATGTACTTGCCGCCCGGCTTCCAGTAGCCGCCGCGCGGATCGAACACGGCCTTGAGCTCCTCCACCAGGAAGGTCGTGTCGCCGCCCTTGCGGAACACCGCGGACATGATCCGCGTCAGCGCCACGATCCACTGGTAGTGGTCGAGGTTCTTCGAATTGATGAAGATCTCGAAGGGCCGGCGCGCCTCGTGCTTCGTCCCGGCGTTCAGCAGGATGTCGTTGATGGTCACGTACATCGCGTGCTCGGCCACCGGCGGCTTGATCTTGTAGGTCGCGCCGATGAGCATGTCGGGACGCTCGAGCTTCTCGTGCATCCGGATGACCTTGCCCTCGCTGCCCTCCTCGACACGCGGCTTGGGCGGCGACGCCTTTTCCTCGGGCTTGGCGACGTGATAACCGACGATTTTCTTGTCTATCTTGTGTGCTGACATGATGTTTTCTCAGAACTTGCCGTAATAGCCTTCCTTGAGGGCGTCGAACAGGTTGGCGGCGGTGTGCATCTCGCCGTCGTATTCGACTTCCTCGTCCCCCTTGAGTTCGATGGTGTTGCCATCCTCGAGCTCGAACACGTAGGTCGTGTTCTTGAGGTCCTGCTCCTTGACCAGCACGCCCTGGAAGGCGGCCGGGTTGAAGCGGAAGGTGGTGCAACCCTTGAGCCCCTGCTCGTAGGCGTACATGTAGATGTCCTTGAAGTCCTCGTACGGGTAATCCGTCGGGACGTTCGCGGTCTTGGAGATCGACGAGTCGACCCACATCTGCGCCGCCGCCTGGATATCGACGTGCTGGCGCGGCGTGATGTCCTCGGCGGTGATGAAGTAGTCGGGCAGCTGCTCCTCCGGGCGCTCCGAGCCCGGCATGGCGCGCTCGTTGATCAGCGAGCGGTAGGCCAGCAGCTCAAAGGACAACACGTCGACCTTTTCCTTGCTCTTGCGGCCCTCGCGGATCACGTTGCGGAAGTAGTGATGCGCGAAGGACGGCTCGATGCCGTTGGAGGCATTGTTCGCCAGCGACAGCGAGATGGTGCCGGTCGGCGCGATCGAGCTGTGGTGCGTGAAACGCGCGCCCACCTCGGCCAGCTCGTCGACCAGTTCGGGATTCACGTCGGCGACGCGCTGCATGTAGCGGCTGTAGCGGGCATGCAGCACGCGGCCCTTGATGCGTGCGCCGGCACGCCAGCCGTCCGCCTTCATCTCCGGGCGCTTGCGCAGCATTTCCTCGGTGACCGTGAACTCTTCGTCCATGATCGGTGCGGGACCCTTCTCGCGGGCCAGCTCCAGCGCGGCTTCCCAGCCCGCCATCGCCAGCTCGCGCGAGATGTCCTGGGTGAACGCCACGGAGGCCTTGCTGCCGTACTTCATGCCGAGCATGGTGATGGTCGAGCCGAGGCCCAGGAAGCCCATGCCGTGGCGGCGCTTGCGGTAGATCTCGTCGCGCTGCGGGCCGAGCGGCAGCCCGTTGATCTCGACGACATTGTCGAGCAGGCGGGTGAACACCTTGACGACTTCGCGGAACTTCTCCCAGTCGAACTTCGCCTCCGGGGTGAAGGCATCGACGATGAAGCGCGTCAGGTTCACCGAGCCGAGCAGGCAGGAGCCGTAGGGCGGCAGCGGCTGCTCACCGCAAGGATTGGTGGCGCGGATGTTCTCGCACCACCAGTTGTTGTTCATTTCGTTGACGCGGTCGATGAGCACGAAGCCCGGCTCGGCGAAGTCGTAGGTGGACGTCATGATGACGTCCCACACGCGGCGCGCCGGCACGGTCTTGTACACGCGGCAGGCGACCAGGCCGCTGTCGTTGCGCACATAGTCGCCGTCGGTCGGCCACTCGCGCCAGACGATGTTCTCCGGATCTTCGAGGTCCAGCGTCTCGCCCTTGAGCTCCTTGAGGCTGATCGGGAATGCCAGCCGCCACGGCTCGTCATTGGCGACCGCCTGCATGAACTCGTCGGTGACCAGCAGCGACAGGTTGAACTGGCGCAGGCGACCGTCCTCGCGCTTGGCGCGGATGAACTCGATGACGTCCGGATGGCCGATGTCGAAGGTGCCCATCTGGGCGCCGCGCCGGCCGCCGGCCGAGGACACCGTGAAGCACATCTTGTCGTAGATATCCATGAAGGACAGCGGGCCGGAGGTGTAGGCGCCGGCGCCCGACACGTAGGCGCCGCGCGGCCGCAGCGTGGAGAACTCGTAGCCGATGCCGCAGCCAGCCTTCAGCGTCAGGCCGGCCTCGTGGACCTTCTGCAGGATGTCGTCCATCGAGTCGCGGATGGTGCCGGACACGGTGCAGTTGATCGTCGAGGTGGCGGGCTTGTGGGCCAGTGCGCCCGCGTTGGAGACGATGCGGCCGGCCGGGATGGCGCCGTGGCGCAGCGCCCAGACGAAGCGCTCGTACCACTGCTCGCGGCGGTCCTCGGGCTCGACCTCGGCAAGCGCACGCGCGATCCGCTGGTAGGTCTCGTCCATGGTCTGGTCGAGCACCGTGCCGTCCTTCGCGACCAGCCGGTACTTCTTCTCCCAGATATCCAGGGATGCCGCCTGGAAGGGGATGTCATCGACCGACTCCACCGCGACCGCCTGTTCTTGTTGCAACGCTGTTTTCATTATGCCTCGTTCCCCCCGGGCGCCCCATTGTCCTGAAAGTTGCTGGTCCCTCTGCAATCCGTCCGACGTCCGGCTGCCGGCTCCCCGCGGCGGCCTTCCGGTCTCCGGCGAGCGAACACAATATGTTGTGTTACGGGATGGTTAAGGTAAGTGCCTGACCGACCCCTGTCAAGCATTGATTTGCATTGCTGCGCTACGGCATTTACCTATGATTTACATGAGGTTATGAAATCTTTATAGAAATTTTCTATGAAGCCGGGGCGGCTGCCAGAAAAAAACATTATCCTGCAGCGCAGCACAATATCTTGTGTCTGTCACGCCATTGACATCGAGCCATTTTGCGCTGCCGACGGCCCAGTCGCAGGCCTTGAAAACCGCCGCCGCGCCCAAATTCACGGTTCATGAACCCAACCCCATCAACGTACAGTTCAGGAGGTAAGCCATGAGCCTGATTCGTTACCAGCCCTGGGGCCTGATGCGCTCCCTGCACGAAGATCTCGACCGGCTGTTCGAGCAGCGCCTCGGCATGGACGAGACCAGCGGCAGCGTCGCCAACTGGACGCCGCCTGTCGACATCCGGGAAGAGGAGAACCGCTTCCTGCTGCATGCCGACATTCCCGGCGTGAAGCCCGAGGACATCGAGGTCACGATGGAGAATGGCGTGCTGACGATCAGCGGCAGCCGCGCCGAGACCCGCGAAGAGAACGCCGATGGCTATCGCCGCGTCGAGCGCGTGTCCGGGCGCTTCTTCCGCCGCTTCACGCTGCCCGACACCGCCAACGCGGAGGGCATCTCGGCGAAGAGCACCCACGGCGTGCTGGAGGTTATCATCCCCAAGCACGAGCGGGTGATGCCGCGCCGGATCAGCGTGGACGTCAACTGATCGCCGTGCCAAGCAGTGCCGCTGCGACCTTTTGGGCCGCCGCGGCATCATTTGCCAACACGGCGGGCGGCGCGCAGTCGCCCGCCGTCGGCGTTGACGCAACGAATTTGCTCGCGTGAGGAACCTGGCCCCGCTGCCGGCGTCCAACAGCCACACCATTCTCAGGAGAGCCCGAAGCCAATGACTGCACGCCCCCTCGCCGCCCTCGCGGCCGTACTCTCCCTGGCGGTCGCCGCACCGCTGAATGCGCAATTGCCCGCCGTGGTGGATGGCGCGCCCCTGCCTTCGCTTGCGCCGATGGTGAAGAAGACCGCGCCGGCCGTGGTGAACATCGCCACGCGGGGCAGCATCGAGGTTTCTGGCGGCAACCCGTTCATGGATGACCCCTTCTTCCGCCGCTTCTTCGACATGCCGGACCAGCCGCGCCAGCGGCGCCAGACCCAGAGCGCCGGCTCGGGCGTGATTGTCGACGCCGCCGAGGGCCTGGTGCTGACCAACGCGCATGTCGTCGAGGGTGCCGAGGAAATCAGCGTTACCCTGCAGGATGACCGCACCTTCACCGCCGAGGTCGTGGGCGCGGACCGCGCGTCCGACGTCGCGCTGCTGAAAATCCCCGCGGAGAACCTGATCGAGCTGAAGATGGCGGACTCGGGCCGCATCGAGGTGGGGGACTTCGTGGTAGCCATCGGCAATCCCTTCGGACTCGGTCATACGGTCACGTCCGGCATCGTCAGCGCGCTCGGCCGCTCGGGCATCAACCCTGACGGCTACGAGGATTTCATCCAGACGGACGCCTCCATCAACCCCGGCAACTCGGGTGGCGCGCTGGTCAACCTGCGCGGTGAACTTGTGGGCGTGAACTCGGCCATCCTGTCGCGCGGCGGCGGCAACATCGGCATCGGCTTCGCGATCCCCGCCAACATGGCGCGCTCCGTGATGGAGCAGCTGCTGGAGTTCGGCGAGGTGCGGCGCGGCCTGCTGGGCGTCACCATCCTGACCATCACGCCGGACATTGCCGAGGCGTACGAGATCAAGGAATCGCAGGGCGCGCTGGTCTCCCAGGTGATGCCCGAATCGGCCGCGGAGCGCGCCGGCGTCAAGGTGGGCGACGTCATCCGCAGCGTGGACGGCAAAGCGATCAGCAACGCGAACGAGCTGCGCAACACCATCGGCCTGAAGCGCAGCGGCGATACCGTCGAGCTGGAGATCATCCGCGACAAGCGCAAGCGCACGCTGAAGGCAGAGCTCGGCGAGCAGGCGTCGCAGGTGCAAGTCTCGGCGCAGGACATTCATCCCGGGCTGCAGGGCGCCGAGCTGGAGAACATCGACGCCTCCTCACCACGTTACGAGGGCGAGGCCGGCGTGCTGGTGGCGAATGTCGAGCCGGGCAGCCCGGCAGCGCAGCGCGGCCTGCGGCCGGGCGACGTGATCATCGGCGCGAACCGCCACAAGATCAGCAACCTCGGCGAGCTGCAGCAGCTGGCCCAGGGCCAGGCGCTGCTGCTTAACATCCGCCGCGGCAACGCCAACCTGATCCTGCCGATCCGCTAAGCAAAACCGGGGTCAGAGACGGGTTTTCGCGTCGCGAAAACCTGTCTCTGACCCCGATTTTTGTCCCGGTTTTGCCTAGCCGCGGCCGCCGAGCAGCATGTCGGCGGCCACCACCACCAGCAGCACCGCGAACAGGCGG
>CBDDRR010000339.1:0-4289 GCA_965233095.1 uncultured bacterium
CGTGGCAGGGTGGCAGCGGGACGGGGCCGTCATGGGCGTCCTGAGCGAGCTAAAGATTTCGCCGAGCGAAGGGCGTCCATGACGGCGCCGTCCCGCGGTCAACTGGAACGGAGCGAGCCCGAGGCTAGTCCTCGGCGAGCACGACCTCCGGCTCGCGGATCTGGTAGCCCTGGATGTAGTGCACGCCGATCTGCCAGAGCACGGCCATGGTGTTGGCGTCCTCGACCCGGTCGGCGATGGTGATGATGTCGCGCTTGCGCGCGTCCTCCACGATCTGCCGGACGCGATCCTGCGTGGCCTCGTCGCCGGCCAGTCCCTGCATCAGCGAGCCGTCGATCTTCAGGTAATCCATCGGCAGGTGCGCCAGCAGCTTCGACGAGGTCGCGCTGGCGGTGAAGCCCTCCAGCGCGAAGCCGAAGCCGATCTTGCGCAGCCGGTCCGCCATCTCGTGGGTCTGGCGCAGGTGGCTGGCGGCGGCGTCCTCGGACACCTGGAACACGATCGCGCCCTCAGGGAGCTTGGCGTTCTTGCGGCGAGTCTCGAGCCAGGCCGGCAGCATGCCGTCGAGCATCGTGTCCTTGGAGAGGCGCACGAAGACCGTGGCCTTGGAGCGCGACTGGCAATACGAGAATGCTGCGCCGATGACCCAGCGATCGATGTTCTTTATGAGGCGGTTGCGTTCCGCCGCCTGCACGAATTGCGAGGGCAGCACCTCGTCGCCTTGCTCGTCGATCATGCGCACGAACAGGTCCTGCAGGTCGCGCTCCTCGCCGGTGAGGCTGGCGATGGGCTGGTTGGCCAGCCGGAAGCGATTTTCCAGCAGCGCCTTCTTGATGCGCTTGACCCACAGGCGGTCCATCTCCTCCATGCGGGTGGAGTCTTCCTCGTGGCTGCTCATGCCCACCTGGCCCATGCCCATCTCGGTCGCCCGGGCCAGCGCCTCGCACGCCTCGGCATGCAGCAGGTCCAGGTTCATGCCGCGCTGGCTTGCCACCGCGATGCCCACGCTCAGCGATAGCGAGATGGACTTGCCGCCCGCCTCGAACAGCGTGCGGCCCACCTTGGCAATGATGCTCGACGCCCACGCCTTGAGATCGCGGCGCGTGCCGCGGGCCACCAGCGCGCCGAACTCGCCGGTGCCAAGTCGGCCGTAAAGGTCGCGCGCCTGCACCGAGTCGCGCAGCAGGTCCGCGAGCCCGGCGAGCACAATGTCCAGGCCACGCGCGCCGACCTGGCGCTGCACGCCCTTGAGGTCGTCCAGGGAGAACACCAGCAGTGCCTGGACGCCCGCCGGCGGCTCCTCGGCAAGGCGCTTTTCCATCTGCTCGAGCAGGTGCACGCGGCCGTAAAGCCCGGTGCCCTGGTCGAGTCGCAGCGCCGCGCCAAGCTGATCCTCCAGCGACTCCTCGCTGTGCTCGGCGCGTGCCGGAATGCGCACTCGCACGCACGGTTCTTCGTCGAAGCTGGCCGGCTCTAGCTCCAGCATCAGCGCAATCGGCTTGTCATGCCGCGTGATGCCGGTGGCCTTGATGCCCTGCGGCGGCCAGCGGCCCTGCGCGCAGGCGACCAGCGCGCCCTTGATGGCCGGCTGGTCGTCGGGGGAGAAGAGGTCCATGAAAGTCAGGCCCGGAAACTCCGACTCGTCGTCGAAGCCAAACAGCTGCGCCCAGGCGCGGTTGGCGTCGAGCACGATCCCTTCGCCGACATGCGCCAACGCATCAGCCGTGCCGGCCACCACGCGGCGCAGCTGCTCGCGGTAGGTCGAGGCGCTGGTGATTGCGCCACGCAATGCGCGGTCCAGGCGTCCCACCCGCAAGGCGCGCTCGAGGATCGCGGTCAGCCGGTCGATGCGCTCCAGCGTCGCTGCGTCCTGCGCGCCCGAGGCGATATCCTCGGCGATCGCGGCCTCGTCGAGTTCGCCCCGGCAGCTGATCATCGGCAGGTCCAGGCCCGTGGTTTCGAGCACCGCCGCCGCCGTCAGCAGCAGGTTGTCGCTTTCGTCGGCGAACACGACCAGCAATTCGCAGCTCTGCTCGCCGAGTTCATCCGCCAGGTCGCCCGCGTCATCCAGCCGCCGTACATGCGCCGCGCGCCCGCTGTTGCGCAGCGCGCGGTTAATGGCCTCGGCGTTGTCCTCGTGCCTGCTGAGTACGATTACCGGGACGGCGGCCGTCTCGCTCAAATGTCAGTCCTCGCTGCCGCGGGGCAGGGTCGATTGGCGAGGCATTCTAGCACCCGTCAAGGGGATCGCCAGCAAGGCCCGCCGGCAGCTTTGAAGCGGCGCCCGGCGATTCCCGCACCAGCTTCGGCACCAGGTATCCGGGCAATCTCTGCAGCAAGCCGGCATGCAATGCAGCGGCTCGCTGCGCCGGGATGTCGAAATGAGCGGTGCCCGCCACCCGGTCGAGCAGGTGCAGGTAGTAGGGCAGCACGCCCGCGTCGAACAGCCCGGCCGACAACTCCGCCAGCGTGTCCTCGTCGTCGTTCACGCCCGCCAGCAGCACCGACTGGTTGAGCAGGGTCGCGCCGCATGCCGCCAGCGCGGCGGCGGCGGCACGCACCTCGTCCGAGAGTTCGCGCGGGTGATTCACGTGCAGCACGATGATGGTTTTCCAGGGCAGCGCGGCGAGCCACCCGAGCAATTCGTCGTCCACCCGGGCGGGCAGCACGATCGGCGTGCGGGTGTGGATGCGCAGGCGCCGCAGGCCGGGCAGCACGCCCAGCGCGTCGGTGATGCGTGCCAGCCTGGCGGTCGGCAACGCGAGCGGGTCGCCGCCGGAGAGAATGACTTCCTCGAGGCCTGGCGTGGCAGCCAACGACTGCACT
This sequence comes from uncultured bacterium, assembly GCA_965233095.1. Classification (GTDB taxonomy): domain Bacteria; phylum Pseudomonadota; class Gammaproteobacteria; order Steroidobacterales; family XN24; genus XN24. The sequence goes on from CBDDRR010000339.1 coordinate 2,827, forward strand.
GCCGCCGCGAGCCGCGCGGGCGTCAGTGCACCCGCCTCGTAGGGAAACTCACGCCGGAAACAGTAACGGCAATTGACGGCGCAGGCACCGGTGGTCATCAGCAGGGCGCGACCGTTGTACTTGGACAGCACGCCCGGCGCCAGCAGCGCCGCCAGGTCGCCGACCGGATCCGGGCCGTAGCCGAGGTGCACCTCGAGCTCCTCGCCGAGCGGCAGCACCTGCAACAGCAACGGGTCGCGCGGGTCGCCGGGCCGCATGCGAGCGATGAAGGCGCGCGGCACGCGCAGGCCGAAACGGGCCGCGGCGCGGCGTGCGGCCGGTAGCAGCGCCGGGTCCAGCGCAAGCAACCGCAAGAGCTCGGCCGGGTCGGTGACCGCCTCCGCCAGCTCCCGGCGCCACGACTCAAAGTGACGCGCCGCCGCATCGGGCGGTATCATTGACGGATTCGCAGCAACGCTTCCCACAAACAGCCCACCCACGGGTAAATCAATGGCGACCTATAGTACCAACGAGTTCAAGTCCGGCCTGAAAATCCTGCTCGACGGCGACCCCTGCGTCATCCTCGAGAACGAGTTCGTCAAGCCGGGCAAGGGCCAGGCCTTCAACCGCGTACGCATCCGCAACCTGAAGACCGGCCGCGTCAACGAAAAGACCTTCAAGTCCAACGAGTCGGTGGAGGGCGCCGACGTCGTCGACACCGACATGCAGTACCTCTACTACGACGGTGAGTTCTGGCACTTCATGGTGCCGGACACCTACGAGCAGCATGCCGCCGACGCCAAGGTGGTGGAGGAGGCGAAGGACTGGCTCAAGGAGCAGGACCTCTGCCAGGTCACCCTGTGGAACGGCCAGCCGCTGCTGGTGTCGCCGCCCAACTTCGTCGAGCTGAAAATCGTCGAGACCGACCCCGGCGTACGCGGCGACACCGCGACCGGCGGCCAGAAACCGGCCAAGCTCGAGACCGGCGCGGTCGTGCGCGTGCCGCTGTTCATCGAGGAAGGCGAGGTGATCCGGGTGGACACCCGCACCGGTGCCTACGTCTCCCGCGTCAAGTAACGGTTCCGACTGGCGGCCGACGGCGTCGCTCGCGACGCTGCGGCTGCGGGCCCGCCTGCTGGAACGGACGCGGGCGTTTTTCGCGGCGCGCGGCGTGCTCGAGGTGGAAACGCCGCAGCTGTCCGTGGCGGCCGCGACCGACCTGCATCTCGAGAGCCTGTCGGCGCGACCCGCCGAAGGCGGCCCGGCCGGCTGGCTGCATACTTCGCCCGAGTTCCCCATGAAGCGCCTGCTCGCGGCCGGCGCCGGCGACATCTGGCAACTGGCGCGGGTCTTCCGCGGGTCGGAGCGCGGCCGGCGCCACAATCCCGAGTTCTCGCTGCTGGAGTGGTACCGGGTGGGCTGGGACGCGGGGCGTCTCATGGACGAGGTGGATACCTTCGTGCGGACGCTGGCCGGCGAGGACG
>CBDDRR010000340.1:0-4302 GCA_965233095.1 uncultured bacterium
CCGGTCGCGGGCCTGGTCGAGCGGGTGCTGTGCAGCGAAGGCGACAGCGTCGAGGCAGACGCCGTGCTGGTCGACATCCGGCCGGATGAGGCGGACTGATATGTCGATGTCCACGCACGTGAAGGTGGTGGAAGTCGGCCCGCGGGACGGGCTGCAGAACGAGCAGGCCATTGTCCCGGCGGCCCTGAAGATCGAATTCATCGAGCAACTGGCGGCGGCGGGCGTGCCGGCGGTCGAGGCTACCAGCTTCGTCAGCCCCCGCTGGATCCCGCAGCTCGCCGACGCGGACGAGGTCTACCGGGGTATCTCGCGCCGCCCCGGCGTGGCCTACCCGGTGCTGGTGCCCAACCTCAAGGGCCTCGAGCGGGCCGCGGCGGCGGGCGTCGAGGAGATTGCCGTGTTCACTGCCGCCTCTGAGACCTTCAACCACAAGAACATCAATGCGTCGGTGGCGCAAAGCCTGGCGCGCATCCGCGAACTCGCGACACCCGCGCTCGAGCGCGGCATGCGCATTCGCGGTTATATCTCCTGCGTGCTCGGCTGTCCCTACGAGGGTGCAGTCGAGGAGAGCAGGGTCATCGAGATCGCTCAGGCCTTGCTCGAGCTGGGCTGCTACGAGGTCTCGCTCGGCGACACCATCGGCGTCGGCACGCCCGTGGCGGCACGCCGCCTGCTGTGGTCGGTGGCCGGGGAATGCGGCATGGAGCGGCTCGCGGTGCACTTCCACGACACCCGCGGCCAGGCGCTCGCCAACATTTTCGCCTGTCTCGAGGCCGGCGTGACCGTGGTGGACGCCTCGGTTGCGGGTCTCGGCGGCTGTCCCTATGCGCAAGGCGCGTCCGGCAACGTCGCCACCGAGGACCTCGTTTACCAGTTGCATGGCCTCGGCATCGGGACCGGGATCGACCTGGCGGCACTGGTCGCCGCGGGCCATTTCATCTGCGACAGGCTGAGTCGCGAACCCGGCAGCAAGCTCGGCCGGCTGCCGGAGTATCGGCAGAACTGAAGCATCGCCAACACCGAAAGGAATCCGCTGAATGGAACTCTCAAAGCTCAAGGCCGTCGTTTCCGGCGGCGCATCAGGTCTCGGTCATGCGGTCGCGAAGCGCATCGTGGCCGAGGGCGGCCAGGTCGCGATCCTCGACGTCAACGAGGCGCAGGGCCGTGACGCGGCCGCCAACCTGGGCGAGCGCGCGCGGTTTTTCCGCACCGACGTCAGCAACGACGGCGAGGTCATCGCGGGCGTCGACGCCGCGGCGGAGGCCTTCGGCGGTATCAACCTCGCGGTGAGCTGCGCCGGCATCCTCGGCGCCGGGCGCGTGCTCGGCCGCGAGGGCCCGATGGCCGGTGAGTCTTTCGCCAAGGTCATCATGGTCAACCTGGTCGGCACCTTCCAACTCGCCAAGGCCGCGGCCGCGCACATGCAGCACAATGAGCCGAACGACGAGGGCGAGCGCGGCGTCATCGTCAACACGGCGTCGATCGCAGCCTTCGAGGGACAAATCGGCCAGGCGGCCTACTCCGCCTCCAAGGGCGGCGTTGCTGCCATGGCGTTGCCGCTGGCACGCGAGTTCGCGCGCCTCGGGATTCGGGTCAACACCATCGCGCCGGGTATTTTCCTCACGCCGATGATGGAAGGCATGCCGGAGAATGTGCAGCAGTCGCTCGCCGCGCAGGTGCCGTTCCCGTCCCGCCTCGGCCGGCCGGAGGAGTTTGCCGACCTGGTCTGCGTCATCTGCACCAGCCCGATGCTGAACGCCGAGACCATCCGCCTCGATGGCGCCATCCGCATGCAGCCCAAATAGGCGCGTGCCTCAGGTAAAATTCAAGGCTGCCCCGATTTGCCAGCCGAGGCGACCATGAGCGAGAACGACACCGGCATCGAGCGCGATGTCATGGAATATGACTTCGCGATCGTCGGCGGCGGTCCGGCCGGGCTCGCCTGCGCCATCCGGCTCAAGGAGAAGCAGCCCGAGGCGAGCGTCTGCCTGCTGGAGAAGGGTTCGGAAATCGGCGTGCACATTCTCTCCGGCTGCGTGATGGAGCCGGGACCGCTCGACGAGCTGCTGCCGGCCTGGCGGGACAACCCGCCCGCGATCTGTGTCCCGGCAGGACGCGACGAATTTCGCCTGCTGACGAAAAGCAGCTCCTATCGCCTGCCGACGCCCCCGCAAATGCACAACGCGGGTAACTTCATCGTCTCGCTCGGCGAGCTCTGCAAACAGCTTGCCGCGCACGCCGAGTCGCTCGGCGTCGAGGTGTTCCCGGGCTTTCCCGCGCGCCGGGCCCTGGTCGAGGGTGCGGGCGCCGAGGCGCGCGTCATCGGCGTGCGTTGCGGCGACATGGGCCGGGAAGCCGACGGCACGCCCGATGGCCGCCCCGGCGAGAATTTCGCACCCGGCGTCGACATCCATGCGAAGACCACGATCCTCGCCGAGGGATGTCGCGGCAGCGTGTCAAAGGAACTCATCGCCCGGTTCCACCTCGACCGCGACGCCACGCCGCAGACCTACGGACTGGGATTCAAGGAACTGTGGCAGCTGCCGGCCGGCCGCACCACGCCCGGACTGATCCAGCACACCGTGGGCTGGCCGCTCGACAGCGCCACCTACGGCGGCAGCTTTGTCTACCACCTGGACCAGGACCGCCTCTACATCGGCTTCGTCATCGGCCTCGACTATGCCGACCCGCGCTTCTCGCCCTTCGAGGCGTTCCAGCAGTTCAAGCACCACCCCGACATGGTCAGGCTGCTGGAGGGTGGCGAGATCATTTCCGCGGGCGCGCGCACCATCATCGAGGGCGGCCTGCAGGCACTGCCGAAGATGGAGATGCCCGGCGCGCTGCTGGTGGGCGACGCGGCGGGCACGCTCAACGTGCCGAAGATCAAGGGCGTGCACCAGGCGCTGCGCTCCGGGATGCTGGCTGCGGATCACCTGTCTGGCACTGGCGCGCCCGCCGGCTACGACGCTGCTTTTCGCGCTTCACCGGCCGGACGGGAACTGCACAAGGTCCGCAACATCCGCCCCGGCTTCCACCGCGGGCTGTGGCTCGGGATGGCCAACGGCGCACTCGAGACCGTGCTCGGGGGGCGCAGCCCCTGGACTCTCAAGACTCACGCCGACTGGGACAGCCTCGAGAACCTTGCCACGGCGCAAGCCCATGGCGAGCAGGCGGCGATGGCGGCCGCGTGGCATGCCGAGCGGACGCTGCCGCCGCGCGACCGGCTCGCCAGCGTGTACTTCGCCAACACCGCGCACGAGGAATCGCAGCCGGTGCACCTGCACGTGGCCGACACCTCGATCTGCGCCACTCGCTGCGCCGAGGAATATGGCAATCCCTGCACCCGGTTCTGTCCGGTGGGCGTATACGAAATGGTGGACGACGGCAGCGGTGCAAAACAGCTGCAGATCAATGCCTCGAACTGCGTCCACTGCAAGGCCTGTGACATCAAGGACCCGTACCAGATCATCGACTGGGTGACGCCCGAGGGCGGCAGCGGTCCGAACTACCAGACCATGTGACAAGGAAACGAGATGAAAATCCTGGTCGGCATCAAGCGCGTCATCGACTACAACGTCCGGGTCCAGGTGAACCGCGACGGCACGGGAGTGGTCAAGGACGGCGTCAAGATGAGCATCAATCCCTTCGACGAGATTGCCGTCGAGGAGGCGCTGCGCATGAAGGAGCGCGGTGACGCCGCCGAGGTGATCGTCGTCTCGATCGGCCCGGAAGCCGCGCAGCAGCAATTGCGCACCGCGCTCGCCATGGGCGCGGACCGGGCGATCCTCTACCAGGCCGACAAGGAGATTCAGCCACTGGCCGCGGCGCGCGCGCTGCTGGCGCTGGTGAAGCAGGAAGACCCCGGCCTGGTGCTGCTCGGCAAGCAGGCCATCGACGACGATTCCAACCAGGTCGGCCAGATGCTCGCCGCGCTGTGGGATCGTCCGCAGGCGACTTTCGTGTCCGGCCTCGAGTTCACCGACGGCGTCGCCAGGGCGACGCGCGAGGTGGACGCGGGCCTGGAGAACATCGAAGTGGACCTGCCAGCCGTCATCACCGTCGACCTGCGTCTCAACGAGCCGCGTTTTGTGAAGATGCCTGACATCATGAAGGCCAAGCGCAAGCCGCTCGACATCAAGCCGTTTGCAGAGCTCGGCGTGGAAATGCCGCCGCGGCTCGAGGCCGGCCTGCACGAGCCGCCGCCGAAGCGCCAGGGCGGCACCAAGGTGGAGTCGGTCGAAGCGCTGGTCAAGGCGCTCAAGGACAAGGGAGTGCTGGCATGAGCAGGGTCTTATTGATTGC
>CBDDRR010000341.1:0-5680 GCA_965233095.1 uncultured bacterium
GCGCGCGACTGACCCGATCGACAAGCCCGCGCAGCTGCCGCATCGTTCGGTCAGTTCCGGGAGGCTGACCAAAGATGTCTATCCTGGCCGAACTCAAGCGCCGTAACGTGCTGCGCATTGCTGCCGCCTACCTGGTGGCGGTCTGGCTCGTCATCCAGGTCGTGGAAACCATCACGCCGTCGTTCCGATTCGGGGACACGGCGGTACGAATCGTCACCGTCGTCGCCGCCATCGGCCTTGTGCCGACCCTCGTCCTGGCGTGGGTTTTCGAGCTGACACCTGAAGGCATCAGGAAGGACCAGGACGCCGGCCATGGCGAGGCCCGCATCAACGACTCTGGAAAACGGCTCGACCGCATCATCCTGGTGGTGTTGGCAGCGGCGGTGGGCTACTTTGCCCTTGACAAGTTTCTGCTGTCGCCGCAGCAACCGGCTGGCGCAGAGGGGCGTAGCGAGCAGACCGCCGACGGCAAGCTAGATCGCGTCGAGGTGCCGGCGGATTCCCACCTCGATCGCTCGATTGCGGTGCTGGCCTTCCATGACCTGTCCCAGGACAACGACCAGGAATACCTTTCGGACGGGATCGCGGAAGAGTTGCTCAACCGGCTGGCGCGGATCCCGGAGCTGCGCGTGACCTCGCGTTATTCGGCCTTTTACTACAAGGGCAAGGACATCAGGTTGGCCGATGTGGCGCGCGAGTTGAATGTGAGCTTCATCCTCGAGGGCTCGGTGCGCACGTCGGCTGACCGAGTGCGCATCACGGCCCAGTTGATCAGTGCCGCGTCCGACACACAGGTGTGGTCCGAAACCTATGACCGTGACCTGGGAGACATCTTTGCCATCCAGGACGAAATCGCCGCCGCTGTGGCCACCCAGCTCAGGACCCGGTTGCTGGGTGACATGCCGCGAGCGTACGAGCCGGATCCGAAGGCATACGGCCTTCTCCTGCAGGCCCGCCACATCGTCAAACAGGCGACGGCCGAGGCGTATGAGCAGGCCATTCCGCTGCTGGAGGAAGCGCTGGCTATCGACCCCGGATATGCCGTGCCTTGGGATACGCTCGCGCTGATCTACTCAACGCAGGCGGGCAGGGGACTGCGGCCTTCCGAGGAAGGCTACGACCTGGCCACCGCAATGGCGGAACGAGCGCTGGCGATCGATCCGAAACACGCCCCGGCCCATGCCCGGCTCGGCTGGATTGCGATGACCCACGAAAAGGACCTGGCGGCAGCGGCCGAACACTTTGAGCGTGCGCTGGACCTGGACCCGAACGACCTGAGCATCATTGCCAATGCCGCCGTGCTGCTGCAGACCCTCGGCAGGATAGACCAGGCCACGGTGCTGCTTGAGCGCCTGATGATTCGGGATCCGGTCTGGACGGGAGGCTATTACAACCTGGGTTATTACTATCTCGCTGCCGGTCGTTGGGACGATGCCATCGACTCGTATGAAAGTGCGCTGCGCCTGAGCCCCGGGAGAATCGGCGCCAACAACTTCATCGGCATCGCGTTGCTGAAAAAGGGCGATGCACTGGCCGCCAGGCAGGCATTCGAAGCGGAGCCGCACGAAGTGATAAGGCAACTCGGCCTGGTGATGGCCGACCACGCACTCGGCCGGACAGCGGAGTCCGACGCCCTGTTGAAGGACGTGATCGCGCAGCACGAGCGCGAATGGGCGTATTACATTGCCGCCGTGTTCGCATTTCGGGGTGAGCCCGACCGCGCCTTCGAGTGGCTGGAGAAGTCGGTCGAATACAACAGCTCCGGGTTGCAGGGCATCGTCGTCAACCCGCTGTTGACCGGCCTGCATTCCGATCCCCGCTGGCAGCGGCTGCTGGAATCGATGGGCAAGTCGAGTCGCCAGCTCGACGAGATCGTGTTCGCAGTGCCGCCCCCGGGCTGAACTGTGTTGTCGATTGCCTCCGCCTGCTCGACGATCTGCTGAACGCCAGCGGCTCAGCTTTGCGTATACTCGCGGCCATGAAAAATCCAGCACTATGGGTGATCGCGCTGGCCTGGGCGATCCTGTCCGCACCTGCGACAGGGAACGCGCGCCTCGATCCCGGGGCCCTGGAGTTGGCCTCGGCACAGGCGGCGGTGGCCGACCTTGCAAGCGGCGAACTGCTGTTCACCAAGCATGCCGACCGGCAGGTGCCGATCGCCTCGGTGACCAAGCTGATGAGCGCGGTGGTCGTGCTCGATTCCGGCGCGCCGCTGGACGAATGGCTGACCATCGTACCGCGCGCAGAGCGAGCACCGGTGAATGCCTATTCACGTATCCGCATCAGCTCGGAGCTGCGGCGCGCTGATCTCCTGCGCATCGCGCTGATGGCCTCGGAGAACCAGGCCGCCTACGTGCTCTCACATCATCATCCGGGCGGCCGCGAGGCCTTTGTTGCCGCGATGAACGACAAGGCTGCCGAACTCGGCATGAACGCCAGCCATTTCGTTGATGCCAGTGGCCTGTCCGCGCAAAACCGCTCGACCGCCGCAGACCTGCTGCGCCTGGTGGCGGCCGCCATGGACTACGAGCTCATCCGCGACTACACGCGCACCAAGGGCTTTACCGCAAAGTTCCGCCGTCCGCGCTACACGCTGCAGTACGGCAACACCAACCTGCTGGTGCATCGAGAGAGTTGGGACGTGGCGCTGAGCAAGACCGGCTACCTGCAAGTCGCGGGTCGCTGCCTTGCCATGGTTGCCAACGTCGACGGCCGGCCGATCGCGATGGTGCTGCTCGATTCGCTGGGCACGCGCACACCGCTGGGTGATGCCGGGCGCATCGGTCGCTGGCTGCGCACCGGGCAGGGCGGCAGCGTTGCAGCCGCGGCCCGCGAATATGAACGCCAGCGCCAGCGTGACTATGCCTGCGAGACCGATTCCGGCAAGCGCTGTGATGCAGCTCAGGTGGATCGCGAACGCCTGTTGCTGCCGGATTGACTGAATCGCCTCACGCCGGAAAGTGCGATGAGTCCAACCAGGAAAATCCATCCAACATGCCCACCACCCCCGCTGCGCGATGGGTTCGCCGGTGGCGGTGGCGTCGCCGGTGCCTGCTCGGCACAGACGAACGTGTGGCTGCCGCGCGTGCCGTCACCGATCCACAGTCGCAGTGAGCAATCCGCACCGGATGCCTGAACCGGCTGCGCACCGGCTGCATCCTCGTAGCCTGTCCACGAACCGTTGGCCCAGCGCGCGACAGTCGACGCGTCCACGTCGAGGTTCAGGCCTGCCATGTCCATGGTCGATACCGTTATCAGCGCCTCGGTCGCAGTCGTCGGCGCATCGGCCGGAACGGTAAATTCGACCGCGAACGCGTCGTCACGGTAGTTGAGATAGCCATCGGGGCCCGGCCCGGGCGTATCGAGCCACGCATCGGCACCGACCGTGATCGGGATAGCGGTGCCGGCATTGCCGCTGCGGTATTCGAGTTCCACCCTCGGCGCAAGCGTGATGTTCTGGCCGGCGTATTGCGCAACGGCACCGTTCTCGCGCCAACGCATCGGTTTGTCGAAGGCAACCCACAGCGTGTATGACTGCCCCGGAGCCAATGACTCATTGGCGTCGATGGTCTCGTTGCGCGCCATACCCGTAGCGGTGCGGGCAACGCTCCACACCAGGTCGCCGGCTTCATCGCGGATCTCGGCCGCGATGACCGCAGGCGGGCCGGCCTGGTGGTAGAAACCGAGCAGCAGAGTCCTGGCAAGCTCGTCACGAATCCGTGCGATCTCAGAATCGGGCGCGACGAATCCGCCATGTCCGTACGCGACCCCGCCGTAATCCTGGGCCCCGTTCAGTGGTTCGGTCTCCAGGGTCCAGGCCGGAACCTGGTAGGTGACCGCGAAATACGAGGCCGTCGTGCCGATGTCACTCCCGACCGGGTCAGCCGAATAACGGTACTTGTTGTCGGTAACAGCACGCATCGCGCTGGCCAGTCGCTGCGTGTTCTGGTTGCGCGCCTGGTTCGACGTCTGTGGCGTGAAGTAGATCTGTGAAAACGAGTGTACGTCGATGTAGAGTCGCAACCGCGCGGTGCCGGCGAGAACAGCGGCCGCGAGCAGTGCCTGCGTTTCCGGCTCGCTATGCGGCGATGAGCCGGCGTAGATCAGGCTGCGGACCAGCGAATTGCCAATCTGTCTCCCGAATCCGATGGGATGATTCCGGTTCAGGTCCACACCATGGGAGTTGTCGTCGACGGTCGTCAGGTCCCCGTCGACGATTCCACCTGCCGGAATGCGGGAATTCTTGCGCCGGAACCGGCCGTCGCGTGGCTGTGCCGGATCGGCAGTCGCCTGGTCGGGGAATGCCTGGGTCTGGAGGAAACCGTCCACGTTGAGGACGGGGATCAGGAACACTGCGAGATTGTCGACGAGGTACTGGACCATTCCACCGTCTTCCCGACCGGCAACCAGCCGCTCGAACACTTCGCTCAAGGTCTCAGGCGACTGCCATTCACGCGCATGAATACCGCCGTTGATCAACACCGATCCCTTCGGTGTCCCGAAAACGGTGGTTTCTCCGTCCGTACCGATGCGGTACGCCCATATGTCTTCACCGGCAAGTGTCTGGCCAATCACCGTGCCGATGACCTCGGCCTGGTTCAACATCATGTCCTGGTGACCGGCCAGCAGGCTCGCATACTCTCGGAACCCGTCCACGGGAGCGGGGGAGGCGACGGGCACCGGCATCGGGTAACCCAGCGCGACGACATCGGGGTCGTTGGTCGGATTGGATTCGGCGAAAGTCAGTTGCCGGTCGCCACAGCCTGGCGCCGTCGGGTTCGTGATTTCGCCGTTATCGATGATGCATTGCGCGGCGGCATCGCCGATGGCGGCGAGCGCCAGTGCTATGCAAACTGCCAGGCGCTTCAGCGCAGCCAAGTCGCGATGTTCCTGTGAAGATCATCCGGCAGCGATTCGCGTTCCAGCTCACGGGCGAGGGCCGCACGAGCCGACCCGGAGCCATTGAGGTACAACGCGAGCGCCGCACGGTTGCGCGTGGGCGCATCCGCTCCGGTGAGGCGATCCTCGAGCGCAGTGATCGCCCCCGGGTCGATCGAAAGCGCATGTGCCGCAGCTGCGCCGTGGTGCGGGTCCCCGAGCTGCGCGAGCAGCCAGGCGCGCGCCGCCGGTAGCGAAGGTGACAAACGCCCGACCTGGACGATGGCGGCAGCGCCGATATCCTGGCGTTCGCTCGCACGGATCATCAGCATGAACGCGTCCTGGGCCGGGAAGCCGACCGCGATGTCATCCAGCGCGTGAACGATCGTGTGTGCCCGCCCGTGACCGATCACACGGCCGGCGAGGTCGGCGTCGTTGTTACGCAGCGCGACAATCAGCGCTGCGCCCTCGAGCGGCAGCCCGTCCTCCAGCCCAGCGATGATTTCACTACGTGCTGCCGCGAGATGTGCGACCGGCGCCGCCGCGAACGCGTCCTCGATACCGCTGACCACATCCGACGCCCCGGCACGCCATCGGTTCTGCTCAAGCGCTGCGAGTGTCGCGTCGCGCACCTCGGATCGCCGCCATTCGCGCATCGCGTAACGCGCTGCCGCACCGGTATCGTACGCGTCGATCGCTACCCGATGGCCCTCGTCCTCATGCCAGGCCCGCACTACGCGTGGCGCTGCAGCGTGACGGCGCAACACCTGGAGGGCGTCCGGATCCGGTGGGGCGGCGGCGA
>CBDDRR010000342.1:0-12994 GCA_965233095.1 uncultured bacterium
GCCGCTGTTCCTCGCGGCGTATTTTCTGGGCCAGTGGCTGGGCGGCCGGGTGCGTCGCGGGCTGGCCGCGCGGGCTGGAGGAAGCTGAGCGCTGGGCTATGCTTTGGACAGGCATCAGGCCAGCGAGGTGATGGCCATGACCGAAGTATCACGCCGCCGCGAGATCATGGACAAGCTGCGCCAGGAGCGGGACGAACTCAAGCTCAAGGCACACCTGGGCAAGGCGGAGCTGAAAGACGAATGGGAGGCGCTGGAGCGCAAGTGGGAGCGCCTCGAGGGCCGCATGGAGGGCGCGGCGGCAGAGGCGCGCGAAGCCTCGCACGAGGTCGGCGCAGCCTTCGGCGTGCTGGCTGAAGAGCTGGGCGAAGCGTATCGCCGCATCCGCGCGCGGCTGGGCTGAACCGGCGCACCGGGGCGCCAGAGGCGTCAGGGGAACTAGAGGCGCCGGTATTCGACGATTTCGAGGGCGCCGCGCAGGTTGCCCTCCTCGTGTTGCTCGAGCCGGATCAGCGCGCCGTCCATTTCGGGTGCGATCCACAGCCGGAATAACCGGTCGCGCCTGTCGCTGTGGTACTCCAGCCGCACCGTGTCGATGTCGCCCAGCGGAGTGGTCAACGTCTCGCGGCCGGCGATCTGTACGTCGACCGCCTCGACGCGCGCGCGGTCATCGACGATCCGGTAGACCTCCTGCAGCTCACCACGCAGGAGGTCATTGGACAGCACAAGCCGCAGGCTGAGCAGGTCGTAGATGCCAGGTTCCCATTGTGTGCTGGTCTGGCGGTCGCGGTAGTCGATGTGGACCTGCTTCTCGGCGAGGTCGAAGCGCATGTCGCTGTGCCGACCATTGAGTTCGTCGCGCCGGCGGTAGGACAGGGGCAGGATGCCGCCCTCGCCGTCGACCATCACCAGGCTGGTCTCGTTGATTTCACGATTGATGAAGCTGAGGAAGCCGCGCGGCTCGACCCAGGACCGGTAGGTGTACAGCCCGTCGCCCTGCTGCTCCAGGCGCAAGCCGGCGCGCACCTTGATGCCGCGCACGGTGGCGTGATAGATCGCCTCGTGCAGCGGCACGGCAAGTCCCGGTGCCGCCTCGACCTTGCTGTCGACAGGCACCACCGCAAGCGCCGGCTCCAGGGTGAACGACAGCAGCAGCGCCACGAGCGCCGCCTGCCAGGCGCAGTTCAGCATGCCCCTGTCAGCCACTCGTCACCTCGTCGCGCAGCGCGCGCCGCAGGATCTTGCCGACGTTGGTCTTCGGCAGCTCGTCGCGGAACTCCACGTGCCGGGGAACCTTGTAGGCCGTCAGGCTCTCGCGGCACCAGGCCACGACCTGGGCGGCATCCAGCCCCGAGCCCTCCTTCCTGACGACGAAGATCTTCACCGCCTCGGTGGACTTCGGGTCGGGGACGCCGATGCAGGCCGCCTCGACGACATCCGGGTGCTGCGTGACGACGTTTTCCACCTCGTTGGGGAACACGTTGAAACCCGACACCAGGATCATGTCCTTCTTGCGGTCCACGATGCGGAAGAATCCCTGCACGTCCATGGTGGCGATGTCCCCGGTGCGCAGGAAGCCGTCCGGGTACATCACGCCCTCGGTGGCCTCGGGGCGCTGCCAGTAGCCCTTCATCACCTGCGGTCCCCGCACGCACAGCTCGCCCGGCTGGCCCACGGGTACCTCGTTGCCGTCGTCGTCGCGGATCGCGACCTCGGTCGAAGGCAGCGGCAGGCCGATGGTGCCGGTGAAGACCTCCGTGACGGAGGGCGGCTGCATGCTCACCACCGGCGAGGTCTCCGTCAGGCCATAGCCCTCCTGGATGTACTTGCCCGTCACCTCGTGCCAGCGTTTCGCCACCGCGGCCTGCAGCGCCATGCCGCCGGCGCCCGCCCACTTGAGCGGCGCGAAGTCGAGCTTCGCGAAGCCGGGATCCTGCAGCAGCGCGTTGAACAGCGTGTTGACACCCGTGATCATGGTGAAGCGCAACGTGGACAGCTCCTTGACGAACGCCGGGATGTCCCGCGGATTCGTGATCAGCACGTTGAGTCCGCCCACCGAGGTCATCAGCAGGCAGTTACACACCAGGCTGAACACGTGGTACAGCGGCAGCGCGGTGATCACCACCTCGCTGCCTTCCTCGAACAGGCCGCCGACCCAGGCGCGCATCTGCCGCAGGTTGGCCACCATGTTCCGGTGCGTCAGCATCGCGCCCTTCGACACGCCGGTAGTGCCGCCGGTGTACTGCAGGAAAGCCAGGTCCTCCTGGCTGACGGCCACCGGCTCAAAGCCTTTCTGCCGGCCGCGCGCCAGCGCTTCCTCGAGGCGCAGGTGCCCCGGCAGTCCGTACTCCGGCACCATTTTCTTCACGCGGCGGATCACGAAGTTGACGATGTGCCGCTTCGGAAACGGCAGCAGGTCGCCGATGCCGGTCACCACGACGTGCTTCACCGGCGTCTCGGCGATGACCTTCTCGAGGGTGGCGGCGAAGTTCTCCAGGATCAGGATGGCCTCGGCGCCGGAGTCGACCAGCTGGTGCTTTAGCTCGCGCGGCGTGTACAGCGGATTGACGTTCACCACCGTCATGCCGGCCCGCAATGCGCCGAACAGCGCCACCGGGTACTGCAGCAGGTTCGGCAGCATGATGGCGACGCGCGCGCCCCGCGCCAGGCCGAGATCCTTGGTCAGCCAGCCGGCAAAGTCCGCGGACAGCCGGTCCAGCTCTGCGTAGTTCATGGTCCGGCCCATGCAGGAGAAAGCCGGCCGGTCCGCGAAGCGCTTCGCGCTGGCCTCAAAGATGCTGACCAGGGTCGCCCCGTCGCTGAGATCGATCTCGGCGGGCGTTCCGGGCTGATAACTCTGGATCCAGGGCTTGTCCACGGTCAGGCTCTCCAGCGGGTTGACGGAGCGGGCATTAAATCAGCGCCCACGCGGCGCAGCTATATGCGCTGCAACATAAATGTCGTTCAGCCGCCGCTCGCCGCCAGCTGCTCGAACTGGGCGGCGAGGCCCTCCAGCCGTGCCACAGCCCGCTCGCGCTGGCGCCCCTCCAGCCCGGCGAGAAACTCCGCCATGAGCGCAGTGGTGCGCGCGGCATTGCGCTCCACCAGGGCGGCATACGCCGGATCCCAGCGCGACGAAGGGGCCACGAACAGGCGCTCCGCCGCGGCGCGCAACGCCGCCGGGTCGTCGCGCCCCGCGAGCGCGCGCTCCAGCGCATCGATCCAGCCGGCACGGTTCTCCAGCGAAGCCGCGCGGGACGGCTCGAGGCTCGCCGCCCAGTCGCCGATCAGGGCCCGCTGCTCCGCCGTCATGCGCCCGGTCCAGCGCCGCAGGAAGCGCTCCATGGAGCGGGCGCTGCGTTGGCGGTGGTAAGCATCGGAACGCCCCGCGGCATGCTCAAGTTCCTTTTCCCGAGCCTCGCGCAGCCCTTGCAGCAGCGCGGCGACCTGCGCATCCGAGAGGTCAGCGCCCAGCCCCGCCAGCGCCGGCGCCCCGGCGCGGGCCAGCTCGCGCCAGAAGCCGCCCAGCTCCGTTCCGAGGCTGCGGAGCTCCTCTTCCGGGTACGATCCGCCGTCGGCAAGCCGCCCGGCGGCGGTGCGAAGCCAGGCGGCATAGGCCGGCAGCTGCTCGCGTCGATGCCACCGGTGAAGCTCCGCGAAGGCCTCGTCCAGCGCCGCCTGCTGGGAGTCGTCCAGCGCCAGGTACTCGCCCACCCAGCGATGGGCGAATCGGTCAGCGCGCTCGTACAGGAACGACGTGGCGCAACCGCCGCTCGCGCTGAGCACGGCAACGGCCAGCAGGCTGAGCAGGACTCGTCGGACGCGGAATTTCAAAGCGGGAACCTCCTGGCGGCGTCCGTCACGGGAAACGATACAATTGCATTCGTGAACAAGGCATGTACAGGATGCAGCAACGCCACCGGAGGCGCTGAATGAAAAAGCGACGAATGCGGGACCGCATCGGGCCACCGGCGACCATCCTCGGCGCCGGCGCGCGGCTCAACGGCTCGCTGCAGGGCGAGGGCCACTTCCTGATCGCCGGGCAGGTCACCGGCGACGCGGACATCGAGGGCGGCCTGACACTGGCCGAGGGCGGCCACTGGCATGGCGTCATCCGGGCCGATGACGTGATCCTGGCCGGCGAGCTCGACGGCGAGCTGCTGGCGCGTGGCCGGGTCGAGATCACGGCTTCGGCGCGGATCCGCGGCCGGGTAGTCGGCAGCGGCATCTCGATCTCCGAGGGCGCCGTCGTGGAGGCCGACCTGCAATCCATGGGCGACACGGACGTGGTCACCTTCGACGAGCGCCGCAAGGCCTGAGCGCCGCCGCCATGCGCCTGCCACACACGCCTTGCAGTCCCCTACGGCCGGAGCCGGCGGCGTGATGCGCCCGGAATGGTCGCAGGCCCTGGCGCTGGTCGGCCTGATTACCCTGGCGCTCGGGCTGCTGTTTGCCTGGCTCGGGGCGCGCCGCCTGCGTGCCGGGCAGCGCATGGCGCCGGCCCCGGCTGCCGGCCAGGGCGTCGCGCCTGGCGGACTGGCGGCGGATGCGGTCGATGCCACGCGTTGGACCTACGAGTTTCTCGAGCAGGTGCTGGATCGCATCCAGGACGGCGTGATCGTCTGCGATGAGCACGGCCGGGTCATCGAGGCCAACGAGGCGGCGGCCCAGCTGCTGCGGCGGAGTCCCCAGACCCTCGCGGGGGAGGACCTGCACGACCTCGCCGAGCCGAGCGTGTTCGACCAGCGCGACACCCTGCTCCCGGAAGGCAGCACACGGCTCAAGACCCCGACCGAGGAGGCGACGGCCGTGGCATTCACCAGCTGTCCGCTGGTCGAGCCAGACGGCCTGCGTCGCTGGGTGCTGGTGTTCCGCAACCTCAGCGAGGCGCATCGCACGCAGAAGCGCATCCGCTACCTGGCGCGCTATGACACGCTCACGCGGGTCCCGAACCGCATGGAGTTCCAGCATCGGCTGCAACAGGCGATCGCCAGGGCCCGGCGCACCACCACGCGCGCCGCCTTGCTCTACGTGGACCTTGACGGCTTCAAGGACATCAACGACCGGCTCGGCCACCCGATCGGCGACCGCGCGCTGGAGATCACCTCGCGCCGGCTGATCGAGGCCATGCCGTCGGGCACGCTGCTGGGCCGCCTCGGCGGCGACGAGTTCGCCATGGTCATCGAGGGCCTTCCGGCGGAGCGCGATTCCAGGCCGGCGATTGCGGCCACCATCCGCATGCTGCTGGACAAGCTGGCGCAGAAGTTCCATGTCGAAGGACACGAGGTCGTGCTGACGGCGAGCTTCGGTGTGGCGGTGTTCCCGGACGACGCCGACAACGTCATCGACATGATCCGCAATGCCGACGCCGCCATGTATCACGCCAAGCAGAACGGCGGCAACACTTACGGCTTCTATTCGCCGGAGATGAACGCCGACGCTGTGGACAGGTTGCTGCTGAAAACCGAGCTGCGCAGCGCCATCCGGCGCAACGAGTTCGAGGTCGTCTACCAGCCGAAGATCGACCTGCGTGACGGGCGCATTGCCGGCTGCGAAGCGCTGCTGCGCTGGCACCATACGCGGCGCGGCGACGTCCCGCCGCTGGTGTTCATCCCGCTGGCCGAGGAGAACACGCTGATCTTCGAGGTCGGCGAATGGGTGCTCGATCGCGTGTGCAGCGACTTCTCGGCATGGCAGAAACAGGTGCCCTGGCCTGGTCGCGTGGCAGTCAACCTGTCCCTGAAGCAGCTGCGGCAGCGCGACTTCGTGGACGGCGTGGAGAGAATCTTCCGGCGCCACGAGCTCACGCCCTCCTGCGTCGAGCTCGAGATCACCGAATCCACCCTCATCGACCACGGTGAGAAAACGCTGCGCATGCTCGACCGGCTGTACCGGCTCGGCCTGCACCTCTCCATCGACGACTTCGGCACCGGCTACTCTTCGCTATCCAGCCTGCAACACTTTCCGATCGGCACGCTCAAGATCGACCAGAGCTTCGTGCGCGACGCAGGCCAGGAGCGCAACAGCGCGGCCATCGTCGGCGCGATCGTCGGGCTGGGCCGCAGCCTGGGCATGGACGTGGTGGCGGAGGGCATCGAAACGGTCGACCAGCTCAGCCTGCTGCAGCGCCTGAACTGCACCTTCGGCCAGGGACACCTGTTCGGCACGCCCGTCTCCGCCGGGCGCTACGTGGAGATGCTGATCGCCCAGCAGCAGGGGGCGCCCGCCCATGCCACGCTGTGCCGCGCCAACGGCGACTGACGCCCAGGCGTCGGACGACCCCTCGCCCTACTCCTCCCGAAGGTCCTGGGCCACCGGCCGACGGCTGGTGCGCCACGCCGGGTAGAGCCCGGCCAGCAGCGCAGCGCCGCACGCCAGCGCCAGGCCCTGCAACAACTCGCCCGGGTCGATGCCGAAGCTCATCGTCCAGCCGAAAGCGCGCCGGTTGATGACGAACACGAGCAACCCGGCCAACGCGATGCCCAGCGGCATGGCAAACAGGCCGGCAGCGAGCCCGAGCAGCCCGGTTTGCGCCACGACCAGAGTGCGCAGCTGACGCGGTAGCCAGCCCACGGCCCTGAGCACCGCCGTCTCGCGGACGCGCTCGAGCTGCAGCGCCTGCAAGGCCGAGAGGATGCCGAGGAAGGCGACCAGGCCCACCAGGACCTGCAGCACCCGGGTGATGGTGAAGGTACGGTCGAACACCGCCAGCGACGCGGCCCGCAGCTCGGCATTGTTGGCCAGCGAGATGGCGCTGCCGGGCGGCAGCACGCTTTCAATCGCGGCGCGCGCTGCCGCCGGGTCCGTGCCGGGCGTGAAGTTGACGCCGATGCCCTCGCTGCATTCGTCGCGCCACAGCTCACGGTAGCGCTCGCGATGCAACGCGATGACGCCGCGATCCGAGGTGTAGTCGCGAAATATGCCGGCGACCGGGAAGGCCTGCTCCCCGGCAGGCGTCGGCAGCGTCAGCCGGTCGCCGACGCGCGTGCCGCGACGCATCGCCCACGGCTCGGATACCAGCACCGCCTCGCCCGCCTGGAAACGGGCGCGCGCCGTGGCGGGATCGCCCGCGAGGATCTCGGCGCCAAGGCCCTTGCGGCCTGCGTCAACCGCCCACAGGCGCCACTCCTCGCCGCCGGCCTGCAGGCGGCGGCGCAAGGAGAAAGTCACCTCGTCCACTGCAGGCAATTCCCGCAAGTCCCCGGCCAGCGACCCGACGCCGCCGGCGCCGCGGCACCAGGCCTCGTCGACCCCGAGGTAGAAGTCCGCCACCAGGGACTGGCCCAACCAGTCATCCACGCTGCCGCGGAAGCTGCTGACCATCAGCCCCACGCCGATGACGGTCGCCACTGAGACTGCCAGCGCAGCCACCGAGACGCCGGTGCGGCTGAGCGAAGCGCTCGTGCCGCGAATGGCCATCCGCACCGGCACCGGCGCGCGCGCCGGGAGCATGCGGTCCAGCAGCATCATCAGGCCCGCGGTGGCCGGCGGCGTGACACAGGCGCAGGCGAGAAACACCATGAACAGGCCGGCGAAGGACACCACCAGGGAGTTTCGCCCGGCCGCCAGCAGCAGCACGGCCAGCAGCAAGGCCCCGGCGCCGGCGGCCAGCAGCCAGGGCAGGCGGCGGCGTGTGCGCCGCTCCATCGAGGCGCGCGACAAGACCGCGCGAGGCGGGATGCTGGCGGCCTCAAGCGCGGGCCCCAGCGCCGCCAGCAGCGTTGCGCCGAGTCCCAGCGCTGCGGCCTTGGCGAACGGCCAGCCGCTCAGGGCCAATGCATCCACCCGCAGACGGAAATACAGGTCGTCGATGGTCTGCACCACCAGCCCGGTGAGGCCCGAGCCGAGCAGCGCCCCCAGCAGGAGACCGAGCAGCGTGCCGGGCACCCCGACGATCAGCGCCTCGGCCAGGATGGCGCGCACCAGGCCGGCGCGTGCCACGCCCACGCTGCGCAGGATGCCGATGGTGCGGGTACGGCGCACCACGAGAAAGTTCATGGTGTTGTAAATCAGGAACGCGCCCACCAGCAGGGCGAGCAGGGACAGCGCGGTCAGGTTGAGCCGGAACGCCCGTGTCATGCCGAAGGTCGCTTGCGACCGCGCTGCGGATTCGACCAGTTCCGCGCCGGGCGGCAACATCTCCGCCAGCCCGGCCGCCAGCCGGGACGAGATGATCAAGTCGATCCGGCTCAACCCGCCGACCATGCCGAGCAGTTCCTGCGCGGTGGCGATGTCCGCGAAGAGGTATCCCGCCGAGGCCGCCGAGCGGTCGGCTGCGGGCCTGACCAGGCCAGTCACGACCAGTTCGACTTCGCCCTCCGCCGTCACCGCCGTGATGCGGTCTCCCGCGGCGGCGCCGATTTCCGCCGCCAGCGCCGCCGGCATGACCACGGCACCAGGCGTGGTGAACAGGGCCGGCAGGTCTGCGTCGGCGCCAAGGTTCGCCAGCTCGTCGCGGAACGGCGCCTCGGCGAAGGGATCGAGGCCGAGCAGCACCACCCGGCGCCCGCCGGGCAGGGTCACGGCGCCCTCCACGCCGGGCGCGGCCGCCACCCGCCCATCGCCGAGTCGGCGCAGGGCCGCGCGGATCTCGGGGTAAAGGCTCTCGTCGAGCCGCCCCGCACGCGGCAGTACCTGGTGAGTGGCGCGGCCCATGGCCGTCTCGGTGGACACGTCGAAGGCGCGCCTTGCGCTGGCGCCGGCCAGGTCCACCCCCAGTACCACCGCGACGCCGAGGGCCACACCGGCCACGGCGAGTGCAAACTGCCACGGGTGCCGCGCGAAGAACCGCCGGCCGGAACGCGACAGCAGGCGGCTCACGGCGTCGAAATCTCCAGCCGGCCGTCATGGATCGTGAACACGCGATCCGCAACGCCGACCACCTCCGGGCTATGGGTGGCCATCACCAGCGTGGTGCCCTCGCGGCGGCACAGGTCGTCGAGCAGGTCCAGCACCTGGCGCGCCGTTTCCAAGTCGAGGTTGCCAGTGGGCTCGTCGGCGATCACCAGTCCGGGTCGGTGAATGAGCGCCCGCGCCAGGGCAATGCGCTGCTGCTCGCCGCCGGACATTTCCTCGGGGAAAGAGTCCCCGCGGTCCGGCAGCCCCACCGCCGTGAGCCAGTGGCAAGCGCGATCGTCCGCCTCGGCGCGCGCCACCCCGAGCAGCTCGAGCGGCAGCAGCAGGTTCTCCCGGGCGGTAAGCGTCGGCACCAGGTTGAAAAACTGGAACACGAAGCCGATGCCCTGCCGGCGCAGCCGCGCCAGCCCGTCCTCGGTCAGGCCGGAGAGGGCCTCGCCGTCGATGTGCACCTCGCCGCGGCTCGGGCGGTCCAGCCCGCCGATGATATTCAGCAGGGTGCTCTTGCCGGAACCCGACCGGCCCACGAGCACGATGAACTCGCCGCGCGCGATCTGCGCGGTGACGCCGTCCAGCACCCGGTGCGGACGACCGTGCTCGTCGTAGTCCTTGCAGACGTCCTCGAGCCGGATGTGTACGGATCGGTCCTGCGCTGGCATGGGGAGCTTCCTTGCGGGTTCGGCGCCGTGTTCGCCGCAACCCCGGTTCCGGTTCCAGCACGATGCTGCAGGAAGCCGGATTACCGGGCAACGAGGCCCCGGTGGAAGCTCAGGATATCAGCAGAGGAACCGGATCAGGCATCCCGCTCGAGGTCGCGGAACTGGCGGCGGAGGTCGTAGCCGGAATCCGTGACGATGCGCTCGAGGACCCGCACGCGCTCCTCGAGGCTGGCCAGCCGCTTGTCGTCGGCAGGCCCGTTGCCGCTCTTGTGCTTGTGCTTCAGCCAGCTCGAATACATGGAGGCGAGCACGCTCAGGAAAACAATGATGACGACCATCTCGAAAGGATTCACGGCGAGCTCTCCTGCAATATTTCCTGGCTATTCTAGCGGCGTTCGCCGCGCTCGAGATCCTGGAACTCCCGGTCCAGGTTGAAGTT
This sequence comes from uncultured bacterium, assembly GCA_965233095.1. Classification (GTDB taxonomy): domain Bacteria; phylum Pseudomonadota; class Gammaproteobacteria; order Steroidobacterales; family XN24; genus XN24. The sequence continues at coordinate 9,952 of CBDDRR010000342.1, forward strand.
GCGCGAGGTGACGTAGCGCTCCATGCGCTGCAGCTTGGCATCGGCGCTGCGGAAGCGGTGCCGGACTTCGGACAGCGTCTCGCGCGGCGACACGCGCATGCCGCGCCAGAAATCCTTGTCCGACTCGTCCCGATACAGCGCGCGGGGCTTCGACGGCAACACGAACCACAGCACCAGGTACACCAGGAACACCGACGGGAAAAACAGCATCGCCAGCACGGTGATGACTCGCGTCAGCGTCAGGTCGAAGCCGAAATACTCGGCCAGGCCCGCGCAGACGCCGCCGAACTTGCCGGCGTCCTGGTCGCGGTAGAACCGGGTCGGGCTGGGATCGCGCTTCATGCCTCCATCCTCTCCGTCCGGCGGCGCCGCCACAGCTCGCGCTCGTCACGGCTGCCGTAGTAGGTCAGCGGCTTGCCCGGCAACAGCACGCCCGCCACGAGGTAGACCAGCACGGTCGGGACTGTGAACACGATCAGCGCCAGCACCGCGATGACCCGCAACGGCCCCAGGCGGAAGCCGAACTGGTCCGACAGGCCGGCACACACGCCCAGCATCATGCCGTTGGCCGGATCGCGGTAAAAGATGGCGCCAGCGGGAGCATGCTTGCGGCGGCTCATGTCCTCCTCCTCCAGTCGGGTACCTGGTCGTCCAGGATGGTTTCCAGCGCGTTGATGCGGCTTTCCATCTTCTGCGCGTCCTGCCAGAGCTCCTCGAGCATGCGCTGCTCGTCGCCCGACAAGGTCCGCGAGGACTTCCACTTCGTGACGTAGTGCAGGATCACCACCAGCGGCAGCACGACGGCCGCGACGATGATCATGAAAACGCCGAAAAACTCACTCATGACAACCATCCTTCATTGCCGGCTCTTGCGTGGTGCTCAGGCCTCGTCCCGAGGCTCGCCGCCGACGCGACGCTTCAGGGCGGCCAGCTCCTCCTCCACGGACTCCTCCGACTCCAGGCTGGCGAACTCACGGCCGAGATCCTTGCGCTGGCCCAGGTCGTAGGATTCTACCCGGCCCTCGACGTCCTCCAGCTTACGCTCGAACTGCTCGAACCTCACCAGCGCATCGTCGATCTTGGTCTCGTGGATCTGGCGTCGCATCTCGAGCCGGTGGCCGGCCGTGCGATGCCGCATGACCATCGTCTTCTGGCGCGCCTTGGCGTCCGCCAGCTTTTCCTGCAGGCGGGCCATGTCGTCATTCAGCCGGGCGAGGGCTTCCTGCACCTGCGCGCCCTGTTCCTCCAGCGAGGCCACGTGGTGCTCGGCGTGCGCCTTCTCGGCCAGCGCCGCGCGAGCGAGGTCGTCGCGGCCCTTGCGCACGGCCAGCTCGGCCTTGCGCGCCCAGTCGTCGCCCTCGCGGCGCGCTTCGGCGAGGCGGCGGTCGAGCTGCTTGCGATCAGCGATGGCGCGGGCCGCGGCCGAGCGAACCTCGACGAGCGTGTCCTCCATCTCCTGGATAATCAGCCGGACCATTTTTTCGGGGTCCTCGGCCTTCTCCAGCAGGGAGTTGATGTTCGAATTGATGATGTCTGAAAAGCGGGAAAAAATGCCCATGGCGGTTCCTCCAGTGTCCTGGGCTATACATTGCAGAAAGCATGCCAAGGAAAAGGGGCGCATAACTCTATGTTTTATATGTCTTTAATTTCGAGCGCTCAGATAAAATGGGATTATTGACCGGTTTTACATGGCGTAAATCACCAATAACCGGCAGAATACGCCGATGGAGACTGACACCAGCAGCCCGATGCTCGGCGCCTCGCCTGCCTTCGGGGCCATGCTCGAGCAGGTGTCCCGACTCGCGCCGCTCGACCGGCCCGCGCTGATCATCGGCGAGCGCGGCACGGGCAAGGAGCTGGTAGCCGCGCGCCTGCACTACCTCTCGCCGCGCTGGGAGCAGCCGCTGGTCAAGCTCAACTGCGCCGCGCTCACCGAGAGCCTGCTGGAGTCCGAGCTGTTCGGACACGAAGCGGGCGCGTTCACCGGCGCCACGCGCCGCCATGTCGGGCGCTTCGAGCGCGCCGACGGCGGCAGCCTGTTCCTCGACGAGCTCGGCACCCTGCCGGCGCGCATGCAGGAAAAAATCCTGCGGGTGATCGAGTACGGCGAGTTCGAGCGCGTCGGCGGCAGCGAGACGCTGCAGGCCGACGTGCGCATCGTTGGCGCCACCAACGAGGATCTGCCCGCGCTGGCACGCGACGGCCGCTTCCGCGCAGACCTGCTCGACCGCCTGGCCTTCGACGTCATTCATGTGCCGCCGCTGCGTGCCCGGCCCGAGGACATCCTCGAGCTCGCGCAGCACTTCGCCGTCGGCTTCACTGCGGAGCTCAAGCGGCCGTTCTTCCCCGGCTTCAGCGAGTCGGCCCTGGACGCGCTGCTGGCCTGGCCGTGGCCGGGCAACGTGCGTGAACTGAAGAATGCGGTCGAGCGTTCCATCTACCGCGCCGCCGAACCGGAGCGCGTGGTGGACGAGATTCATTTCGACCCCTTTGCCAGCGCGCACGGAGACGCGCCGTCGCCCGCCCTTGGGGAGGCCTCGCCCGCCGCCGATCGTCTCGGCTTACGGCCGGAAGCCTCGCCACTGCCGCTGGATTTCCGTGCCGTGGTGGCCGGCTTCGAGCAGCGGCTGCTGGCGCGCGCCCTGGCGGCCGCAGACGGCAATCGCCGGGCAGCCGCGGACTCGCTCGGGCTGAGCTATGACCAGCTGCGCGGCCTGCTGCGCAAACACGGGATCGGCAAACCCGGCAAGCCCGGGCGCCCGCCCGACAAACCGGGGTCAGGGCATAGCGTGTAGCCGGCCGACGGCAGCGCCGTAAACGTGGTCCAGGTCGCCGGCCCGGGCGACGCTGACCTCCAGGTCCTTGATCAGGCCGTCACGCAGACCATAGATCCAGCCGTGCACGGCGAGCGGCTGGTCTCGCTCCCAGGCCTCTTGCACCACGGTCGTGTTGCAGACGTTGACGACCTGCTCCACGACATTGAGCTCACAAAGCCGGTTGACCGCATCCTCGCCACCATCTGCCGAGATGCAATCTCGATGGC
>CBDDRR010000343.1:0-3780 GCA_965233095.1 uncultured bacterium
TACAACCCGCAGGCCTTCTTCACCCACGCGGCGTCGCTGGATCAGGGTTGCCCCCATTGTCCAATATTCCCCACTGCTGCCTCCCGTAGGAGTCCGGACCGTGTCTCAGTTCCGGTGTGGCTGATCGTCCTCTCAGACCAGCTACGGATCGTCGCCTTGGTAGGCCATTACCCTACCAACTAGCTAATCCGACGTAGGCTCATCCATTAGCGCGAGGTCTTACGATCCCCCGCTTTCCTCCGTAGAGCGTATGCGGTATTAGCCCGGCTTTCGCCGTTTTGTCCCCCACTACTGGGCAGATTCCCAAGCATTACTCACCCGTCCGCCACTCGCCGCCAGGCCGAAGCCCGCGCTGCCGTTCGACTTGCATGTGTTAGGCATGCCGCCAGCGTTCAATCTGAGCCAGGATCAAACTCTTCAGTTCAAAGTTATGAGCTGAAAACGTCGATCCACCATTCACTCAATCGGTTAACTGACTGATTTGGTGCTCGACCAATGTCTGCGACTGCAGGCATCGACACGAGCCCCCACACAAATTACTTGGTCCAAATTGTTAAAGAGCGGGCCACGGCACATTGGCCGAGGCAGACCGACAAGTATACGCGAGGAACCCGGGCTGTCAACGATCTGCAACGAAAATAAATCGTTGCTGCTGACCCCCGATTCCTCGCTCGACTCGTCGGTGGGGCCGCGCATTATAGGTGAGCGCGGCCCGCCGTCAACCCCCCACCGGAAATACCGCCGGCGGCCTCAATCGACCAGGAAGTACTCCACCGTCGTGACCACCCTCACCGCCTTGAATTCCGGGGAAAACGGGTCCCGGTCGTTGATCGAGAAGTAGCCCTGCTGGGCATTCCGGATGCTGCCGACCCGGCTGCCGGAATCGGCCGCAAACTGCTGCGCGGCGCTGCGCGCATCACGCGTCGCGGCGGCAATCATTTCCGGCTTGATGGCGTCGAGGCCGGTGAACAGGTACTGCGGCTGATATTCCCAGCTGCGCACCAGCACGATTCCCGCGGTGACGAGCTCGCCGGAGCCCTGCATGGCGCTGCGCATCTCGTTCACTTTCGCCGTGCGCAATGTCAGGGCCGCCTCGGCAAGATAGCGGCTGCCCGGGCGCGTGTCCTGCCCCGGCATCTGCGCCTGCTGGTCCGTGATGCGAGGCACGATGGTGCTCATCTCCGCGGCATCAAAGCCGCGTGCGACCAGGAACTCGCGGATGGTGCGGTAGTTGCTCTCCACCTGCTGTTGCACGCGGCCGAGGTCGTCCGCGGTGACCGTGAACACCACCGGCCAGATGGCGGTGTCCGCGGGCACCTCGCGCTCCGCCAGGCCACGCACGGTCACGTAGCGCTGCGCCGAGCGGGCTTCATAGAGCGCGCCGGCCACGAAGGCGCCGGCTGCCGCGATACCGAGCGCCAGGGTGATGCCGAGGATCGCGGCGGGTGCGCGCAGGTTGCCGTTCATGGGTGCTCCAGGTGCAGGGGGAGGCAATGGCAGGCCCATTATAATGGCCGCACGGGCAGCCGAGGCGCGGAGGGAAGCTGATGGAAAGGAAGCTGGTATGGGACCTGCCTGTGCGCCTGTTCCACTGGCTGCTGGTGCTGTTGCTCGCTGCCTCCTGGCTGACCGCCGAACTCGGCCTGATCGACCTGCATTTCTACTCGGGCTACGCCGTGGCGACCCTGGTTCTTTTCCGCCTCGCCTGGGGTATCGCAGGGCCGCTCTACGTGCGCTTCACCAGCTTCATCACCGGCCCGGCGCGCGTGTTCCGCTACCTGCGCGACTGGCTGCGTGGCACGGGCACCGAACCCGCCGGTCACACCCCGCCCGGCGGCTGGATGATCCTGCTGCTGCTGGCGCTGCTCGCCGCCCAGGTAGCGACCGGCATGGTCAACAGCCACGACGGCGCGGACACCGGGCCATGGTACTGGGCCGCGTCGAGTACGCTGCGGGAGCTGGCATCGAGCTGGCACGGCCGGCTGTTCGACCTGCTGCTGGTGTTCTCGGCGCTGCACGTGCTTGCCGTGCTGCTCTACCGGCTGCGGCCGGGCATCGACCTGGTGGGGCCGATGTTCACCGGTCGCAAGTGCACGGCGGAGCCCGCCATCGCCGGCTCGCGCCTGGCGCTGGCGGCGGCGCTGCTGCTGGCCGCCGCCGCCGCGGTCTGGCTGATCGTCAGCTCGGCGCCGCCGCCGAGCATGGCCGACCTCGGGATTTACTAGCGCTCCACCCGGAAGTCATCGTGGCAGGCGCGGCAATTGTCCAGCAGCGCCCCGATGGCCCGCTTGGTGGCTTCCTCGTCGCCGCCGGCCGCGACTTCGACCAGCCGCTCGGCGCCTGCGCGAGCGTTGCCGGCGAGCTCCTCGAAGCGATCAAACTTCTCCCAGATCACCGGCAAGGCCTCGGTCTGGAGCTCATGCTCCCGGGTATCGGCACGGAAGGCATCCGGGATCATCGTGGTCAGCCAGGCGACGCGCTGCGCATTGCGCACCGCCAGGTCCTGGTCCCACGGGATCAGCCCGCGGGACATGGCGCCCAGCGGCGCAAAGTTCCAACCCACGACCTTGAGGAGCCCCTGGCGCGTTTCCGTGGCCTTCTGCGCCTGTTCCTCGTCCAGTGCGACGGCCGGGGCCGCCATCAGCATTGCGGCGGCGGCGATGATGATTTTCCTGTAAAGCATGTTGCTCCTCCCGTTCCTGGTTGTTCGTTGTGCAAATACTGCGTGTCGTTCTGTCAGGCCCCGCGCAGCTCGACCTCGACGATGCGCCGCTTGCCGACCGCCAGCACGTAGCGCTCGCCCGCCCGCAGCACGAGGCGCTGGTCCTCGACGCGCTCACCGTCGACGCGCACGGCGCGCTGGCGGATCTCGCGAAACGCCTCCGAGTTGCTGGCCGTGAGCCCGGCCGCGGTCAGCGCCGCGGCGAGGCCGATCTCCCCGCCGTCGATCTTGATCACGCGCTTTTCAATGTCTTCGGGCATCACGCCCGCGCGGATGCGCTGGTCGAAGTCCCGCCGCCCGGCCTCAGCGCCTTCCTCGCCGTGGAAGCGCGCGGTGATCTCACGGGCCAGCTCGAACTTCACTTCCATCGGGTTGCGGCCCGCCGCAACCGCGGCCTGCAGCGCGGCGATCTCACCCAGCGGCCGGAACGACAACAGTTCGAAGTACCGCCACATGAGCGTGTCGGCGATCGACATCAGCTTGCCGAACATTGCCGCGGGCGGCTCGTTGATGCCGACGTAATTGCCGAGTGACTTGGACATTTTCTGCACGCCGTCGAGGCCCTCGAGCAGCGGCACGGTCATGACCACCTGCGGCGGCTGGCCCCAGGCCTGCTGCAGCTGGCGACCGACCAGCAGGTTGAATTTCTGGTCGGTGCCGCCGAGCTCCACATCTGCCTCGAGTGCCACCGAGTCATAGCCCTGCACCAGCGGGTAGAGGAATTCATGGATCGCGATCGGCCGCCCTTCCGCGTAGCGGCGATTGAAGTCGTCGCGCTCCAGCATGCGCGCCACGGTGTGCTTCGCAGCCAGCTGGATCAGGTCGGCGGCGCTCATGGCGCTCATCCAGCGGGAGTTGAACTCCACGCGCGTCCGGTCCGCGTCCAGTATCTTGAAGATCTGCGCCTCGTAGGTGCGCGCGTTTTACTCGATTTCCGCCCGCGTCAGCGTCGGCCGGGTCGCGCTCTTGCCCGTCGGGTCGCCGATCATCCCGGTGAAGTCGCCGATCAGGAAGATCACCTCGTGACCGAAGGCCTGGAACTGGCGCATCTTGTTGAT
>CBDDRR010000344.1:0-2555 GCA_965233095.1 uncultured bacterium
ACGGCCGCGGTATTTCCTTCGAGGTGGAACCCTTCGCGCGCCACTGCATGCTGCACGGCGTGGATCCGCTCGGCTGGCTGCTGAGTCGCGAGGACGACATCCGGCGCTACGAGGAGGCCCGCAAGTGCGCGGCCTGATCACGCTGCTGCCGGGAGACGGCATCGGCCCCGAGGTCACGGCGGCGGCCCGCGGCGTGCTCGAAGCTGTCGCGCGTCGCTTCGGCCATCGCTTCGAGTTTCGCGAGGCCGCCATCGGCGGCTGCGCCATCGACGCCACCGGTGAGCCGCTGCCGGCACAGTCGCTGGAGGCCTGCCTCGCCGCCGACGGCGTGCTGCTCGGCGCGGTCGGCGGGCCGCAGTGGTCGGATCCCTCCGCCCCGGTACGCCCGGAGCAGGGCCTGCTGGCGTTGCGCCGTGGCATGGGCGTGTTCGCCAACCTGCGGCCGGTGATGACGCATCCCGCGCTATATGCCGCTTCGCCGCTCAAGGAGCACCTGCTCGAGGGCGTCGACATCCTGTTCGTGCGCGAGCTCACCGGCGGCATTTATTTCGGCGACAAGGCGCGCTCCGCCGACGCCGCGTCCGACCTTTGCACTTACAGTCGCGCGGAGATCGAGCGTGTCGTCCGGCTGGCCTGCACGCTGGCGCGCGCGCGACGCGGGCTGGTGACGTCGGTGGACAAGGCCAACGTGCTGGAGACCTCGCGGCTGTGGCGCGAGACCGCGACCCGCATCGCGCGCGAGGAGTTTCCCGACGTGCGGCTGCAGCACGCGCTGGTGGATGCGGCGGCGATGCAGCTGATCCAGGATCCCGGTCGCTTCGACGTGGTGGTCACCGAGAACATGTTCGGCGACATCCTCACCGACGAGGCTTCCGTGATCACCGGCTCCATCGGCATGCTGCCGTCGGCGTCGCTGGCGGACCGCGGCCCCGGCCTGTACGAGCCGATCCATGGCTCGGCGCCCGACATCGCCGGCCGCGGCATCGCGAATCCCTGCGGCGCCATCCTCAGCGCCGCCATGCTGTTGCGCCACTCGCTCGGCCTGGAGGCCGAGGCGCGCGCGGTCGAGGGCGCGACCTGGGCCACGGTGGCGCGTGGCATCGGCACGGCCGACGTGGTCGGCAAGGGCAAGACCGGACGAAGCACAGCCGAGGTGGCCGCGGCCATCGGGGCCGCGCTGGTGGAGGCGCCGGCGGAACGGGCGATTGCCTGAAGCCGCCGGATGAGTTAGAAGAGTACACAGCAAGCACTCATCGAGACCGGCGGAGGGACAGGCCCTTTGATGCCGGGGCAACCTGCGAAGCTCACCACTTCGCGACGGTGCCAATTCCTGCGGAGGACCTGCGGCCCGCGCCGCGCGTTCACCGGGAGATGAGTTGCCGGGCAACCCCGCCGGGAAAGGCGGGTGCTTGGGTCCGGCGACTTCCCCCCGACTGCCTCCGCAGGGTTCCCGATGGGCGGAACCCGCTCCCGCGAGGGAGCACGATGGAGGAGAGCAGATGAAAACACCCGCCCCCGCGACCCGCGCCGTGCGCGCCGGGCTCGGCATCGACGCCGAGCACGGCGCTGTCGTGCCGCCAATCCACCTCAGCTCGAATTTCACCTTCGAGGGCTACGGCAGGAAACGCCGCTACGATTACACGCGTTCCGGCAACCCGACGCGCGACGCGCTCGGCGAGGCGCTGGCCGCGCTCGAGGGCGGCGCCGGCTCGGTGGTCACCTGCTCCGGCATGGCGGCGATCACGCTGGTCTGCCAGCTGCTCCGGCCGGATGAACTCCTGCTGGCGCCGCACGACTGTTACGGCGGCACGCACCGGCTGCTGTCCTCGCTGGCGGCGCGCGGCCAGTTCCGGCTCGAGTTCGTCGACCAGACCGATGCGCCGGCGCTCGCGGCGGCCTTCGCCGCCGGCCCGCGCATGGTGCTGGTCGAAACGCCGAGCAACCCGCTGTTGCGCATCACCGACCTGGAGGCCGTGGCGCGGCTGTGTCGCGCGCACGACACGCTGCTGGTGGCGGACAACACTTTCCTGTCACCCGGCTGGCAGACGCCCTTCGCGCACGGTGCCGACATCGTCCTGCACTCGACCACCAAGTACCTGAACGGGCACAGCGACGTGGTGGGCGGCGCGGTGGTGGCGAGGACCCCTGAGCTGCACGAGCAGCTCGACTGGTGGGCCAACTGCCTGGGCCTCACCGGCGCGCCCTTCGACAGCTTCCTGACGCTGCGCGGCATCCGCACGCTGCCCGCCCGGCTGCGCGCGCATGCCGAGAACGCCGCCGCGCTGGTGGATGCACTGGTCGCGCACCCGGCGGTGGAGCGGGTGCACTACCCGGGACTGGCGACACACCCCGGCCACGAGATCGCCGCGCGCCAGCAGCGGAGGTTCGGCGGCATGGTGAGCTTCGAGCTGGCCGGCGGCGAGCCTGCCGTGGAGGCCTTCCTCGACGGGCTGGAGCATTTCTTCCTGGCCGAGTCGCTCGGCGGCGTCGAGAGCCTGGTGGCCCACCCGGCGACCATGACCCACGCCGCCATGGACCCGGAAGCCCGCCGGATC
>CBDDRR010000345.1:0-3121 GCA_965233095.1 uncultured bacterium
AGGCCGATGCGCATCATGAGTGCCGTGCCATGAACATGGGGAGATTGTGGTTGTCGGCGACAGAGATCGTCAATTCGCGGGGTTGAGACCGGCCTGCAGATCGCGCACCTTGCGCCACTGCGCCTCCAGGCGCGCATGCGAGACCTTCTCGCCGACGCCGAGCTGCTGCGCAAACAGCTGCACCCGGTTCTCCTCGTCCATCCACCGGTAGCGCGCGAACGCCGCGGCGGCGGCCACTCCCGACCATTCGGTGGCCGCGCCCTCGCGCAGCCGCTGCCGATGCGGCGCCAGGTCCAGCACCTGGCGCGCCTCGCCCTTGCCCAGCGCCAGGCGTTCGATGCGCAGCGTGACGGCTTGCAGGTAGCGCGGCATCTGTTGCAAACGGTCCGGCGGCGTCGACAACAGGAAACCAGGCGGCAGGAGCGCCGCCAGCTGTGCTTCGATATCCGCCGCCGCATCAGCTGCACCCGGGCCGGTCAGTCCCCTGGCCAGCCGCGCGGCACAGGCGTCCCGCAGCGACAGGACCTCGCCGACGAGCGAAAGCAGGCGCTCGGCCTCGGGCACGATCCGCGCCCGGCCCGCGTCCAGGTGTTCGCGAAACGCGTCGGCGTCACGCGGCGTGGGCGCGCTCCCCGGCAGGAACACTGCGGCGAACGCCGCGCTCACCGCATCCTCGGCGAGATCCTTGCCGCCGGCCAGTTCGCGCCCCCGCAACACCAGCACGCGATCGGTACGCGCCTGTTGCAGCAGCGCGCGATACTGCTGGGGCATCGCCAACATGAACAAACGCAGCACACCACAGCGGTGCACTCGCGCGGCGGCCGCCGCGGTCGGAAACAGCCGGCAGGACACCGACGCGCCGTCGTCCTGGATGGCGGGATACAGGGCCTGGCGCAACTTGCCCTGCGAAATCTCCACGCTCTCGGGCATCCTGTCGCCTGGCCAGGCTTTCAGGCCCACGCCGGTCCAGCCCGACACGTCGCCGGCCGAGACCGGTCCCGTGCCGGGGGAGTGCTCACGCTTGAGCGCCGCAAGGTCGCGCGACGCCGCCAGCAGTTCGCCGTCGTCGCCGAGCACCTCCACCCGCATGCGCAACCAGGGTTCCAGTTCCAGCCCGGCCCAGGTCTCCGGCTCGACCTGGAGCCCGGCGGTGCGCTGCAGGGCCTCTGCGAGCGCTGCCCGCAACCGGCCATGCCCGGGTCTCAGCAGCGCCATGCAGGCGCGCGCATGATCCGGCACCGGCACGATGCGACGGCGCGCCGCCTTGGGCAGCGCCCGCAGCATCGCTACGACCTTCTCCTCGAGCCAGCCCGGCACCAGCCACTCGACGCGGTCCTCGTCCAGCAGCGGCAGCAGGTGGCGCGGCACCTCGACGGTGACGCCGTCGTCCTCGGCGACCGGGTCGAAGCGATAACGCAGCGGCAACCGGTTGCCCCCCACTTCAAGGGTATCCGGGTACGCGTCAGGGTCCGGTAGCGCCGCGCCGGTCAACAAGTCATCGAGCGACATGAGCAGCAAACCGGGCTGCCCCTTCTCCGCCTTGCGCCGCCAGCGCTCGAAGGCCGGCGTAGAACAGATCTCCGGCGGCACGCGCGAAGCATAGAAGGCCGCGATGGTCTCGTCGCCCGCCAGAAGTTCGCGCCGCCGCAGCTTGGCCTCCAGCAGCTGCACTTCCCGCACCAGTCGCTGGTTCGCCGCGAGGAAACCGCCGCGCGTGCGCAAGGTCCCTGCCGCCAGGGCATCGCGCAGGAAAATCTCGCGGGCCCCTGCGGGATCCACCCGGGCAAAGTCCACGCGGCGACTCGCCGCCAGCACCAGGCCGAACAGGCTCACCTGCTCGCGCGCCGCCACGAAGCCGCGCTCCGCCTGCCAGTGCGGGTCGGACCAGCTGCGGCGCACGAGATGCGCGCCGGCCGACTCGATCCAGCCCGGCTCCACGGCGGCCGCCATCCGGCCCCACACCCGGCCGGTATCGACCAGTGCGGCGACAGTCACCCAGCGCGGCGGGCGTGCCGCCAGCGCGGAGTCCGGAAACAGCCGAAAACGCAGGTTGCGCGGCCCCTGGTACTCGCCTTTTTCCTGCAGCCGGCCAATGTGCGACAGCATGCCCGCAAGCACGGCCCGGTGGATGGCGGCGTAGTCGGCCGGCACCTCGTTCTGCCGCAGGCGCATCTGGTGCACGAGCTCGACCAGCTGCCGGTGCACGTCCTGCCACTCGCGCAGCCGCAGGAACGACACGAAATTATCGCGGCACCAGCGCCGCTGCGCACTGCCGGTGTCGTGCTTGCGCCGTTCCTGCCAGGCATCCCAGAGCTTCAGCAACGACAGGAAATCCGAGCGCGGGTCCTGGAACGCAGCGTGCCTTTCGTCGGCGCTGCCGGCAGCGTCCGCCGGCCGCTCGCGCGGATCGCGGATGGAGAGCCCGGCCGCAAGCACCAGCATTTCCTTCAGGCAGCCTGCCGGCCCGGCCGCCAGCAGCATGCGCCCGAGCCGCGGATCGACCGGCAGGCGCGCCAGGCGCCGTCCCAGGTCGCTGACCCGGCGACGCTCGTCCACCGCGCCGAGCTCCCTCAACAGGCGGTAGCCGTCGCTGATGAAGCGCGTGTCCGGCGGGTCGAGAAAGGGAAAGGCGCCGATGTCGCCGAGGCCCAGCGTCTCCATCTGCAGGATGACGCTGGCCAGGTTGGTGCGGCGGATCTCGGGATCTGTGTACTCCGGTCGCGCGTCGTGGTCGGCCTCTTCGTAAAGGCGGATGCACACGCCCGGCGCCTCGCGGCCGCAGCGGCCGCGCCGCTGCCAGGCGCTGGCCTGCGAGATCGGCTCGACCTGCAGGCGCTGGATCTTGGAGCGGTAACTGTAGCGGCTGATGCGCGCCAGCCCCGAGTCGACCACGTAGCGGATCCCCGGCACCGTCAACGAAGTCTCCGCCACGTTGGTTGCGAGCACGATGCGTCGCCGGCCCTCGCGGCGGAACACGCGGTCCTGCTCCGCGGTGGACAGGCGACCGTACAGGGGCAGCACTTCAAGGCCGGGCGGATGGTGCTTGCGCAGCGCCTCGGCCGTCTCGCGGATCTCGCGCTCGCCGGGCAAGAATACGAGGACGTCGCCCTCGCGCGGCATG
>CBDDRR010000346.1:0-3851 GCA_965233095.1 uncultured bacterium
GACGAGATCGACGCCGTCGGCCGCCATCGCGGCGCCGGCCTGGGCGGTGGTCACGACGAGCGTGAGCAGACGCTGAACCAGCTGCTGGTAGAGATGGACGGCTTTGAAGGCAACGAGGGCATCATCGTCATCGCAGCAACCAACCGTCCCGACGTGCTCGATCCGGCGCTGCTGCGCCCCGGCCGTTTCGACCGCCAGGTGGTGGTGCCGCTGCCCGACGTGCGCGGCCGCGAGCAGATCCTCAAGGTGCACATGCGCAAGGTGCCGCTGTCCGACGACGTGCGGCCCGGCATCATCGCGCGCGGCACGCCGGGCTTCTCCGGCGCCGACCTGGCCAACCTGGTGAACGAGGCCGCGCTGTTCGCCGCGCGCGCCAACCGCCGCACGGTGACCATGGAGGAGTTCGAGAAGGCCAAGGACAAGATCATGATGGGCGCCGAGCGCCGCTCCATGGTCATGAACGACTCCGAGAAGAAGCTCACTGCTTACCCCGAGGCAGGCCACGCGATCGTCGGCCTGAGCGTGCCGGACCACGACCCGGTGTACAAGGTCAGCATCATCCCGCGCGGCCGTGCGCTGGGCGTCACCATGTTTCTCCCGGAGGAGGACCGCTACAGCTACAGCAAGCGACGCCTCGAGAGCCAGATCGCCTCGCTGTTCGGCGGCCGCATTGCCGAGGAGCTCATCTTCGGCGCGGATGCCGTGACCACCGGTGCCTCGAACGACATCGAGCGGGCCACCGGGCTGGCACGCAACATGGTCACCAAGTGGGGCCTGTCCGAGCGCCTCGGTCCCCTGGCTTACAGCGAGGAGGACGGCGAGATCTTCCTCGGCCGCTCCGTGACCCAGCACAAGCAGGTGTCCGACGGCACGGCGCACGCCATCGACGAGGAGATTCGCTCGATCATCGACAATAACTTCCGCCGCGCCAAGCAGATCCTTGAAGAGAAGATGGACAAGCTGCACACCATGGCCGGGGCGCTGATCAAGTACGAGACGATCGACGAGTCGCAGATCAGGGACATCATGGACGGCAAGGAGCCGCGTCCGCCGGCCGACTGGACTGACAATCCGCCGCCGATGCCGACTGACTCCACGGAGGAGCCGCGTCCCAAGGAAGGCGGCGACCCGAACCCGATCGCCGGGCCGGCCAGCCAGCACTGACTGCGCTGGCTCTCCAGCTCCGCACGCGCCGTCTGGACCTCAGCGCGCCCGTGGTGATGGGCGTGCTCAATGTCACGCCGGACTCCTTTTCAGACGGCGGCCGCTTCGCTGATGTGGCAACGGCAGTCGCGAGGGCACGCGAAATGGCCGCGCAGGGTGCGGCGCTGCTGGACGTCGGGGGCGAGTCCACGCGGCCCGGCGCGCCGCCGGTTGACGTTGCCGAGGAGCTGGCGAGGGTCATCCCGGTCATCGAGGCCGTGGCCGGCAGCGGGGCGCCGCCGGTATCGGTGGACACCGCCAAGCCGGAGGTCATGACGGCCGCGGCGGCCGCCGGCGCGGAGATGATCAATGACGTGCGCGCGCTCGGCGCGCCCGGCGCGCTGGAGGCGGCAGCGGCCAGCGGCTGTGCCGTCTGCCTGATGCACATGCAGGGCGAACCCCGGACCATGCAGGCGGCGCCCACCTACGGGGACGTCGTTGAGGAGGTGTACGCCTTTCTCGCTGCACGGATCGAGGCCTGCGTGCGCGCCGGCATCTCCCCCGACCGCATCGTCGTGGACCCCGGCTTCGGCTTCGGCAAGACGCTGGGGCACAACCTGTTGCTGATGAAACACCTCGGGCGCTTCGAGCAGCTCGGCGTGCCCTTGCTGGTCGGCGTGTCGCGCAAATCCATGATCGGAGCGGTCACCGGGCGGCCCGTCGGCGAGCGGCTCGCCGGGGGGCTGGCGCTCGCGGCATTGGCGGTGGCGGCCGGGGCGCGGATAATCCGCAGCCACGATGTGGCCGCGACGATCGACGCGGTGGTGATGGCGGCCGCGGTGCGCGCGGCGGACGATAAAGGAACACAGGGATGAGCAGGCGATATTTCGGCACCGACGGCGTCCGTGGCAGGGTTGGCGAGCCGCCGATGACGGTGGATTTTGCGTTGCGGCTGGCGAGCGCTGCCGCGCGGGTGCTGGCGCCGAACGGCGGCACGGTGCTGATCGGCAAGGACACTCGGCTGTCCGGCTACATGTTCGAGGCGGCACTGGAGGCCGGCCTCACGGCGGCGGGCGCCAATGTGCTCCTTGCCGGGCCGCTGCCGACGCCGGCGGTCGCGTACCTGTGCCGCGAGCTGGGGGCGGAGATCGGCATCGTCATCAGCGCCTCGCATAACCTGTACGACGACAACGGCATCAAGATTTTCGCCGCCGGCGGGGAAAAGCTGTCGGACGAGCAGGAGTCGGCCATCGAGGCCTTGCTGGACGAGCCGCCGCTGACGCTCGAGTCGGCCGCCCTGGGGCGCGCGCGTCGCGTCGACCACGCGCGGGTTGATTACCAGGAATTCTGCAAGGGCCTCATGCCGCGCGGCAGCAGCCTCGCCGGCTTCAAGCTGGTAGTGGATTGCGCGCACGGGGCGGCCTACAAGGTCGCGCCACGGGTGCTGGCCGAGCTGGGCGCCGAGATCGTCGCCATCGGCTGCTCGCCGAACGGCCGCAACATCAACGAGGGTTGCGGCTCCACCCAGCCCCAGCTGCTGGCGACGACCGTCAAGGGCGTCGGCGCGCGGATGGGCGTGGCGCTGGACGGCGACGGCGATCGTTGCGTGCTGGTCGATGAACACGGCCAGCTGGCCGACGGCGACCAGCTGCTGTACATCCTCGCGCGCGACGCGCAGGCGCGTGGCGAGCTGCGCGGACCGGTAGTCGGCACCGTGATGAGCAACCTCGGCCTCGAGCAGGCGCTGGCCGGCCTCGGGATCCCCTTCATGCGCGCGGCGGTCGGAGACCGCTACGTGATGGCGATGCTCAAGGAGCACGGCGGGCAACTCGGCGGCGAGACCTCCGGCCACATCATCAACCTGGCCAAGACGTCCACCGGCGACGGGCTTGCGACTGCCCTGCAGGTGCTGGCCGTGATGCAGCACACCGGCAAGTCGCTCGCCTCGCTGGTCGAGGGGATGCAGCAGCTGCCGCAGGTCATGATCAACGTCAAAACGGCGCAGCGCATCGACGTGGATGGGTCGGATGCCATCCAGGCGGCCATGCGAAAGGCGGAGTCCGAGCTTGGCGACCGCGGCCGTGTCGTGCTGCGGGCTTCCGGCACCGAGCCCGTGATCCGCGTCATGGTCGAGGCGGTCGAGGCTGCGGAGGCGCAGCGGCTGGCGGGGCGGCTCGCCGAGGTCGTGCAGGCAGCTGCAGCACATTGATTTTCCACGAGGCGGCAGCTAAAGTGCCGCGCCTTTACGCGGTCCGGAGACCGGGATGAGACAGAAGCTGGTCGCAGGCAACTGGAAGATGCAAGGCTCGCGGGCATTCACGCGCTCGCTCGTGGGGGGGCTGGCCGCGGAGTTCGAGGCCGGCGCGCCCTGCGAAATTGCCGTGTGTCCGCCCTTCGCCTACCTGGCCGATGCCGCCGCGGCCGCCGCGGGCACGCCGATCCTGCTCGGCGGGCAGGACGTTTCCAGCCATGACGAGGGGGCTTTCACCGGTGAAGTGTCGGGCAGCATGCTGGCCGACCTCGACTGCCGTTTCGCGATCGTAGGTCACTCTGAGCGGCGCAGCCTTCACGGCGAAACCGACGAGATCGTGGCGGCCAAGTTCCTGGCCGCGCAGCGTCACGGCCTGGTGCCGATCCTGTGTGTGGGTGAAAGCCTGGAGGAGCGCGAGGCGGATCAGACCGAGGCGGTCGTCGGTCGCCAGCTGGGC
>CBDDRR010000347.1:0-23193 GCA_965233095.1 uncultured bacterium
GACAACCAGTACGAGTTTTCCCTGAACCTGTCCTGCGAAGACTTGCTCGACCCCGAACTGATGAGCTTTATCATCAACAGTCTCGAGCAGAGCAACATTGCGCCCCGGGTGATCTTCGAGATTCTTGAATCGGAAGGAATCGAAAACTACGCGGAGGTACGCCAGTTCATTGACAAGGTAAAGGAGCTCGGTTGCCGTATAGCCATCGATGACTTCGGCACCGGCTACTCCAACTTTGAGCACCTGCTGAGACTGGACGTGGACATCATCAAGATCGACGGCAGCCTCGTGGAGAACCTCGACAGTGACCCGGTGGCGTTCAGCGTAACCCGTGGGATCCGCATGTTCGCATCGGGTCTTGGCATGCAGACTGTCGCCGAATACGTGCACAGCCCGGCGATTCTGGAAAAGGTACAGTCGCTGAAAATCGATTTCGCCCAGGGCTACCACGTGGGCAAACCCTCGGCCACGCTGGTCACTGATCCTGGCAGCAGCCAGGTGGCCGCGCAGCTCCTGCAGTTCAGACGCAGGACCTCCAGGCAGGCCAGGACTTCCTAGCCCAGTCCGGGCAGTCCCGAGCGGGCCAGCGCAAGCGCGATCAGCGCGGCCACGCCCGCGCTCACGGGCACGGTGATCAGCCACGCGGCGATGATGGTGAGCAGGTGCGAGCGACGCACCAGCCGGCGCTTGCACAGCTTCTCCGGGGACTTGCCCTGCTCGTCAGGAGTTTCCGTTACGACATCCGACGCATCGGCAGGGTCGGAATCATCTCCCGTATCGATCGCGGCGTCTTCATCCGTGGCTTTCAGCGGCATGGTGTCGAGCGGCAACACCTCGACCCCGTTGCGCGCCCTGCGGTTGGCCATGAACTCACGCAGGAAACCGACGCCGAACAGCGCGCCGATGGCGATGTGGGTCGAGCTCACCGGCAGGCCCAGCGCCGAGGCGATGATCACCGTGATTGCCGCCGACAGCGTGACGCAGAACGCACGCACGCGGTTCAGCTTGGTGATCTTGGAGCCCACTGTGCGGATCAGCTTTGGCCCATACAGCATCAGGCCAGTGGCGATGCCGAAGGCGCCGGTGAGCAGGATCCACGGCGGGATCCGCGCCACGCTGACAATGTCGCCCTCCGTGACCGAGGCGTAGATCGCCGCCAGCGGCCCGATGGCGTTCGCCACGTCGTTGGCGCCGTGGGCGAACGACAGCAGCGCGGCGCCGCAGATGACGGGGATGGTGAACAGGTTGCCGACCCCGGACTTGTTTGCCGGCAGGACCTTAACCTTGCGCGAGATAACAGGCTTGAGCCACGCGACGGTGATCAGCATGATCGCGCCGCCCATGCTTAGCGCGAACCAGACCGGCGCCTTCCAGACGCGCGAGAAACCCTTCAGCATCAGGTAGGTGGTGAAGGCACCGGCCATGATGGCCACCAGCAGCGGCACGCGCCGGCACGCCTGCTCGAGCTGGTCAGGGACATACAGGATGGTGAGCTTGATGTAGAGCAGGAAGGAGGCGGCGATGACGCCGCCGAGCACCGGCGAGACCACCCAGCTCGCCACGATGCGCATGACGACGTTCCAGTCGGCGGCGCCGAGCCCGGCCATCGCCACGCCGCCGCCGAGCACGCCGCCTACCACCGAGTGGGTGGTGGACACCGGTGCGCCGATCCAGGTCGCAAGGTTGATCCACAGCGCCGCCGCGAACAGCGCCGCCAGCATCGCCGTGGTGAAGGCGCCGGTGCTCGGCATCAGCTGCGGGCGGATGATGCCGGAGGAGACGGTGGCCACCACGTCGCCGCCGGCGAGAATGGCGCCCGCCGCCTCGAACACCGCAGCGATCGCTACGGCCACGCCGATGCGCAGCGCGCGGGAGCCGACTGCCGGCGACATGTTGTTGGCCACGTCGTTGGCGCCGATGTTGAGCGCCATGTAGCCACCGATGACGCTGGCGGCGACGATGATCACCAGGCTGCCGCTGACGCCGACGAGTGATGCCGTCGCGATGCCGACCACCACCAGGAACAGCAGCGCGAGGCTGAAAGGGACCAGTCCGCGGGCCATGCCGCGGGTCGCGTGCTCCAGCCGGGTGAGCCGCTTCAGGTCCTTGTCGAGGGCGGGTTTTGCCATTGAATCAGGCGCTTGGGAGTCCCGTAGCGACATGAAACAGGCCGGTTGAGGGCCGGCCTGTAACAAAACTGCAATATTTGCCGGGATTCTGGAGAAGCCGCCAGGAAAGGGCAAGGAAAACCGGGAAAACCGGGCTCGGTTTTCCTCAGGCGTGCTGGCGGATCACGGCGAGGAAGTCGTCACCGTAGCGCTCCAGCTTCTTCTGGCCGACGCCGGTGATCTCCAGCAGCGCCGCCGCGGTGGCCGGCAGTTCCCGCGCCATCTCCACCAGCGTGGCGTCGCCGAAGATGATGTAAGGCGGCACGCCCTGCGCGTCGGCGATCGATTTTCGCAACGTGCGCAGCGCCTCGAAGAGCTGTTCGTCGTACCGTCCCGCACCGGCCGCAGCCTTCGACGGCCTGCGCCGCGAGGGTGTGCGAATCCGCGGCTTCGCCAGCTCGAGCGTTTCCTCGCCGCGCAGCAGCGGCCGCGCGGCAGACGTCAGCCGCAGCACCGAGTAGCGCGCGATGTCCTGCTCCAGGTAGCCGCGATGGATGAGCTGGCGGATCAGCGAGGCCCACTCCTGTACGCTGAAGTGGGCGCCGATGCCCCAGGTCGACAGCCGGTCGTGGCCGGCTGCACGGATGCGCTCGTTGCTGGTGCCGCGCAGCACGTCGATGACGTACTTGATCCCGTACCCCTGGTTCAGCCGGTAGACGCAGGACAGCGCCTTGCGGGCGTCCTCGGTGGCGTCGAAGCGCTCGGGCGGCTCCAGGCAGACGTCGCAGTTGCCGCAGTCCTCTGCCAGCCGCTCGCCGAAATAGCCAAGCAAGACGCGGCGCCGGCAGGTCAGACTTTCAGCAAGCGCCACCATGGCGTTCAGCTTGTGCAGCTCGATGCGCTGGCGGTCCTCGCTGCTGCCGCGCTCGACCAGCGCGCGGGCGGTCACCACGTCCTGCGCACCGAACAGCAGCAGTGCTTCGGCGGGTAACCCGTCGCGGCCGGCACGGCCGGTCTCCTGGTAGTAGCCCTCGATGTTCTTGGGCATGTCGTGATGTACCACGAAGCGCACGTTCGGCTTGTCGATGCCCATGCCGAAAGCGACCGTCGCGACCACGATATCGATCTCGTCGCGCAGGAACGCGTCCTGCACCCGTCCGCGCTCGCCGGCGGCCAGGCCAGCGTGGTAGGCGCCGGAGCGCAGCCCCGACCCATTGAGCTTCTCCGCCAGTTCGTCGACGCGCTTGCGCGACAGGGCGTAGACGATGCCCGCCTGGCCCTCGCGGGTCGCGAGGAAACGCTTCAGCTGCTCGAAGGGCTGGTGTTTCTCGCGCACCGTGTAGCGAATGTTCGGGCGATCAAAGCTGGCGACGTAGCGCGTCGCCTGCTCGAGGTCGAGCACCCGCACGATATCTTCTCGGGTCTGGGGATCCGCGGTCGCGGTGAGCGCAACCATGGGCACGCCGGGGAAGCGTGACCGCAGGCCGCCGAGCTGCACGTATTCCGGCCTGAAGTCGTGGCCCCACTGCGATACGCAGTGCGCCTCGTCGACGGCGAACAGCGCGATCTCGATGCCGTCCAGCCTGGCGAGGAAGGCGTCGCTCATCAGTGTCTCGGGCGCGACGTAGAGCAGGTCCAGTTCGCCGGCGTGCAGGCGCGCCAGCGTGCGGCGTGCCGCGGCCGCCTCCAGCGAAGAATTGTAGAAGGCCGCGGCCACGCCGTTGGCGAGCAGCGCGTCCACCTGGTCCTTCATCAGCGAGATGAGCGGCGATACCACCACGGCCGTGCCGCGACGATGCAGCGCCGGCACCTGGTAGCAAAGGGACTTGCCGCCGCCGGTCGGCATCAAGACGAATGCATCCCGGCCGGCGATCAGGCCATCGACGATCTCGCGCTGCTGGGGGCGGAACGAGGAAAAGCCGAAAACCGATGCAAGTGTCTGTTTTACGGGATCCTGGAGGTTCAGCTCGGGCATCGGGCTCGCGGCGGCGCTGGCGAATGGCCCTACATCATAACGGCTGGGCTACTCCGGGATGCGGTGGCGCAACTGCTGGCGCTGCAGCTTGACGAGCAGGCGCTGCAGTTTCTCGGTGCCGCGCGCGCCCGTGCCGAGAAAGCGCGCGCCGGCCTCGATCTCGCCGGTCAGCGGCGACACCTGCACGTGGATGAACTCGATGCCGCATTCGAGCTGCTCCTCACCGAGGATGCTGAGCCGACAGCCGCCAATCACCTGGCCGGGCGCCAGCCCGGGGTCGCGCGGAAACACGCCTTTCAGGCCGCCGGCCGAGAGATCGAGCAACCGGCCGCGCAGGTCGCCCCCGTCGGGTCCCAGGTTGACGATCGAGTATTCGTGCAGGTGGCCGGTGCGCAGGCGAAAGTGCCGGCGTCGCTGGTGGTAGCGGACCGAGCCTGGCATGCGCGCCACGTAGGCGGGCAGCAGCTCAGCCGCCTGGATCTCGATAACCCGGGTCGCAAAATCCAGCTGCACGCCGCGCAGCTTGCCGTGCACATGCATCAGGCTGCCCGGCTCCATAAGCATATGGCCCTCGTCGGGACTCAGGCCGTCGAGCAGGATGCGCCCACCGGTGGAATTGACCTGCAGCAATGCGGTGGTGAACAGGCCGCGCACGCCGGGCAGCGCGACGTTGAGCAGCAGCGGGGGAAACGTGATGGCGCTCAGCAGGCCCGCGATGCGCGCGGGGTCGAGCACGGTTTCCGCCGTCTCCGCATCCTCGTCGACGAGGTGTGGACGGACGAGTTCCTCGTGCGAGGCCATGGCCGGACCCCCGGGTCAGGCCTGCGCGAGGGACCGGGACCCTCCCGTGGCGCGGGTGTCGCCGTGGCTGTCGTAAAGGGAAATGCCGACGTTGTCGCCGCGCAGCAGCGCGAGCGCCTTCTCGGTCGCCCCGCGGCTGGCCGCAACCACGCCGCCGTTGATCTGGTTGAGCTGGCGGCACCGCGCGAAGGTCGCTTCCAGCCGCTCGCGCAACGCCGGCGCGGCATCCGGCAGTTGGGCCAGCGATGCCGCGATCTGCTGCAATTCGACCAGCAGGCCGCGCTTGCGCTCGGCCACCACGAGCAGCACCTCGGGGTCCCGGTCGAGGAGCGCCTGCTGCTCGTCCAGCAACGTGGCCTCGAGGGAGTCGAACACCTCGGCGCAACGCCGCAGCGAAGGCGATTGCTGCGCGTGGTCGCCGACGATCTTCAGTCCTTCACTCATGCGGTTCTCCGTGGTGTGCAGGCGTCCGGCTCAGCTTTCCTGCTCGAAGCGTATCAGCGCAGCGGCGATCGCCTCCGGGTCGGAGCGGTACTGACCCGACTCGATGGCATTCCGCAGCTGGTTGACCTTCGCTTCGTCGATTGAGCCTTCCCTGGCGAGTTCGGCCGACAGGTTCGAGATGGTCCGCGCTGCATCCGTCAGCGTCACCTTGTCCGACACCGACCCCTTGGCAGACGCCTCGCGGCTCTCCCCGGCCTGCTTGCCGCTGGGCGCAACGCCCTGGAACGCCCCGTTCCGGCGCGGTTCCATCGAAAACAGGCTCTTGATTTCATTACTCATTGCTGCGGCCCCGCACTTGCTTCAAACGCCTCCACGAACATCTTATCGGCGTTTGGCGCGGGAACTTTAGCGCCGCCATGGTTCAGTTCAGCCGGCCCAGGCCAGTCCCTCCCATGAGCACCAGCCCTTCGCCGCCGACGGTGCCTTCGACCACCCTGCGGGTCGCGAGATTGCGCACCCGCACGCGCTCGCCGAGCGCCCCGCCCGCGAGGGCTTCGCCTTCCACCTGCACGGCGATGGCGCCGCCGGCGGCTTGCAGGATCACCCGCTCACCCCGGCGCACGAGTTCAGGAGCGGCGGCGTGGCCAGGCAGCAGGACGGTGCGCGCCTGTACCGGTCGGCGCAGCACCATGCCGACCAGCGCTTCGGGGTCGGTGAGATAGCCGCCTGGCAGGCTTGAAAGGTCGCGCGGTTCAAGCACCAGGTCCGCTGCGGACAGCGCGGCGCCACGCGGCCTCGATGCCGCCAGCACCACCACCGGCCGGCTGACGGCGACCCGCGCCGGCACGAACAGCGACCAGCCGGGCGCGGTGCAACGCACCCCGACCGCCACCGCTCCCAGCGGCCGCGCGCCCGGCGGTAACTCGGTCTCCAGCGGCAGGGTGCATGCGGGCAGGCGCAGGCGCCCGTCAAGCCGGCCGATGCTGATCTCCACCGTCACCGCCTCGTCGCTGCGCCAGTTCGCGTCCGCCTCGGCGTGCAGGCGCCGGGACGCCGCCGTGACGATGGAGTCGAGCGGCTGGATCGCCTGGCCGCTTGCCGCGGCAGTTGCCGGCCAAGCCGCCCAGGCACCGGTTGCCAGCGCGCATACAAGCAATAGTGTCCGCATTGTCGTCATGTCCATGTCGCCGCTTCGTCGATCGATGCTGCAATGGCGTGCAAGGTCCGTACCAGTTCCAGCCCCGGCACCGGCCAGGTGTGCGGCGGAGGCCGGCCGGCAAGGATCTGCCGCTCGCGCGGCAAGCCGCCGCCGCTCCGGAGCCTGGTCGCGCCACTCGCCCGGCGTCAAAAATCCGTCGGCGGCGGGGCGCGACGCTGCCAAAGCGACGGTTTTGCGCGCTTTTTGGCCGATTGGCACGGCGTTTGCTTGCTTTCCCCCGAGCCCGTCCGTCTGCGGGCAGGGAACGAGGACAGCGAGCATGAGTTCAATCGTCGACCGCGCACTTGGCATACACACGCAGGCCCTCGAGGTCGCTTCGCGGCGCCTGGAGTTGCTGGCCTCGAACATCGCCAATGCCGACACGCCGAACTACAAGGCCCGCGACATCGATTTTCGTGCGGCGCTCACCCGGGCCGCGGATGAGCGCGGGGCTGCCGGCCTCGCGGTCACCCAGCCGGGCCATATCAGGACTACGGCAGGCGCCGGCTCGATGGGCGAGCCGCAGTACCGGGTGCCGAGCCACGCTGCGCTTGACGGCAACACGGTGGACGGCCAGCTCGAGAAAGCTGCCTTCGCCGAAAACGCGGTGCGCTACCAGGCCTCGCTCGATTTCATCAACGGCCGCCTGCGCAGCCTGCGCACCGCGCTCAAGGGAGAGTAAACCGTGGACCTGAGCAAGATCTTCGAGATTTCGGGTTCGGCGCTGAGCGCCCAATCCACGCGCCTGAACACGGTCGCGAGCAACCTCGCGAATGCCGATGCCGCGACCGGCAACCCGGAGAGCGTGTACCGCGCCCGCCATCCCGTGTTTGCCACCGTGCTGGAACAGGCTGCCGGCGCGGGCCACGGCCAGCCGGCTGCCGGCGTGCGTATCGCCGGCATCGTCGAGAGCCAGGCGCCGCCGATAGCGCGCTACGAGCCGGGCCATCCGCTCGCCGACGAGCAGGGATACATCTACCTGCCGTCGATAAACACCGTTGAGCAGATGGCCGACATGATTTCCGCCTCGCGCAGCTACTCCAGCAGCGTCGAGGTGCTTTCCACCACCAAGGAACTGATGCTGCGCACCCTGCAGCTCGGTCGGGGCTGAACATGGCAGGAATAGACGCAACCACACTTGAACAGGCGGGCCTCTCGCGGGCGCCGTCAACCGACGCAAGGGCGAACGACAAGCTCGGCCAGGAGCAGTTCCTGAAGCTGATGATCACCCAGCTGAGCAACCAGGATCCCTTCAAGCCGCTGGAGAGCGGCGAATTCCTCGGCCAGCTCGCGCAGTTCGGCACTGTCTCCGGCATCCAGGACCTGCAGCAGTCCTTCCAGGGGCTGGCGGGCTCGATGCAGTCCAACCAGGCGCTGCAGGCCGCAGGACTGGTGGGCCGCTCGGTCTACGTGCCGGCACAGGAAGCCTGGCTGCCACCGGAAGGCGCCGTCAGCGGCGCCGTGCAGAACCCCGGCGGGGCCAGCGACATCACCGTCGGCATCTACGACTTTGCCGGCCGACTGGTGGCCACCGTGCCGGCCGAGGGCCAGGGTGACCGCGCCGCATTCCACTGGGACGGCACCAACCAGGAGGGCGAGCAGGTTACGCCGGGCTTCTACGAAATCCGCGCAGTCGGACAGGTGTCCGGCGAGCCGGTGGCGCTCGACGCCCTGGTCCGTGGCCAGGTGGAAAGCGTTGCTATCGATCGATATTCGGGGGCCCTGTCATTGACCGTGACCGGGCTGGGCGTCGTGGACCTCAACAAGGTCCGCCAGATCGGCTAGCAGGCCGCATACAAGCAAGCGGGCCGTCACGACGGCCACCAACAGGAGATCAGGAATATGCCTTTCAGAACCGCCTTGAGCGGCTTGAACGCCGCCTCTGCCGACCTTCGCGTCACCGGCAACAACGTCGCCAATTCCGCCACCGTCGGCTTCAAGCAGTCGCGCGCCGAGTTCGCCGACGTCTTTGCGCTGTCCTACAGCGGCATCTCGCAGAACGCCGTCGGCGCAGGCGTCCGGCTTGCCTCGGTGACCCAGCAGTTCAACCAGGGCAACGTGGACTTCACCGGCAACAACCTCGACCTGGCGCTGAACGGCCAGGGCTTCTTCGTGCTCAGCGACGCCGGCAGCCAGGTGTACAGCCGCGCCGGCGCCTTCCAGGTGGACCGTGACGGCTTCGTGGTGAACTCCGCGGGCCACCGGCTGCAGGCCTACCCGCCTTCGAACGAGACGGGCACGGCCTTCAGCACCGGCATGCTCGGCGACCTGCAGCTGGACGCCTCGGAGTCGCCGCCGCAGGCCACCTCCCGCGTCAGCGCCACGCTGAACCTCAGCTCGGAGGCCGAGGACCTGTCGGCGCTGCCGTTCGATCCCAGCGACCCGAACACCTTCACCTATACGACGTCGCTGACCACCTACGACTCGCTCGGCCAGGCGCACACCGGGACGATGTACTTCCGCAACATCGGCCCGCTGCAGTGGGAGTCGCATTTCGCGATCGACGGCACGACGGTCGGCGGCGCGCAGCCGTTGAGTTTCAACTCCGACGGCTCGCTGGCTGCGCCGCTGTCAGCGGTGAGCTTTGGCTCGCACGATCCCGCCACCGGTGCCGACCCGATGGATATCGAGATCGACTTCAGCGAAGCGACCCAGTTCGGCAGCACCAGCAGCGTCAGCGCGCTGCGCCAGGACGGCTACAGCACCGGCCGTCTGTCGAGCATCGACATCGACCCGAATGGCGTCGTGCTGGCGCGCTTCACCAACGGCCAGTCGCGCGCACTGGGCCAGGTCGCGCTCGCCAATTTCCCGAACCCGCAGGGCCTGCAGCAGCTCGGCAACAACGCCTGGGCCGACACCTTCGGCGCCGGCGAGGTCGTGCTGGGTGCGGCCGGCAGCGGCAACTTCGGCGCGATCCAGTCGGGTGGCCTCGAGGGATCGAATGTCGACCTCGCCGAGCAGCTGGTCAACCTGATCACCGCGCAGCGCAATTTCCAGGCGAACGCTCAGGTCATCAGCACAGCCGACACCGTCACCCAGACCATCATCAACCTCCGCTAGGCAGGGAAGGATAAATGGACCGGATGATCTACCTGGCGATGACCGGCGCGCGCGAGACGATGCTCGCGCAGGCCGGCGTCAGCCATAACCTCGCCAACGCCAACACCACCGGCTTCAAGGCGAGCCTGCAGAATGCCCAGACCATGGAAGTGCAGGGTCCGGGCCATCCGGCTCGTGCCTTCTCGATGGGGCTGGACCGGCTCGCCGACTTGACGCCGGGCGCGCTGCAGGCCACCGGCCGCGACCTGGACGTCGCGGTCGAGGGCGAGGGCTGGATTGCGGTCCAGGCGCCGGACGGCGGCGAGGCCTACACGCGCGCCGGCGACCTTCGCGTCGACCCCCTGGGCCGGCTCACCAACGGCGCGGGGCACCCGGTGATGGGCGAGGGCGGACCGATTGCGCTGCCGCCTTTCGAGCAGATCGAGATCGGCGGCGACGGCACCGTGACCATCCGGCCGCTCGGCCAGCCGGCCAATGCATTGGCGGTCGTGGAGCGCATCCGGCTGGTCAACCCGGACCCGGCGACGCTGCAGCGCGGCGAGGACGGCCTGGTGCGCGCCGCACCGGGCATGGCGCCGCCGGCTGACGCGGGCGTCAAGCTTCGCACCGGCGCGCTCGAGGGCAGCAACGTGAACACCGTGGCCGCGCTGGTGGACATGATCCAGCTGTCCCGCCAGTTCGAGCTGCAAGTGAAGATGATGAGCACCGCCGAGGACGCCGACCGCGCCTCGGAGCAACTGTTGCGGATGAGCTGACGCCCCGCCCGAATCTGAAGGAGACAGGCCATGAGCCAGATATTGTGGATTGCCAAGACCGGGCTGGACGCGCAGCAGACGCGCATGGCGGTCATTTCCAACAACCTCGCGAACGTCAACACCACCGGCTTCAAGAAGGGCCGCGCGGTGTTCGAGGACCTCATTTACCAAAACGTGCGCCAGGCCGGCGCGCAATCCTCCCAGGACACCCAGCTGCCATCGGGACTGATGCTCGGCACCGGGGTGCGCACGGTCGCGACCGAGAAGAGCTTCACCCAGGGCAACCTGGTGCAGACCGACAACGCGCTGGACGTCGCCATCGAGGGCCGCGGCTTCCTGCAGATCCTGATGCCGGACGGCACCGTCGGTTACACGCGCGACGGCTCGCTCAAGATCGACAGCGAGGGCCGCTTTGTCACCGCCAGCGGCTACGAAATGCAGCCTGGCATCGTGCTGCCGCAGAACACCCAGAGCGTGACCATCAGCCGTGACGGCATCGTCACCGCGGCTGTGCCGGGCAGCGTCGCGCCGGTGCAGGTCGGAACCCTGCAGCTCGCCGACTTCATCACCCCGGCAGGCCTGCAGCCGGCCGGCGAGAACCTGTTCCTGGAGACGGCCGCCAGCGGCCCGCCGCAGGTCGGCAACCCGGGCCTGAACGGCCTCGGCACCCTGATGCAGGGCTCGCTTGAGGGCTCCAACGTCAACACCGTGGAGGAGCTCGTGAACATGATCGAGACGCAGCGCGCCTACGAGATCAATTCCAAGGCGATCTCGACGGCCGACCAGATGCTGCAGTACGTCAACAACCAGCTCGGACGATAACCATGGCCAGCCACGGACTCCGCAACGCCGCCCTCGCCGCCCTGTTCGCCGGACTGCTGTCGGCGGGCTGCGCCACCAGGCCGGCGCCCATCGAGCGCGGCGACGACCACGCCTACCAGGCAGTGGAAGCGCAGCAGCCGGTGCCCCCCGAAGCCAATCACGGCGCCATCTTCCAGGCGGCGAACGCATCGGCCCTGTTCGAGGACTTCAAGGCGCGCCGGGTCGGCGACATCCTCACCGTGTTGCTGGCCGAGCGCACCAACGCGCGCAAGTCGGCCAATGCCAACACCTCCAAGGACAGCAGCCTCAGCCTGCTGGACCCGACTTTGCTCGGGCGCCCGGTCACCCGCGACGGCGTGCCGCTGCTCAACACCGAGGTCGAGATGAACCGCTCCTTCGACGGCAAGGGCGATGCGGCGCAGAGCAACCAGCTCGATGGCTCGATCACTGTCACCGTGGCCGCGGTCATGCCCAACGGCAACCTGGTCATCCAGGGAGAAAAGTGGGTGAAGATCAACCAGGGCCAGGAGTACATCCGCCTGCGCGGCATCGTCCGCCCGGTGGACATCCGCTCCGACAACACGGTGCTGTCCACCCAGGTCGGCGACGCCCAGGTCGCCTACGGCGGCACCGGCACGGTCGCCCACGCCAGCTCGCCGGGCTGGCTGACGCGCTTCTTCAACAGCCCCATCTGGCCGTTCTGAGGCGAGGGGAGAGCCGATAATGAAAAGCTTCTGCAAGACCCTGTGCATCGCGCTGCTGGCCGGGCTGGCCGCGCACGCGGCGCAGGCCGAGGAACGCATCAAGGACCTCGCCGTGGTCTCGGGCGTGCGCAGCAACCAGCTGGTCGGTTACGGCCTGGTGGTGGGACTGAGCGGCACCGGCGACCAGACCACCCAGGCACCGTTCACCGCGCAGAGCCTGCGCAACATGCTCGGGCAACTGGGCGTCACCATCCCCGGCAACGTCAACCTGCAGCTGAACAACGTCGCCGCAGTGGCGATCCACGCCGAGCTGCCGCCTTTCGCCAAGCTCGGCCAGACCATCGACATCACGGTGTCCTCGATCGGCAACGCCAAGAGCCTGCGCGGCGGCAGCCTGCTGATGGCGCCGCTGAAGGGCGCCGACGGCCAGGTGTACGCCATCGCCCAGGGCAACCTGGTGGTGGGCGGCTTCGGCGCCGAGGGCCGCGACGGCTCGCGCATTTCCGTGAACGTGCCGAGTGCGGGGCGAATCCCGAGCGGCGCCACCGTCGAGCGCGTGGTGCCCTCCGGCTTCAACGCCACCGACAGCATCACGCTGAACCTGCGCAGTCCGGATTTCACCACCGCATACCGGCTCGCCGAGGCGGTCAACAAGGCGATCGGCGATGAACTGGCCGCGCCCATGGACGCGACTTCGGTGCGGGTGCGCGCGCCACTGGATCCCGGGCAGCGGGTCGGCTTCATGTCCTGGCTGGAGAACCTGACGGTCGCGCCGGGCGATCCGCCGGCGCGGGTCATCGTCAACTCCCGTACGGGCACCATCGTGATGGGCGGCAACGTCAAGGTGCTGGCGGCCGCGGTAGCCCACGGCGGGCTGTCGGTCACCATTTCGGAGAGTTTCGCAGTGTCGCAGCCCGAGCCGTTCTCGCGTCTCGGCGAGACCGTCGTCGTGCCGCAGAGCGAGATCCAGGTCGTCGAGGGCGACGGGCGCATGTTCCCCTTTGGTCCGGGTGCGACGCTCGAGGAAATCGTGCGCGCCGTGAACCAGGTCGGCGCGGCTCCGGGCGACCTGATCGCCATTCTGGAAGCGCTGCACCAGTCGGGCGCCCTGCGCGCCGAGCTGATCATCATCTGAGGCAGGGAGACGCATGAGCCTGCACGCGATCACCGACACGACCGGCGCGGCGAACCTCGCCGACCTGCGGCGTTCGGCGCGTGCCGGGGATGCCTCCGCTGCGCGCGCGGCGGCACAGCAGTTCGAAGCGCTGTTCGTCAACATGATGATCAAGCAGATGCGCGAGGCGGCACCGACCGACGGCGGCCTGTTCGGCGGCGAAGGCATGAAGCTCTACGAGAGCATGCATGACCAGCAGCTTTCGCTGGCGATGGCCCAGCGCGGCGGCATCGGCCTGGCCGACGCCATCGAGCGCCAACTGCTGCCGCCGGCGGCCCCCGCCGCAGGTGGAGAGGAGCCGCGGCCATTGAACTTCCCGACCCATCGGCTGCCGGCGCGGGTGATGCCGCTGGTTCAGATTGACCGGCCGGCAGATGGCGACGCGCCGCCGGCGAGCCCGGCAGAGTTCGTGCAGCGTCTGCTGCCGCATGCCCGGCGTGCGGCGGCCCGGCTCGGCGTCGCGCCCGAGGTGCTGATTGCCCAGTCAGCGCTGGAAACCGGCTGGGGCCGGCACGTCATGCGCGATGCGGAAGGACGTCCCAGCCATAACCTGTTCGGCATCAAGGCCTCCGGCGGCTGGTCCGGGGACAGCGTGCGCGTGACCACGCTGGAGTATCGCGACGGCGTGGCGCGGCGCGAGCACGCGGCCTTTCGCGGCTATCCCGACGAGGCCGCGAGTTTCGCGGACTACGTCCGGCTGGTCGGTGGCCACCCGAGGTACCGCCAGGCCATCGCCGATGCCTCCAGCCCGGAAGGCTACCTGCGCGGCCTGCAAGAGGCCGGCTACGCTACCGACCCGGCCTATGCCGAGAAGATTCTCTCGATCCTGGACCGCGGCCTGCCGGGCCTGTCCGACAGTGACGCGGCCGGCCAGCCGTTCAAGTTCCCCGGCGGCCAGCCGCCAACCAATCAAACGGGCGACCCGGAAGTCGTTCGCATGCGGCCGTTCCCGGCCGGTGAGGAGACCAGCTGATGTCCGGAGTATTCGGAATCGGCACCTCGGCGCTGCTGGCCTACCAGCGGGCGCTTTCGGTGACCGGCCAGAACATCGCCAACGTGGGCAACGAGAACTACAGCCGCCAGCGGATCGACCTGGCGGTGCGCAATCCCCAGTTCTCCGGTGCCGGCTGGTACGGGCAGGGCGTCGACGTGGTGGGCGTCAACCGCATGGCCGACCAGTTCGTGCAGCGGCAGGTGCTGGACAACACGTCTGGCTCGGCGCGCCAGCAGGTCTACTACCAGTACGCCCAGCGCGCCGACAACCTGCTTGCGGATGCCGAGGCCGGCCTGGCGCCCGTGCTGCAGCAGTTCTTTGCCGCCGTGCAGGACGTCGCCAACGATCCGACCTCGACGGCCGCACGGCAGGTGCTGCTGAGCCAGGGCGAGGCGCTCGCCGACCGCTTCGCTTTCCTGCAGCGGCGCCTGGATGACCAGCGCCAGGTCGTCGAAGGGCAGATCGGCGCGGCCGTGGACGAGATCAACGGACTCGCCGCGGGCATCGCGGAGCTGAACCAGAAGATCGCCGAGGGCATCGGCCAGGCCGGCGGCGCCGCACCCAACGACCTGCTGGACCAGCGCGATGCGATGATCGAGCAGCTCTCCGGGCTTGTATCGGTGCAGACCCTGGCCCAGGGCGACGGCACCGTGAATGTGATGATCGGCAACGGCCAGAACCTGGTGATGGGCAGCACCGCCACCGTGCTGACCGCCCAGCCACTCGGCGCCGATCCTTCGCGCACCGAGATCGCCGTGGTGAATCCAAGCTCGACGGTCGGCATCACCGACATCATTTCGGGCGGCGAGCTCGGCGCGCTGCTCGATGTGCGCCGCGAGCTCCTCGACCCGGCGCAGAATGCCCTCGGCCGCACGGCTGTCGGTCTCGCGCTCTCATTCAATGAACTGCACCGCGAGGGCGTGGACCTCGATGGCGCCGCCGGAGGCGACTTCTTCCGGGTACCGCAAGGCGAGGTGCTGGTCGGCCGCGGCAATTCCGCCACCGGCGCGCCCGCGCTGACTTACACGGATGCCGCCGCGCTGACGACCGGCGACTACCGCGCCAGCTTCGACGGCGTGGAATGGCGCTTGACGCGTTCCGGCTCCTCCACCCCGCTGGCCACCGCCCCTCCGGGCGGCACGCTGGCGGCCGACGGCTTCGAGCTCGACCTGTCCGCCATTGCAGGCGCGACGGCGGGCGACTCCTTCGACATCCGTCCGACGCGGACAGGAGCCGCCGATCTCGGCGTGGCGATCACCGACCCGCGCGCCTTCGCCGCGGCGCTGCCGCCCGCGACCCCGAGCACCAGCGTGGTCGGCGATAACCGCAACGCGCTCGCCCTGGCGGGCCTTGCCTCGGAACGCGTGCTGGCCAATGGCACCACGAGCATCTCCGCCTCCTACAACGAGCTGGTCGCCGACGTCGGCGTGAAGACACGCCAGGCCCAGCTGTCCGCCGAGGCGCAGGGCCGCATGCTCGAGGCCTCCCGTGCCCAGCGCGAGTCGATCTCGGGGGTCAACCTGGACGAGGAGGCGGCCAACCTGTTGCGCTACCAACAGGCCTACGCCGCCGCCGCGCAGGTCATCGCCACCGCGGGCACCATGTTCGACACCCTGCTGATGGCGGTACGGAGGTAGGCCGATGCGCATCTCGACTTCGCAGATCTATAACTCCGGCATGAATTCCATCCAGCGCCAGCAGGCCGAAATGGACCGCGTGCAGCAGCAGCTCGCCAGTGGCAAGCGCATCCTGTCGCCGTCCGACGACCCGGGCGGCGCCGTGCAGTCGCTGCAGTTCCGCGATTCCATGGCGAAGCTGGAGCAGTACGCGCGCAACGGCAGCCTGGCCGCGTCGCGCCTCAACCAGGAAGAGAACGTGTTCGGCCAGGCCATGGACAGCCTGCAGCGGGTGCGCGAGCTCGCCATCCAGGCCAACAACGCCTCGCAGACGCCCGAGACGCGGCGCTCGATTGCGGTCGAGATCCGCCAGCAGCTTGAGCAGATGTATCAGCTGGCCAACACCCGCGACGCCAACGGCGAGTACATCTTCGCGGGCTTTGCCTCGCTGGACCGGCCGTTCGTCGCCACGCCCGCCGGAGCGGCGTACAACGGCGGCGCCCAGGCACGCCAGCTCGCCATCAGCGACGAGCGCCGCATCACGCTGGGCGACACCGGCGACGCCGTGTTCATGGGGATCCCGGAGGGCAATGGCCGCTTCGTGGTCACGGAGGATGCCGCCAACACCGGAACCGGCGCCGTGCAGGAAACCAGTGTCAGCGCGCCGAGCGCCTGGGACGGCACCGAGCGCACGTTGCGCTTCACTGCCCCCGACACCTGGCAGGCGCTGGATGCCGCCAGCAACGTCGTGGCGAGCGGCAGCTATGCCAGCGGCGGCACGATCACGTTCGAAGGGCTTTCTGTGCGCCTGAGCGGCAACCCGGCTCCCGGTGACAGCTTCTCGCTGCGGGCGTCGGCGGGCCAGGATATCTTCGCCATTTACTCGGACCTTGCGGATGCGCTGGAGCAGCCCATCGCCGGGCCCGCCGACACGGCGCGCCAGGTCGGCGCAATCGGTCGCTCCCTCTCCGATCTCGACCAGGCGGCCGGGCGGTTCTCCGAGGTGCGCTCTACAGTCGGCGCACGCCTCGCGGCCGTCGATTCGCAGGCCGAGCAACGCGAGGTCGAGTTCCTCGAGCTCAGCCGCACGCTGTCGGAGATCGAAGACCTCGACTACGCCGAGGCCATCTCGCGCTTCAACCTCCGCATGGTGGGGCTGCAGGCCGCACAGCAGTCGTATTCCATGTTCGCGCGCCTCTCGTTGTTCGATTTCCTGCGCTGAGCCCGTCGCCACGCGTGACCCCGGCATAGTGTGAGCGGCGTCACGCAAAGCACGGTGATGCAAGTGACAAAAGCGCGAACCTGGTCTCGAAATTCCCTCAAGTCCTGCGCCGCAACGCCGATAAGAAGCCTGACGCGGCGCAGTCACGCCGCCTGGACGCCCCGCCCCGGGCGGCGGCCGACTGAAGCTTAGAGAGTCATTTTCCTCAAGGAGTACAAGACGTGGCACAGATCATCAACACCAACATTTTGTCGCTGAACGCTCAGCGCAATCTGACGAATTCCCAGGGCGCCCTGCAGACTTCCCTGCAGCGCCTGTCCTCG
Source organism: uncultured bacterium (assembly GCA_965233095.1). Lineage (GTDB taxonomy): Bacteria > Pseudomonadota > Gammaproteobacteria > Steroidobacterales > XN24 > XN24. The sequence goes on from CBDDRR010000347.1 coordinate 17,197, forward strand.
GGTCTTCGCATCAACAGCGCCAAGGACGACGCGGCGGGCCTCGCGATTTCCGAGCGTTTCACGACGCAGATCCGCGGCCTCAACCAGGCCGTCCGCAACGCCAATGACGGCATCTCCCTGGCCCAGACCGCCGAGGGCGCGCTGTCCGAGGTCACCAACAACCTGCAGCGCATCCGCGAGCTGGCGGTGCAGTCGGCGAACGCCACCAACTCGACCGAAGACCGGGCGGCCCTCGATGCCGAGGTGCAGACCCTCATCGAGGAAATCAGCCGCGTTGCGGGTTCGGCCACGTTCAACGGCGTGCAGTTGCTCAACACGGCGGCGACCCTGACGTTCCAGGTCGGCGCTAACGCCGGTGACACGGTTGACGTCGCCACGGTCGACCTGGCTACGACGCCGATTATCGCTGGTGATGTGACGAGCGTAGCCAATGCGAACACCATGATGGGCGCCGTCGATACTGCCCTGGAGTCGGTGAACAGCACGCGTGCCGACTTCGGTGCGATCCAGAATCGCTTCGAGTCCGTTGTCCGCAGCCTGCAGACCACGGCCGAGAACCTGTCGGCTTCGCGCTCGCGCATCATGGACGCGGACTTCGCTGCCGAGACGGCCGCGCTGACCCGCGCCCAGATCCTGCAGCAGGCCGGCGTGGCCATGCTGGCGCAGGCCAACGCGGCGCCGCAGAGCGTCCTGAACCTGCTCCGCTAGGTCCAGGCCGCAAGCCCGGATCCCGGGATGGACAGGCGGCCGGTGCGGGCACTAGCCCGGCCGGCCGCCAAACACCCCGGGACCCCCGGATGAAGTTTCCAGGAGTTCATCGGCATGGCAGGCATTTCTTCTCTCGGCGTCGGCTCAGGACTGGACCTCGGGTCCCTGGTCCAGCAGCTGGTTGCCGCCGAGCGGGCGCCGGCCGAGGGCCGACTGAACCGCCTCGAGTCGAGATTCGAGTCCCAGATCTCTGCACTCGGCCAGGTCAAGAGCGGCCTGGCCACGCTCGAGGAGGCGCTGGCCGCGCTTACGGGCGTGGAAGACGCGCGCAGCGTCCAGCTCTCCAGCGATTCAGCCCTTACGGCCACCGCCACCGCGGCCGCCGACGTGGGGCGTTACACCATCGAAGTTTTCGAGCTGGCGCGCGCGCAGTCGCTCGCCAGCGCCGGCTTTGCCGATCCCGACGCAGCACTCGGCGCCGGCGACCTGACGATCTCGCTCGGGGCCGGCGACCCTGTCACCGTCACCATCGCCGAAGGCGCCAACACGCTGCGAGACGTGCGCAATGCCATCAATGATGCGGATGCCGGCGTGCTGGCCACCCTGGTGCGCGACGGCGCCGAGTGGCGCTTGCTGCTGAGCGCCGAGGAAAGCGGCCTGGCGAACACCGTCAGCGTGTCTGTGTCCGGGAGCCTGGATCCCAATCTCGCCTCGGCCACCATGACCGAGACCGTCGTGCCGGCCGACGCCCGTTTCAGCGTGGCAGGCCTGGAGCTGAGCAGCTCTTCAAACGTGGTCGACGACGTGTTGCCCGGCGTGACGCTCAATCTCAGGGCCCTGACCGAGGCCCCGGTAGAGCTGTCCGTGGGGCGGGACGCGGAAGCGACCCGCGCTGCGCTGGACGAGTTCGTCACCGCCTACAATGCGATGATCGATTTGTCCGCCAACCTGTCGAGTTTCAACATCGAGACCGGCCAGCGCTCGGCGCTGACGGGCGACTCGACGCTGCGCGCCATCCGCGGCGCCCTGCCGGCCGCCCTTGGCGCCGATACTGGCGCGACCTGGAACGCGGTCGAGCTCGGCCTGCGCTCGGACCGCAACGGCAAGCTCAGTATTGACGAGGACGCCTTCGCGGCCCGTCTCGGAGAGGACCAGGTGGAGGTGCTGGCCTCGCTGCGTGGCTTCGGCAACGCGTTGACCGAGAACATTGCAATCTACACTGACGCCGACGGCGTGCTTGCCAATCGCACGGAGAGCCTGCAGTCGTCGCTGCGCTCGCTGGAGCAGCGGCGGGACCAGCTCGACCGGCGCATGGAGAGTGTCGAGGCGCGGCTGATGCGGCAGTTTACCGCCCTCGACCAGATGGTCGCCCAGATGCAGAACACCAGCAGTTTCCTTGCATCCCGCCTCGCCACGCTGCCGGTGCCGGGGGCTTGAGGCCCTGGACGCAAGACCACGAAACCCCGTCAGGGGCCGGGAATAAAACAAGATGAACCTACACAGCATGCGCAGCGCGATGAAGGAGTACGAGCAGGTCGGCGCTCGTTCCCAGGTTGAGGGCGCGCCGCCGGAGCGCCTCGTGCAGCTGATGCTGGAGGGCGCACTGGACCGCGTCAGCCTGGCGCGCGGCGACATGGAGAACGGCGAAGTGGCCGCCAAGGGCGAGCGCATCGGCAAGGCCATCAGCCTGGTCGAGGGCCTGCGTGCTTCGCTCGATCATGAACGCGGCGGTGAGCTGGCCGGCAACCTGGACGCGCTGTACGAGTACATTGCCCGTCGTCTCATGGAGGCGAACCTGCGCAACGACGTGGCCATCCTCGACGAGGTGTCGCGGCTGCTGCGTGAGATCAAGCAAGCCTGGGACCGCATCGTCGGCGGCACGGAGACCGCGCCATGATGCCGGCCCGCCAGCCGCCGCCGGAAGGCGCCGGGCCGCGAGAGACCCTGCAGGCCCTGCTGGAAACTGCCCATGCCCTGGACGCCGCGGCGGCTGCGGACGCCTGGGACGAGGCGATGGAGCTGGAGGCATTGTGCCGCGCGCTGCTCGAGGAGCTGGTGACGGGGCCGCAGGACCTGGCCCAGGCCGAGGCGATCGAGACTGTCGCCGTCATCTACCGCCGCGTCATGAGCCTGGCCGAGAACTGCCGCGCGGCGGTGGCTGAGGAGCTCAACGAGCTGCGCCAGGGACGCCGTGCCCGCAATGCCTACGACGCGGAGCGCGGTGCTTGAACTCGAGCATCCTGGAAGGGCGACTCAGCTGGGACGGCGCCTTGCCGCTGGATTGGCGGGTGCTCGACCGGCTGCCCGAACGGGACCAGCTGGCGCGCTCGGATGAGCGCAACATTGCGCTGCTGAACGCCCTGACACTGATCGAGGAGGGCGCGGTCCGCCAGGCCGAGGAGCCCTCCCCGCTGATTGCGCAAATGGAGCGGCTCGAGGCCAAGTTCGACCTGGTGCTCACCCTGCTGACCGAGGCGCTGTTGCCGGAGTCGGCGGCGCCGGGACCCGTGTCGATGCGCTTGTCCTCACGCGGGATAGTGTTCGATGCGGGCAAGCCAGTCGAGCCCGGCACCGTGGTGGAGCTGAGCATCCACTTCAGCGCCAGCCTGCCGCGGCCGGTGGTGCTCTGCGGCGTCGTCATCGAGCCGCTGCCCGGCGAGGAAGGCCATGTTTCGGTGGAGTTTCGCCGGCTCGGTCCCGGCGTCAAGGAACGCCTCGAGCGGCTGGTGTTCCGTCGCCATCGCCGCAGCATCGCGCAGCAACGGCCCAAGGCCGCGCAGTAAGCTTCGCAATCGCCCGCGAATCGTCCGCGTCAGAAATGTGACGCTGATCGTTCAAGTTGTCCCCGAGTCCGTTAACATAAGCGCCGTCGCTGCTGGCCGGGAGCCTGCTCCAGACAGACCGGCGACGTGAATAACAAGACGGAACCGTACCGTCATCACGGGGTTGATCGGGCGCAGACCCGCCGGGGACACATGGAGCCGAGTCGTTCAGGACAAGTGGACGCCGCTTCGCTGGAGCGACTGCCGCCAGCGATGATAGTGGTGGCGGATGGCGCGATCGCGGACGAGGTGGCGCACGCCCTGGCTTTTCTCGGACTGCGCTGCGAAGTCGTCTTCCCGGATTCGATTGCCGACCATGCCGTCTCCGCCGACAGCTGGTCGGCCGTGATGCTGTGCGACGGAGCGGGCGCGCCGGCATTGAAGGCGCTCGACGGCTGGAACGACGGTCCGCCGGTGATCACCATCGGCCTGGGACAGCCGATCCCCGATCGCCTCAAGGGCCTGAACGGCCGGCTGCTCGGGCGCGTCGAGCGTCCCTTGCGGCATGCGCAGCTGGTGCCGCTGCTCGGCAAGTTGGCACGATACAAGGCCGCGGCGCCGCGTGACGTCGAGCTGTTCCGCTCGCTGGTGGGCAAGAGCGAACCGGTGCAGAACATCCGTCGCATGATCCAGCGGGTGGCGCCGACCGACTCGACGGTACTGATCCTCGGTGAGACCGGCACCGGCAAGGAAGTCGCGGCACGGCACATCCATTACCATTCGCTGCGGCGCGACGGGCCGTTCGTTGCGGTGAACTGCGGCGCGATCCCGGCCGACCTGCTCGAGAGCGAGCTGTTCGGCCACGAGAAAGGCGCCTTCACCGGTGCGTTGGCGGCTCGCAAGGGTCGCTTCGAGCTGGCCGAGAACGGCACGCTTTTCCTCGACGAGATCGGCGACATGTCGCTGCAGATGCAGCGCAAGCTGCTGCGCGTGCTGCAGGAGCGCCAGTTCGAACGGCTCGGCAGCGGCCGGCCGATGCCGGCCAACGTGCGCATCGTGTGCGCAACTCACCGTAACCTCGAGGCCATGGTCGAGGAGGGTACCTTCCGGGGTGACCTCTATTACCGAATCAACGTTTTCCCGATCGAGATGCCGGCCCTGCGCGACCGGCGCGGGGACCTCCCGCTGCTGACCGCCGAGCTGGTAGCGCGTCTCGAGGCCGAGGGACAAGGAACGGTCAGTTTCACCCAGGATGCGCTGGCCGCCATGGCGCGGCATGACTGGCCTGGCAACGTGCGCGAACTGGCCAACCTGGTGGAGCGCCTGGCGATCCTGCACCCCGGTGCACCCGTCGGGGTGCAGGACCTGCCGCCCCATATCCGCGCTCATGCCCGCGCGGCCGACTCCGCCGCGCCGCTGCCGGATTTCACGGCGGCCGCGGCAGAGCGTACGACGCTGACGGCGCCCGCCCAGGCTCAGGCGGAGGTACCCGCCGAGGCGGAGGAGCCGGGCTTCGGGCCGGGCCGCGGCCTGAAGGACTACCTCAACGACATCGAGGAACAGCTGATCCGCAAGGCGCTCGCCGAGAGCGGCGGCACCGTGGCGGACGCGGCCAAGTCCCTCGGCATGCGGCGCACCACCCTGGTGGAGAAGCTGCGCAAGTTCGGTATCGATCGCCTCGGCTTCGCGACGGAAACTTGACGGCGAGCCGGCCGCTCCCCGGCTGGAGAACATAACCCCTTGTTTTTAATCGGCCTGGCAGGTTCCGGCATGGAACTTGCTGTAGGTCTGTTCGGCGGTCGTGTGGCCGCGACGGACACTGCGAAGGGGTTATCTGATGGAGGCAGCACTGCAGCTTGACGGGCGCGACGCGGACGGGCTGGCGCCCGTGGCGGCCGACCCCGTGAGCCGCGAGTTGCTGGAGCTCGCCGCCCGCGTGGCGCGCTCGGATGCGGCCGTGATGCTGACCGGTGAGTCGGGCGTCGGCAAGGAGGTCTACGCGCGTTTCCTGCACGGCGCCTCCGCCAGGCACGCCGGCCCGTTCGTTGCGCTGAATTGCGCCGCCATCCCGGAGAACATGCTCGAGGCCATGCTGTTCGGCTACGAGCGGGGCGCTTTCACCGGCGCCACGGAGTCGCGCGCGGGCAAGTTCGAGCAGGCCGAGGGCGGGACGCTGCTGCTCGACGAAATCACCGAGATGGAGATCGGCCTGCAGGCCAAGCTGCTGCGGGTGCTGCAGGAGCGCGAGGTCGAGCGCATCGGCGGGCGCCGAGTGATCCGCTTCAACGTGCGAATCGTCTCCACTTCCAACCGCGACCTGCGCGCTGCCGTGGCCGAGGCCCGGCTGCGCGAGGACCTGTATTACCGCCTGAACGTGTTCCCCCTGCACATCCCGCCGCTGCGCGAGCGGCCGGCGGACATCCTGCCGCTGGCTCGTCGCCTGCTGGCGCGCCACTGGCGGCGTCCAACGCCGGCGCCGGTGCTGGCCGATGCCGCCGCCAGCGCCCTGGTCGGTTATCCCTGGCCG
>CBDDRR010000348.1:0-9600 GCA_965233095.1 uncultured bacterium
ATAGCGCTCCAGCTCTTTCGCCAGATACGGATCCTCCGGCACGTTGGAGCGCACCATCTCCGCGTACAACGCCATCTTGGCGTAGCTCATCACCACCGCCAGCTCCGGCCGCGTGAGGCCCTTGCCTGCCTTGCGCCGCAGCTCGATCTCCTCTTCGTCGGGCAGGTACTCGAGGGCGCGGTTCAGGGCGACGCGCTTCTCCAGCTGCCGGATGAACCAGGCGTGCTCGTTGACTCGATCGGCGGCGGTCGACTCGGCGATGCTGATGGCCTGGGTCTGCAGGTAATTGTTGCGCAACACGAGCGCGGCGACCTCGTCCGTCATTGCGACCAGCAGTTTCTCGCGCCGTGCCGCGGTCAGCGCCCGGTGGCGGTTGGCGACGCTGATGAGAATCTTGATGTTGACCTCGTGGTCTGAGCAGTCGACGCCCGCCGAGTTGTCGATGAAGTCCGTGTTGATGCGGCCGCCGTGCAGCGCGAACTCGATGCGGCCGCGCTGCGTGAAGCCCAGGTTGCCGCCCTCGCCGACCACGCGGCAGCGCAGCTCGCTGCCGTTGATGCGCACCCCGTCGTTGGCGCGGTCGCCTACCTCCGGGTGGGTCTCGGTGCTGGCCTTGACGTAGGTGCCGATGCCGCCGTTCCAGAGCAGGTCTACGTGCATGCGCAGGATGGCCCGAATCAGCTCGTCCGGCGTGACGCCTTCCCGGTCGAGATCGAGCATTTCGCGCGCCTGCGGGGCCAGCTGGATCAGCTTTTCGCTGCGCGACCACACGCCGCCGCCAGCCGAGATCAGGCCGCGATCATAGTCCTCCCAGGTGGAGCGCGGCAGCTCGAACAGCCGCCCGCGTTCGGCGAAGCTCGCTGCCGGGTCGGGATCCGGATCGAGGAAAATGTGCTGGTGGTTGAAGGCGGCGCGGAGCCGCATGCAGGACGACAGCAGCATGCCGTTGCCGAATACGTCGCCGCTCATGTCGCCGATGCCGGCGACTGAGAAGGCGTCGCTCTGCGTGTCGATGCCGATCTCGCGGAAGTGCCGCTTGACGGCCTCCCAGCCGCCGCGCGCCGTGATGCCCATCTTCTTGTGGTCGTAGCCCATCGAGCCGCCGGAGGCGAAGGCGTCGTCGAGCCAGTAGCCGTGCTCCGCAGCGACGGAATTCGCGGTGTCCGAGAACGTGGCCGTGCCCTTGTCCGCCGCCACGACCAGATAGCTGTCGTCACCGTCATGGCGCACTACGTCGCGCGGCGGCACGACGACGCCGTCGACCAGGTTGTCGGTCAAGTCGAGCAGGCCGTTGATGAAGGTCTTGTAGCAATCGACCACTTCCTTCATCACTGCGCCGCGGTCCCCGGCCGGCAGCCGCTTCGGCACGAAGCCGCCCTTCGCGCCGACCGGCACGATGAGCACGTTCTTTACCGCCTGCGCCTTCATCAGGCCGAGCACCTCGGTGCGGAAATCCTCGCGCCGGTCCGACCACCGCAGCCCGCCGCGGGCCACGAGGCCGCCACGGAGGTGCACACCCTCGACGCGCGGCGAGTAGACGAAAATCTCGAACATGGGGCGCGGCAGCGGCAGGTCCGGGATCTTGTGCGGGTCCAGCTTGAGCGAGAGATAGCGCTTGGGCCGGCCGTGCTCGTCGCGCTGGAAGTGATTGGTGCGCAGCGTTGCCAGGATGAGCGCGCGGAAGGCGTTCAGCATGCGATCCGCATCGAGGCTTGCCACCTGGTCGAGCGCGTGGGCCACGGCCTGGTTCAGCGTCATGACGGTGCGCTCGCGCCGCTTCTCCGGCAGGTCGGGATCGAACCGGCCCTCGAACAATTCGACCAGCATCTGGGCGATCAGCGCGTGCTCCGCCAGCACCTGCTCCATGTAGGCCTGGGAGAACGGCAGGCCGGTCTGCAGCAGGTAGCGGCACAGCGCGCGCAACAGCGCGGCCTGGCGCCAGTCGAGCCGCGCCTTGAGGATCAGCCGGTTGAAGCCGTCGTTCTCGACGCGCCCGATCCAGATGTTCTCAAAGGCGTCCTGGAAGAGCTCCTTGATCTTGCCCGGGTTGACGGCCTGGCCGTCGGCCGCGCTCATCTCGAAGTCCTGGATCCACACGTCCTGGCCGGCGGCTTCAGCCGCGCGCAGATGGTAAGGACGCTCGCTGATGACGCGCAGCCCCATGTTCTCCAGGATCGGTAGAATTTCGGACAGGGGCATCGGGCTGACGCCGTGGAACAGCTTGAAGCGCACCCGGTCATCCGCAAAGCCCACCGGGCGATAGAGGCTCATGCGCAGCCGGCGGGGCGCAGCCTTGATCGCTTCCAGGCGCTCGATGTCGAAGGTGGCCTCGCGCGGCGTCACGTCCTCGAGGTAGGCCGCCGGAAACACCTTGCCGTATTCCCTGAACAGCGCCAGGCCGTCTTCCTCGCCGAAACGCTCGACCAGCTCGTCGCGCAGGTAATCCGCCCAGGTGCGCACCGCTTCGGCAATGCGGCGTTCGACAGCGCCCACCTGGATCCGCGGCACGGTGCCCTGCGGGGTGCGCACGATGAAATGGACGCGGGCAAGGCTCGACTCGGACATCTCGACCGCCGACTCGATGCTGACGCCGCGAAACGCGTCCAGCAGGATCTCCTGGATGCGCTCGCGGACTTGTGTGTTGTAGCGGTCGCGCGGCACGAACACCAGGCAGGAAAAGAAGCGCCGGAAGGCATCGCGGCGGACGAACAGCTTGGTGCGCTGGCGTTCCTGCAGCGAGTAGATGCCCGTGCTGATGCGCAGCAGCTCGGCGAGACTGCTCTGGAACAGCTCGTCGCGCGGGTAGGTGTCGAGGATGTGCACCAGCGCCTTGCCGCCGTGGCTGTCGGGGCGGAGCCCCGAGTTGGCGATGACACGCCGCAGCTTGTCGCGCAGCAGCGGGATTTCGCGTGGGCTCCGGCTGTAGGCGGCGGAGGTCCAGAGGCCGAGAAAGCGACGTTCACCGGTCACGCGGCCTTCGGCGTCGAAGCACTTGATGCCGACGTAGTCGAGGTAGCTGTTGCGATGAACGGTGGCGCGCGAATTGGCCTTGGTAATGATCAGCAGGTCCCGCGAGCGCGCCTGGCGCCGGATTTCGCGGCCGGCGAGTGGCGCATTGCCGGCAATCTCCTGCGGCGGCGGGCGGCGCAGGATGCCGAGCGCTGTGTCCGGCAACGCCCGCAGCTGATCGGACTCGTCGCCATGGACCAGCTCGTACTCGCGGTAACCGAGGAAGGTGAAATGGTCGTCCGCCATCCACTCCAGCAGCTCGCGGCTTTCCTTGACGGTCTCCGCGTCGAGGGGCGGCGGGTCCGCCTCCAGCTCCGCACAGATCTCGCGCGCGCGGCCGCGCATGGCGCCCCAGTCCTGGCAGGCGGCGCGCACGTCGCCCAGCACCCGCTCAAGCTCGCCGGCGACCTGCTCCAGGACATCCGGCGCGGTTTCGCGGTCGATCTCGAGGTGCATGAACGACTCGAGCCGGGCGTCGGGGCCGGCATGCTCCGGGGTGGGCACATCCGTGAGGTATCCCCGGTCGTCGCGCCGCGTGTGCAGGACCGGGTGCACCGTCAGGTGGATATAGCTGCCATGGCGGTTGAGCACCATGCTGGTCGAGTCGACCAGGAACGGCATGTCGTCGTTGACGACCTGGACGATGGTGTGCTCCGAGTTCCAGCCTTCGGTGCGGCGCGACGGGTTGCACACCTGGATGCGCGGCACGCCCGGCTCACGGCGGAGCCCGAGCCGAAGATGCGATAGCGCCGCGCCTGCCAGGTCCTCGACCTCGCGATCCTTCAGGTCGTCGAGGGAGGTGTTGCGGTAGTACTGGTGGATATAGGCGGCAGCGTCCAGTCCGAACTCGTCCCCGGCGGCGGCCACGGCCGCAGCGGCCACCTGTTCGAGGAAACGAGACCGGGCGTCAGCGGTGCGTCGATGCATGCCGGTGTCCGTCAGTCATGCCTCTGCAGGTCCTCGATCACGGCGGCCAGGAAACGGCATGCCTCACCGCCGGTCGCGCAGCGATGGTCGAAGGTCAGCGACAGCGGGATCCTGCGGTGTGTCTCGATGCCGCCCATGACAGCGACCACGTCGTGGCGCAGGCCGCCCGCGCCCAGGATGGCAATGGTCGGCGGCACCACCACCGGCGTGGCATATCGTCCCGCCATCATGCCGAAGTTGGACAGCGTGAAGGTGAAGTCCCGCATGTCCTCGGGTTTTACGCTGCGTTCCCGCGTGGCCTTCTTGATGGCGTTGAGATCGGCGCGAAGTTCCTGCGGCGACTTCTGCCCTACGTCACGGATCACCGGCACGATCAGCCCCTCGGGCGTATCCACGGCGATCGCGATGTCGACGCGTGTCTCGAGCTGGCGGCTCATGGCGTCGCCGTCGAAGAAGCCGTTCAGCGCGGGCTCGGCGCGGCAACCGGCAGCGATGGCGCGCAACAGGCGCGCCGTAATGTCCTGGCCGTGCGCCCAGTAGTGGATGTCGGCGTCGTCGAAGATGGTGCACTGGGAGATGTGATCGCGCGCGGCGCTCATGCTCTGCGCCATGGCGCGCCGCGGACCCCGCAGCTGCTCGGGCTTGCCTGGCGGCAACTTGACCCTGGGCACCTGGCGCGCCGTGGCGGGTGCGGCGCCGCCGGCCGCGGCACGCACGTCGTCCGCGATGATGCGGTCATGCCGGCCGCTGGGGCGGCAGTTCTCGAGCTCGACGCCGAGCTGCTTGGCAAGCGCGCGCACCGCCGGGGCCGCCTTGACCCGTCCCGCGGTGCGCCGCCGGCCGCGACCCGCGATGTCGGCATCCTCCAGCACTTCGTCGCTGGTCATCATCTTGCCGACCACCGTGCCGGAGTCCTCGCGGTCCTTGCCCGCCGGCGTCTCGGCAGCTTTCGGCTCGGCTTTCGGCTCAGCTTTCGGCTCAGCTTTCGGCGCCGCGGGGGCGGCGGCCGCGCCGCTGGTGTCGATGTCGACCAGCGGGGCATGGGTCGGGAGGATCGTGCCGTCCGGGGCATGAATCTTTGCGATGCGGCCGCTGTACGGCGCGGGCACCTCGACCACGGCCTTGGCGGTCTCCACCGACAGCATCGGCTGGTCCACCTTGACCACGTCGCCCTCGGCGACCAGCCAGCTGACGATTTCCGCCTCCGGCAGTCCCTCGCCGAGGTCCGGGAGATTGAATGTCTTGACGCTCATGCTGAGGGCCTGTTCGCACTTGTCGGGTCGTCGCGACGGCGGCCATTTTTCCGCCAGCCAAGGCGCAGCGAGCGCAGTGTAGTCGTTCTACACCAGCGAGCTGCAACGCCGGCTGGCGGAAAAATGGCCCCGTCCCTTCGGGTTGTGCCCCGAAGCGTGCCATGCGGCGTTACTCGTCGTTCGTTTAGAGTCACTAGACTTCTCTCCTCGTGCCTTGCCTGGCGCGCTTCGGGGCGACAACGCGGCAACCCGACAAGTGTGAACAGGCCCTAGTCCTCGAAGGTCTTTTTCACGCCGTCGATGATGCGCGCGACGCTGGGCAGGTATTCGTACTCGAGCCGGAACAGCGGCATCACCGTATCGTAGCCGGTGACGCGCATGATCGGCGCCTTGAGGTCCCAGATGCCTTTCTCCGCGACCCCGGCCGCGACCTCGGCGCCGACGCCGCAGGTGCGTGCGGCCTCGTGCACGATGACCAGCCGGCCGGTTTTCTCGACCGACTCCAGGATGGTGTCGATGTCCAGCGGGCTGATGGTCGCCAGGTCGATCACCTCGGCACTGATGCCTTCCTTGTCCAGCTCCTCGGCCGCCTTGAGCGTCTCGAAAGTCATCGCGCCCCAGGTCACGATCGTGACGTCGTCGCCTTCGCGCAGGATATAGCAGGTGTCCAGCGGCAGCGCCTGGCCGTTGTCCTCGACCTCCTGTTTCTGCAAGCGATAGATGCGCTTCGGCTCGAGGAACACCACCGGGTCGGGATCGCGAATCGCCGCCAGCAGCAGGCCGTAGGCGCGGCGGGGCGAGGAGGGGATCACCACCCGGATGCCGGGCATATGGGCGAACAGCGCCTCGGTGCTCTCGGAGTGGTGTTCGGGGGCGTGGATGCCGCCGCCGAAGGGTGCGCGCAACACCATCGGTACGTGCAGTCGGCCGCGCGTGCGGTTCCGCAGCCGGCCCGCGTGGTTGATCATCATGTCCACGGTGGGATAGATGAAGCCCATGAACTGGATTTCGGCGATGGGCTTCATGCCCTGGGCGGCCATGCCGATGGACATGCCGGCGATCATGGATTCGGCCAGCGGCGTGTCCATGACCCGGTCCGGCCCGAAGCGCTGCTGCAGGCCGGCGGTGGCACGGAACACGCCGCCGTTCACGCCGACGTCCTCGCCCAGCACGACGACACTGTCGTCATGCTCCATTTCCCAGGCCAGCGCCATGGTCACCGCCTCGATGAGCGTGATGCGCGCCATCAGTGGTGGCCCCCCGAGTTGACGAAGCGGCGCGCAGTGTCGCGCTGCTCCACCATCGCTTCCGGCAGCTCGGCGAACATGGAGTCGAACATGGCCTCGACCGGCTGCACCGGCGTGTCCAGGTAGGCGGCAACCGCGGCGTCCACCTGCTGCGAGCACTCGGCCTTGAGTGCTTCTTCGTCCTGCTCGCTCCAGGCGCCCGTTTCCATCAGGTAGCGGCGGATGCGGATCATCGGCTCGGTCTTCCAGGCGGCCTCGACCTCGTCCTTCTCGCGGTAGCGGCTGGCGTCGTCGGCCGTGGTGTGGTCGGACAGGCGGTAGGTTACTGCCTCGACCAGCATCGGGCCGTGGCCGGAGCGGGCGCGCTCGAGCGCTTCCTCCATGGTCTGGCGCACCGCGATGACGTCGTTGCCGTCCACCTGGATGCCGGGCATGCCCGCGGCGATCGCTTTCTGCGCCAGCGTCTTGGAGGCCGTCTGCATGAAAAGCGGCACACTGATGGCCCACTTGTTGTTCACCACCACGAACACCACCGGCAGGTCGCGCACGGCGGCCAGGTTCAGCGCCTCGTAGAAGTCACCCTGCGACGTGCCGCCGTCACCGATTACGCTGACGGCGCAGCGCGGCTCCTTGCGGAGCTTGAAGGCGAGCGCCGCGCCGGCGGCATGCAGGCATTGCGTGCCGATGGGTACGCACCACGGGAAGTCGTGTTTAGGACCGGCGAAATCGTTGCCGCGCTCGTCGCCGCCCCAGTAGAGCAGCACCTCCTCCATCCGCACGCCCCGCCAGAACTGCGCGCCGTACTCCCGGTACATGGGCGCGAAGCAATCTTCCGGCCGCATTGCCGCGCCGACACCGACATGCGCTGCCTCGTGGCCCAGGCTCGAGGCGTAGGTGCCGAGCTTGCCCGTGCGCTGCAGGTTGATGGCCTTGGTGTCGAAAGTGCGCGTCAGCGTCATCAGCCGGTACAGCCGCAGCAATTCTTCCGGGTCTTTGGCGAACCCGGGCAGGTCGGCCACGACCCGGCCGTCGGGATCGAGCACCTGCCGGTACGGGATCCGGAACTCGGCAATCGTCTTCACCAGGGACTCCTCCTGATACTCTGGCCCAGGGCCGGTCGGCCGGGCCGCAAACAGCGCGGCATTATACACTTCGCAGGCGGCCGCCGACGGACCGGGGCAGGCCCGTGGATGTTGCGTTGCCGCAGCAGGAGATGTCGATGCACAGAAGGGAAATGGAGGCCGGAATTCACCGCGACCTGCGGGACCGGTTGAGTTACGCGGGCTACCTCGGGCTGGACCGGATTCTGTCCGCGCAGCAGCCGCTGTCGGATCCGCCGCACCATGACGAGATGCTTTTCATCGTGCAGCACCAGGTCACCGAGTTGTGGATGAAGCTCATCATCCACGAGCTGGAGGCGGCGATCGCGTCGATCCGCGCGGACGAGCTCGAGCCGTGCTTCAAGGTGCTGGCGCGGGTCAAGCAGGTGCAGCAGCAGATGTTCCACCAGTGGGGCGTGCTGGAGACGCTGACACCGTCGGAGTACGCGCGCTTCCGGCACGTGTTCGGCCAGGCCTCTGGATTCCAGTCGGTCCAGTTCCGGCTGCTCGAGTTCCTGCTCGGCAACAAGGACGCCGGCTACCTCGCGGTGTTCGAGCATGACGCCGCAGCCCTGGCGCGCTTGCGCGAGGCGCTCGAGGCGCCCTCGATCTACGACGAGTTTTTGCGCCTGCTGGCCCGCCGCGGCCTGCCCGTGCCGGCGGAGCGCGTCGAGCGCGACTGGTCGGAGCCCGTCGGAAGTCACCCTGGTGTGGTGGCCGTATTCAAGACCATTTACGAGGACACGCAGCAGCACTGGGACGCCTACGATATGTGCGAGAAGCTCGTCGACATGGAGGTCAATTTCCAGCTGTGGCGTTTCCGTCATCTCAAGACCGTGGAGCGCATCATCGGCCACAAGCGCGGTACGGGCGGCTCTTCCGGCGTGAAATTCCTGCGCGCCGCAATCGACATTCGGCTGTTCCCGGAGCTGATCGACGTACGTACAGCCATCGAGTGACCACGGCGTCATTCGATGCGCGGCGGTTTCAGCGCCGTGGCGCGTGTCTCGAGGCGACGCAGCAGCGACTCGAGCTGTTGTTGGTCCTGCGGGTCCAGCCCGTCGAGCAGCTCGCTCTCGTAGCGGCGCAGCGCCGGCGCGATGCGGCGATAGATGCGCCGTCCCTCGGAGGTGAGCTCCAGCATGCTGCGGCGCCGGTCGCCCGCCGCGACTTCGCGCTGCGCGCGCCCGGTCGAGATCAGCCGGCCGACTGCGCGGCTGACGGCCACCTTGTCCATCGCCGTGCGGTCGGCGACCTCGGCCGCAGACAGCCCGGGTTCCAGCGCCAGCACGGCCATCACGCGCCATTCCGGGATGGACAGGCCAAAACGGCTCGAGTAGGCCTCTGCGATCGCGGCGCTCAGTCGATTGGACAGCACCGAGAGCCGGTAAGGCAGGAATTTCTCCAGGACCAGGGTTTCGTCACTCATGGTGCATCGCAGCTTGTTGCTGTAACACTGCCGGGACTATAATAGTTTCACTTGTAACTAATCAACCCTTCTTGTACACGCATTCCTTCGGAGACTGCCATGACCGACGTTCAGGACAATCCCCTGGGCATAGACGGTTTCGAATTCGTCGAATTCGCCGCGCCCGACGCGGCGTTGCTGCACAGCCTGTTCCGCCACATGGGCTTCACCGCCATCGGCAAGCATCGCGAGCGCAAGGTGACCCTTTACCGCCAGGGCGACATCAACTTCCTTGTCAACGAGGAACCCGACAGTTTCGCCGCTGATTTCGCGCGCGAGCACGGCCCGAGCGCGTGCGGCTTCGCGATCCGGGTCGCCGATGCGGCCCGCGCCCGCGCCTCGGCCATCGACCGGGGTGCCGCTGCGCTGAGCAACAAGCCGGGGACGCTGGCGGTGCGCAGTCCGGTCATCGAGGGCATCGGCGGCAGCGCGCTTTACCTGGTGGACCGCTACGGCAAGCGCGGCTCGATCTACGACGCGGAATTCGAGTACCTGGATGGGGTGGATCGGAACCTGGTGCTGTTTGGCCTGACCTTCATCGATGACGTCACCGACGAGGTCTAGCACGGCAACATAGACAAGTGGGCGGCATTCTA
>CBDDRR010000349.1:0-4956 GCA_965233095.1 uncultured bacterium
ACACGCGGCGCAGCAAGGAATCGGCCTGCGGGTGCGCCGGCATCTACTCGGCGCCGGTCGGCATCGAGATTTACGCCGAGGCTTTCGAGGCCGCGGGACAGCTCGACCGACTCGAGGCCTTCGCCAGCGTTCACGGCGCGCAGTTCTACGGGCTGCCGCTGAACGACGAGCACATCGTGCTCGAGCGCCGCGAATGGCGTCCCCCTGCGGACTACGAGGCCGGCGACGATCGGCTCGTGCCGTTTCGCGCTGGCGAAGCCGTGGCCTGGGCCATGGCGGGCGGCGACGCATGACCGAGCCGACCATCCTGGCGCGCGACGACGACGACTCCTCCGGGCTCATGGCGCGGCGTTTCCGCGGCTTCCTGCCGGTGGTCGTGGACGTCGAGACTGGCGGGTTCAACCCGCGCACCGACGCACTGCTGGAAATTGCCGCAGTGATGATCGAGCTGCGCAGCGACGGCAGCTTCGCACCTGGCGCCACGCATCGCTATCACGTCAAGCCCTTCGAGGGCGCGAACATGGAAGCGGCCTCGCTGGAGGTGAACGGCATCGACCCGCATCACCCCTTGCGCCCCGCCCTGCCGGAGCAGGACGCGCTGCAGCGGATCTTCCGCGAGGTGCGCGCGGCGGTGCGCGAGCACGAATGCACACGCGCCATCCTGGTCGGCCACAATGCGTTCTTCGACCTGCATTTCCTCAATGCCGCCATCGAGCGCTGCGGCATCAAGCGCAACCCCTTCCATCCCTTCTCCAGCTTCGACACCGCGACGCTGGGCGGGATCGCCTACGGCCAGACCGTGCTGTCGCGAATTGTCGAGGCCGCCGGCCTTACGTGGGACAGCAGCTCCGCGCACTCGGCCGGTTACGACGCGCGCATCACCGCCGAGGTGTTCTGCACCATCGTCAACCAGTTCCGCGGCATCTACGAGCAAACGAAACGCGGTCCATGAAAAAGGGGACATTGCTCAGTCCCGCGCGCGGAACTGAGCAATGTCCCCTTTTCCCCGTTTCAGATATCAGGCCTTCGCGGTCGCCTCGTCGAGCAGCTTCTTCAGCTCGCCCGAATGGTACATCTCCACCACGATGTCGCAGCCGCCGACCAGCTCGCCGTTGACGTAGAGCTGCGGATAGGTCGGCCAGCTCGAGTAGGCCTTCAGGCCCTCGCGAATCTCCGGGTCCTCGAAGATATTGAACGACCCGAACTCCGCGCCACAGGCACGCAGCGCGGCCACGGCCTGCGCCGAAAAGCCGCACTGGGGGAAGTCCGGACTGCCCTTCATGAACAGCAGGACCGGGTGAGACGCAAGCGTCTGCTCGATCCGCTCGTTGAGATCTGCCATCGCCACTTTCTCCTCGTTGAACAGTTCAATTCGTGCCATTCTCAGCCTCGATTCTGCGCTGCGCGCACGATTTTTATTTCATTGCGGACGGACTTGACGCCGTCGACTCCTGCAGCCAGCCGTTCCGCCTGCTCGCGCGGGATGGTGCTGCTCACTTCGCCGCGCAGCGTCACCACGCCCTCGTAGGTCGCCACGCTGATCTGGAAACCGTCGACGTACTTGTCGCCGATCAGCCGGGATCTCACCGCGGTGGTGATCCGCGTATCCGACGCCATCACGGCCACGGGACGCTCGTCTTTCGCGATGTAGTAGCCGCCGGCCGCGGCTCCGCCGATGGCCAGCGGCACGCAGGCCGGCAGGGCCAGCAAGGCAACCAGCGCGAGCGACACTGCACGCATGTTCATACGCATGTTCGTTGGCCGCCGATCCGCGTCCGGCTCACGCGAAGTTCTTCGCCACGAAGTCCCAGTTGACCAGCTTCCAGAAGGCCTCGAGGTACTTCGGCCGGGCATTCCGGTAATCGATGTAGTAGGCATGCTCCCACACGTCGCAGGTGAGCAGCGGCTTGGCGTCGCCGGTCAGCGGCGTCGCGGCGTTGCTCGTCTGCACGATGGCCAGCTTGCCGTCCCGCTTCTTCACCAGCCACGCCCAGCCCGAGCCGAACAGCGTCACCGCCTTGTCGGAGAACTGCTTGTGGAACTCATCGAAGGAACCGAACGACGCATCGATGGCCTTGGCCAGGTCGCCGCCCGGCCGGCCGCCGCCGTTCGGCGAAAGGCAGTGCCAGTAGAAGGTGTGGTTCCAGACCTGGGCTGCATTGTTGAACACGCCCCCGTCGCTGCCGCGCACGATCTCCTCGAGCGAGGCGTCGGCAAACTTGCTGCCCTCGACCAGGCCGTTCAGCTTTTCGACATAGGTGCGATGGTGCTTGCCGTAATGGAACTCCAGCGTCTCTTTCGAGATATGCGGCTCCAGGGCGTCCATTGCGTAGGGAAGATCGGGCAGGGTGTGCGCCATTGCGGACTCCTCGAAATTTTGTAGTTGCTTGAATTTCGGGACATTCATCCCGAATGGATGGTTGCAAGTATAACAGAGGGCCCGCGCGGTCCACGCGGCCCGGGCCGTCGCCGGACGCCACGGGCTATACTGCCGCGCGCCGCCCGGAGGACCCTGAATGCCGCAGCCCGAGCTCCCGCCCGACATCGCGTCCGTCGTCGCCCGCGCCCTCGAGGAAGATATCGGGCCGGGCGATGTCACTGCGGACCTCATCCCCGCGGACCGCCGCGCCCAGGCCACCGTCGTGAGCCGGGAGGACGCCGTGCTGTGCGGCACCGCCTGGTTCGACGAGGTGTTCGCCCAGCTGGACCCGGCGGTTTCCATCGCCTGGTCGGCTCACGATGGTGCGACGATCGGTGCGGGCGCGGTCCTGTGCCGCCTGGACGGCCCGGCGCGTGCCCTGCTCAGCGGCGAACGCACGGCCTTGAACTTCCTGCAATCACTGTCCGGCACGGCCACCGTCGCGCGCCGCTACGCGGACGAGGTAGCCGGCACGGGCTGTCGCGTGCTCGACACCCGCAAGACTGTGCCCGGCCTGCGCTCGGCCCAGAAGTACGCGGTCGCCTGCGGCGGCGCCACCAATCACCGCCGCGGCCTGTTCGACGCCATCCTGATCAAGGAGAACCACATCCTTGCCGCCGGCGGCATCGGGGCAGCGCTGGCCGCGGCGCGGGTGGCGCACCCGGACCTGACGGTCGAGATCGAAGTCGAGTCGCTGGACGAGCTAGAGGCAGCGCTCGACGGCAATGCGGACATCGTGCTGCTGGACAACTTCGCGCTCGACACGCTGCGCGAGGCGGTCGCCCGGACGCGCGGCCGAGCCGGCTGCACCACGCGCCTGGAAGCCTCCGGCAACGTCGAACTTGCGAATGTCCGCGCCATCGCCAAAACCGGCGTGGACTTCGTGTCGGTGGGCGGGCTCACCAAGCACCTGCGCGCGGTGGACCTGTCGATGCGCTTCCGGCTGGAGCCCGTCGCCGGGGCCTGATTCACTCCTGTTGCAGCGCACTATCCCCAGCCCGGGGCAGGGCTCGCCGCAGGCCCGCGAACCCTCATTAATTCAAACGTTTGTTGGGCCGCGCTCGCCGCCGCAAGCGATTGTTTTGCAGTGCGAAATACGAATCCCAACGGACGTTTGAATCGAAGACCTGGTTGCTTGCCGGGCGCGGATTCCGTGGGTTATAAGCGGATGATGCAGTGCGGCAGCATGGTCGCAGGACGTATGCGCGGCCCGAGGAAACACAGGCGGAGAACATCATGTCCGGAATCACCTGGCTTTTACTGACCCTCATCGTGGCCGGCACGCTCGCCTACCGGCGCAGCCCGCTGCCGATCTGGACCGGCGCCGCCGCAGTCCTGCTGCTCGCGGTGCAACTCACCGGCAACGGCCTGGCGCCGGCAGCGTGGATCGTGTTCGCGCTCGTCGCAGGACTGCTGAACTACAAGCCGCTGCGCCGGGCGACGCTCAGCAAGCCCTTGCTGAAGTGGTTCAAGTCCGTGCTCCCGCCCATGTCGTCCACCGAGAAGGACGCCATCGATGCGGGCACCGTGTGGTGGGACGCCGAGCTGTTCAGCGGCCGGCCGAACTGGACCACCCTGCTGCGCACGCCGCGCGCCGAGCTGAATGACGAGGAACAGGCATTCCTGGACGGGCCGGTCGAAGAGCTCTGCGGCATGCTCGACGACTGGAAGATCAACCAGGAACTGAACGACCTGCCGCCCGAGGTGTGGTCGTACCTCGCCAGGCACCGCTTCTTCGGCATGATCATTCCCAAGGAATACGGCGGGCTGGATTTCTCCGCGCGGGCCCAGTCCGAAGTGGTGGTGAAGATCGCCAGCCGCAGCGGCGCAGCGGCCGTGACGGTGATGGTGCCGAACTCGCTCGGTCCCGGCGAGCTGCTGATGCACTACGGCACCGATGAGCAGAAGCAGCACTTCCTGCCGCGGCTCGCGCGCGGCGAGGAGATTCCTGCGTTCGCCCTCACCGGGCCCTGGGCGGGCTCAGACGCCGGCTCAATGCCGGACATCGGCGTCGCCTGCAAGGGCGAGTACAAGGGCAAGGAGGTGCTGGGCTTCCGGGTCAACTGGGAGAAGCGCTACATCACGCTGGGACCGATTGCGACCATTCTCGGCCTGGCCTTCAAGGCCGAGGACCCGGACGGCCTGCTCGGCGGCAAGCGCGACCTGGGCATCACCTGCGCGCTGATTCCGACCGACACGCCCGGCGTCGAGATCGGCCTGCGCCACAATCCCGGCGGCGCCTTCATGAACGGCCCGAACAGCGGCAAGGACGTGTTCGTGCCGATGGAATGGGTCATCGGCGGGCAGGTCCAGGTGGGCAACGGCTGGAAGATGCTGATGGACTGCCTGTCGGTCGGCCGTGCGATCTCCCTGCCGGCGCTGGGCACGGCCGGCGGCAAGGCCGCGGCGCGCATGTCAGGCGCGTACGCGCGCGTGCGGCGCCAGTTCAAGATCCCGATCGGCCGCTTCGAGGGCATCGAGGAGCCGCTGGCGCGCATCGCCGGCGTCACCTACCGCATGGACGCGGCCCGTGTGCT
>CBDDRR010000350.1:0-5944 GCA_965233095.1 uncultured bacterium
CCTCAAGGTCACCAGCGACCAGGCGGTGCGCTCGGCGCCGGTGCAGCTCAGCTTCGACGCCGCGCTGCTCGAGCCGGTCGACGTGCGCCGCGGCGGCTTCTTCGCCGACGGCATCTTCAGCTTCCGCATCAACCCTTCGGGCTCGATCTTCATCGGCGCCGCGGGCAAGGGCGAAGTGCCGGCCGACGCCGAGTTCTTCGTCGTCACCTTCAAGCCGGTGCGCGCCGGCGCCGCGGAGCTGAAGCTCTCCTCGGTGCTGCTGCAGGGCGCCGCCGGCCGCGCCATCGCGCACGACCAGCCCGCGGCGTTCCGCACGTCCATCGTGCAGTAGGTTTTGCCGCGGGTTTTGCCGCGGGTTTTGCCGCGGTTCTGTTTCACAACCCTACAGCGCGATAAAGCACGCTCTGCATCCGCACGCGCATCATCGTCACCAGAGAGCGGCTTGACCGATTCATCGCCGCTGGCGATAAGCTCACAAGTAGATTTCATAGGTGTTTCGTTGACCTCGCCGTTCTCCGTAGATTAAAAGTCGTAGAGCGCGCCCTTTTCGGGGCGCGTCCAGAGGGGGAGGCGGGATGAACACACGAACAAGAAGTCGAATGCTGGCGGTCGCCCTGGCGCTTGCATTGCCGGGGATTGCCTGGGCGGACAACAGCGACGCAAAGGCCGCGCGCAAGGCGCACCGCTCGGAAGGGCTGGTGCTCACCAACGCGCGCATCCACACCATGGACGGCCAGTCCCGCGTGGTGGACGAGGTGCTGATCAAGAACGGCCGCTTCGTCGAGGTCGGCAAGAAGGTCGATCGCAGTGACCAGGTGCCGGTGATCGACGCGGGCGGGCGCACCGTCATCCCGGGCATCATCGACGCGCACAACCACATCGTGCTGGTGGGCAACCGCCCGGGCTGGCACACCGGGATGGAGCACGTGTTCACCATCCCCGAGGCGCTGGACGCGTATCGCGCGCGTGCCGCCGCGCTCGACGCGGCCGGCGTGCCGACCGACGAGTTCGTCACCACCATCGGCCCCATCTCGGCGATCCAGTTCGCCGAGAACCGCCTGCCCACAGGGGCGGAGCTCGATAGCGTCAGCCTGACGCGCCCCGTTTACATCCAGGCGGCGCAAGGCGGCATCCGGGCGAACAGCGCCGCGGCCGCCTGGTTCGCTGCCCACAATCCCCTGGTTACGGTAAACCCGGCTACCGGGGCGGTGAGCGGCCCGGCGCTGCAGACGCTGCGCCTGCGCTTCCTGACGCCGGAGACCAGGAAGCGCAGCGCGCACGACGCGCTGCAATACTTCACGACCCTGGGCATCACCACGCACGGCGACTCTGGCGCCTTCCATTCGGAGCAGCCCTCCAACGGCATTGCGAGCGAGAACGTGTACACCATGCACTTCCCGTTCCTCGCGCTGAACCGCGAGAAGCGCCTGCCGGCGCGCCTGCGCATGGATTTCCTGCACCAGGACCCCTCGAGCGACACGGCGCTCACCACGCTCGCGCCGCGCCTGCGCAACTCGTTCCCGTTCTTCGGCGACGACTGGCTGCGCACCGCCGGCATCGGCGAGTTCACCGGCGGCGGGGTGGCAGGCCTGGTGGCCATCGGCCGGGCCGGCTGGCGGGCGGAAGACCACGCGCTCAACCTCAACGGCTTCCTGAACCTCGTGAACCTGCGCCAGCAGGCGCACGACCAGCTGGTGGCCGAGGGCTTCACCGACGGCATCACCAAGCTGCGCTGGAGGATCTCGCATGTCCCGGCAACCACCGAGGCGTCGGTCAACCAGTGGAAGGCGCTCGGCGGCGGCCTGCTGGTGGGCTGGGGCCCGACACGCTCCGGAACCAACATCGGCCCGGCCTATCGCATGCTGCTTGACAACGGCATCCCGCTGGGCTGGCACTCCGATGGCGGCGACATCACCGTGATCAGCCCCTGGCCCAACCTCTACGCCACCATTACCGGCAAGAACCTGCGCGGCATGCACGACCCGGCCGCGCCGGTGGTGAACGCCGGGCAGACGATCAACCGCCAGGAGGCGCTGTGGCTCGCCACCGCGGCGAACAAGTGGTTCATCCAGGAAGAGGACGTGGGCTCCATCGAGATCGGCAACCACGGCGACTTCGTCGTGCTTGACCGCGACTTCTTCAGCGTGCCGGATGCCGAGATCCCGCGCATCCGCTCGGTGCTCACCGTGGTGGGCGGCAAGATTGTGCATGACGCCGGCCAGCTAAACCTAAACCATAAACAAAAAGGGGAATAATCAATGACCATCATCCAACGACGCCGTTTCCTGGGGGCCACGGCGGCGGCCGCCGCGCTCGGCGCAACGCCTCTAGGATTCGCTTCCAGCCCAAAAGGCGGGCGCAAGCGCGATCTCGCGCTGGTCAACGGCCGCATCCACACGCTGGACAAGGACGACACGGTCGTCGACTCGCTGCTCATCCGCAACGGGCGCTTCGCGCTGGTCGGCGGTATCCGCCAGGTCGGCAGCGAGGCCGACGTCATCAACCTGCAGGGCCGCACGGTCATCCCGGGCATCGTCGATAACCATGTGCACTTCATCCGCATCGGCAACGCGGCAGGCCACGACGAGCGGCGGCTCGAGACCGCGTTCACCATCCCCGCGGCGCAGGCGCTGATCCAGAAGCGCGCGGCCGGGGTGCCCGAGGGCGAGTTCATCACCGCGCTCGCCGGTATCGTGCGCCGCCAGTTCGCCGAGGGGCGCTTCCCGAACCGTCTGGAGCTCGACGACGCCGCGCCCAGGCATGCAGTGCTCATCTCGGAGGGCGGCTTCGGCCAGGCCAACACGCTCGGCCGCGACAAGCTGCGCGCTCTCGGCGTGACGGTGAACGACGACGGCAGCATGAACCAGCATGCGCCGGCGTACACCGCCCTCGCGCAATTCCTCACGATCGAGGGCCGTAAGCGCCAGCTCCTTTACACGGCCAAGTACGCGCTGGAGATCGGCCTGACCACCGTGCTGGATAACCACGGCTCGACCGGGGGCGCCGGGTTCATAGACCGCGTCACCGGCCACGACTTTTACCTGGAGATGGTGCGCGAGGGCACGCTCAAGGTGCGCACGCGAACCTTCTTCCCGGAGCAGACCGACCTCGCGCTGCTCTCCGCCATCCTCGACAACCGCTGGCGCGAGTTCGGCTCCGACATGCACCGGACCGTCGGCATCGGCGAGTGGGCGCCGCGCGGCGCCAGCTACCAGGAGAGCCTGCGCCGCATCGCCGAGCGCCGCTGGCTTTACCACCAGCATTTGATCTCGACCGGAGAGATCCAGGCGCACCTCGACGCGCTGCTGACGTTCCGCAGCGCCAATCCCACCCTGCCTTCGCCGGGCGAGCTGCACTGGAACATCGGCCACATCGACGGCATCACCGAGGACCAGGTGAAGACCTGCAACGAACTCGGCGTCGGGCTGGCGCCGCACACCTGGCGCTACATGACCGGCAACGGCCCCGGGCCCGATTTCCGCATGATCCTCGACGTGGCCACCGTGCCGGTGGGCACCGGCCAGGACGGCGCGCGGGTCGCGCCGCTCAATCCCTGGTGCGGCATTTTCTTCCAGACCAGCGGACGCAACAGCGCAGGGGCTCTGGTCGCAGAGGCGCAGCGCATCACGCGCACCGAGGCCCTGCGCATGTGGTGCGGCCCGCAGCAAGGCTGGTTCAGCAAGGAGGACAACCTGCTCGGTGGCATCGCCGAAGGCCGCTTCGCCGATCTGGCGGTGCTCAAGGGCGACGTGTTCGACACCCAGGCGGTGCCCGACGAGCAGCTCCGCAACATGACCTCGGTGCTCACCGTGGTCAACGGCGAAGTGGTCCACGACGCGGGCGCACTGAACTCATAAGCAAGAAAAGGAACTGATACATGAAACTTTCCCGTTTACTGTTGGCGTGCGCGGTGCTCGCGGCGCTGCCGCTCGCCGCGCAGGCCGAATCGTTCTGCGTGCCCGGACCGGGCGACCGGCCGGAAACCGGCCTGCACGGCTCCGTTGCGCAGGCGGAGCTGGACGCAGGTCCCTTCGCCGGCCAGTGGTGCGGCATGCGCCATGTCGGCCACGAGCCGCTCGCGCTGCGCGGCAGCTTCGGCGATGTCCAGCTCATCGGTCGCTGCGCCTATGCCAGCATGCGCGACCCCTCGGATCTCAGCCTGCCGACCACCGGCACTTCCGTCGTGGACATGCGCGTGCCCTCGCAGCCGGTGTGGACGCAGACCTTGCGCACGCCCGCCATGCAGCGCGCCTACTCGGCGCTCGAGCTGCAGCAGAACATCCTGGTGAGCGCGTTCAAGGATTTCGGACCGCAGGGCAACAACTGGTTCGACATCTACGACGTGTCGGGCGACTGCCTGAACCCGAAGCACCTCGCCACGACCACCACGGCCTCGGGCAACCACGACGGCTGGCTCACGCCGGACACCAACACGTACTACGGGGTGCCGTTCGGGGGCCAGACCATCCAGCAGAATCCCGCGCGCATCGACCTGCACGTGCTCGACATGACGGACAAGGCGAACCCGAAGCAGCTGGTGAACTGGAACCGGCTGCAGCTGCCGCCGGACATCCAGGCGCGCACACTGGCCACGCGCAATTTCCACGACGTCAGCACCAATGACGCCGGCACGCGCGTGTACCTCGCGCTCTACGGCGGCAACAACGCCCTGGGCGGCAACCCGTCCGACGGCTCGGGCCGCTGCGCCAACGGCCTGCTGGTCCTCGACTCGAGCGACATCGCGCAGCGCCGGCCGAATCCGCAGCTGCGCTACATCAGCTTCCTGTCCTGGTGCGACCAGCAGATCGATCCGGATTTCGGCGACGGCTCCACCGCCGCCTCGCACGCCACCGAGTACGTGATCCACGAGAACGGCAAGGAGTACATCGTCTCCACCGACGAGTCTGGTGCGGGGCTGAACGGCGGCTTCAACCAGATCTGCCGCCAGCGCACCTTCGGCCGCCTGATCGACATCTCCGACGAAGCCAACCCGCGCGTGGTGAGCACCTTCAAGCCGGACGTGAACAAGCCGGAGCACTGCGAGCGCATCATGACCGAGCGCATTAACGGCGGCATGCTGCACTACATCGGCTTCGACGACCGCTACAAGATGCGCCTCGCGTTCTACGCCGCCGCCAACCAGGGCATCCGCGTGGTCGATTTCCGCGATCCGGCCAATCCCAAGGAAGTCGCCTATTACAAGGCGCCGAACGTCGCGACCACCGACGCCGGCGAGAACGACTTCACGCGCCCGGATCCGCGCATCGACAACGACAGCTGCCTCATCTACACCGGCTGGAACCAGGGCGGCCTGCGCGTGCTGGAGCTCACCAATCCTGAGTACAACGCCTGCATGCGCCGGGAAGTGGAAGGCGGCGGCTTCCTGGCGGGCAGCGGGCCAAAGGTGAACTTCGGCTTCTCCGCGGCACGCGCCGGCGGTGGCCTGGGCGCACTGGGCGGTAGCCTCGAGCTCCAAGACCGCTCGGCGGGCGCCAAAATCAGCATCAGTCAAATGACGTACTTGAGCGGCGTGCGCGACCAGTGCGGCGGCGTGCTGCCCTCGGCCAACGCGGTGCAGTTCAACGGCAGCGGCACCTACAACGGCGCGCCGGCGAGCTTCCGCGTATGCGTGCAGGACAACGGCGAAGGCAGCAAGGCGCAACCCGACCTGATCCACGTCGCCTGCACCGCCGGCTGCAGCTACAGCGGCGGCGGCGCGCTGGGTGGCGGCAACATCCAGGTGCGGCAGCGCTAAAGTTCCGTAAAGCCGGGATTTCGCTGGCGCTTGCCGGGTTCGCTGCTGCAGCGCTTGCTGCAGGGCCCACCCGGCAGATCGACCTGGCAGTGATTACGGGCAGGCTCGCGTGCGCCGGTGACGCGGTGCGGTTGAAGTGCGGCGCGCAGATCGAGCTGCGCTGGTCGAGCGCCCGCCCCGTCAAGCTGC
>CBDDRR010000351.1:0-3587 GCA_965233095.1 uncultured bacterium
GTAGCGCGCGAAGACGCCGAGAAACTGTTCGAGGGTGAATGGCATGCTTACCGCAGGGGTCTGGAGTATTTCCAGCGCCGCTCGGCATCACGGCGGACCAGCCGCAGCATCTCCCTGCGGATCAGCACCACGCCGGGCACCACCAGGCGCCAGTAGCGGCGGAAACGCCGCCGCGCGTCTTCGCTGGTGAGCAATACCCGCGTTTCGGTGAGGAAGACCGCCGCCGCGGGCTCCAGCCCGATGGACTCCAGGCTCCACACGATCTTCGCGTAACCGGGCTGGTCGAAGGCGAGAAACGCGTCGCGCGGCATGCCGTGGAACGTCACCGTTCCCTTCCACGGTTCCGTCACCGCGGCCATCACGATCTCGCGGCCGGGGTGCGAGCCGATGGCCTGCCAGCCGAGCGACAGCGTTTCCTCGAGCAGGCTCCGGTCGAGCGGCCGCTCCACGGCGCGGCGGGACAGGAGCGAGGGCAGCGTGCGCGCGAACATGATGCCGCGCACCAGCGGGCTGTCACGCAGCTTGACGCGTTGCGCGCTGTCGAACACGAACGCTGCCGGCGCGTTCACCATGATCTCGTGACGCTCGCGCACATCCCAGGCGGGCATGATCTGCTCGATCAGCCGGGTGTTCGTGGACGAGGCGGGCGCAACCTCGCGCCCGCCCGTCTCCGCCGTGGTGCTCATGAGCAGTGGGCTCACCGGAAGTGGTAGGCCAGGCCCAGCTGGAAGGCCAGGTCGTTGCGCGTCTCGGAGCCCGGTCCAGCCACGGGGAACTTGTAGCAGAACACGTTGTCACGGGCTTCGAGGCGCAGGGCCGCACGGCCCACCTGGAACTCCGTCCCCAGCGCGCCGTAGGCCGCGAAGCAGCTCCGGTCGGCCAGCGCGGTGGACTGGTAGTTGTAGCTGCGGCCCCCGGCGCCGGCGCCGATGAACGGGCGCAGCTCCAGGGTGCGCGACAGCTGCTTTACGAAGCCGAGCTCGACGCCGGCATTGTACTGGAAAATGTTGACGTCGTTCTGCGCCGGCGTGAAGGTGTTGCGCGATGGCGTCCAGCCGAACGTGCCGACGACGTGCAGGGTCGGCTTCAGCTCGACGGCGACCTGTACGCCGGCCAGGAACGCGTCGTCGAACAGATCGCGCTGCGGCCCGGTGGGAATGGACGCGCCCGCGAAGGGGCGGATCTCCGGCTTGAGGAGCGGCGATTGTGCCGGGAGCGCGGTGGCACCAGCGACCAACCCAACCGCGGCGAGGACTCTGATTCTCATAACCCCTCCAGATGAAGTTCCTGAAGCTGCGGTGCCGGCGCTGAGCCCATTCTGAAGAGGCCGTGAAGAAACTCTTCGCTGGGGCATGAATGCACCTTCACGGCCCCTTGACGGCCTCCTCATGCGGCAGCGCCCATCATTCATGCCGAACCGCAACTGGAGCGAGTGCATGACCTGGACCCCGGTGATTCTTGGCGTGAACGGCAGCGAGGAGTCGGTGCGTGCCGCGTCTGCCGGCGCTATCGTCGCCCGGCAATCCGGCATGGAGTGCTTTCCGGTGTTCGCCGCGCCCGACTATGCGCGGCTGCTGGGAGGTCTGGGCGTCGTCGATCCAGGTTGGATCGCATCTGATGCCTACGCCGCCGACCGTGAAGCCATCATGCTCAGCCTGAAGGGCCGCATCCCGGACGCGGCGCTCGTCGATCTCGAGGTGACCGTCGGCCGGGCATCGCGCGTCCTGGCGGCGGCCGCGCGGCGCCGCGGCGCCGGCATCATCGCCGTCGGCAGCCGTCCGCGGCGTGGTCTCGACCGCATCGGTCATGATACCGCCCGCCATCTGCTGCGCAGCGAGGACTTCCAGCTGCTGGTGGCCGGCGGCGGCGGGCCGACCATCCGCCGCATCATCGCGGCGGTGGACGCCTCCGCGGCGGCGCGGCCGACGATCGAGACGGCGATTCGCTGGGCCGACCTGTTCCATGCCGAGCTGCGCATCCTGCATGCGGTCGAGCCGCTGCCCACGTGGGCCGGCTCCGGCCAGGTCGCGCGGCACGTCGAAGAAGTGGATTGCCATGACCGCCTGCTCCAGATCGGTATCGAGCCGATCGCCAGGGCCGTGGGCGCCGAATGCGTGGTGCGCCAGGGGAATCCCGCGCCGGTCATCCGCCGCGAGGTGTCGCGCTGGAAGGCCGACCTGGTGGTGATGGGATCGCATGGCCGCGGCTTCGTGGACCGCCTGCTGCTGGGCAGCACCACGGAGCGGCTGTTGCGCGCGGCGCCGTCGCTCATGCTCGTCATCCCCATAGGTGCGCCAGCCGCCGACCGGCCGCTGGGCGTCGAGAACATGCCGTGGGAGAATGCAGTGTCGCACGCCTAGCGGCGCGAGACTCGAGACTCGAATCTCGCTTCTCGCGTCTCGAATCTCGAATCTCGAATCTTGTATCTCGTCTTTCGTTGATATTAGCCCCATTGTAGAGGCGGGTAGCAGCTCGATCGAATCTGGGTCCTCGAGACCGCACTTGAGCAAGAGCGCTACCCGTCGCTCGCCGCGAGCCCGAACGGTTGCCCGGAGCACAGACTCCGCATCTCACAAGACTGGGCCAGTGCGAGCACCACTTCAACGGGGGGTGTTCGTGGTTGCCGTCACCAGGTTTATTGGCATCGATGTGTCGAAAGCCACATTGGATGTCGCCGTGCTACCTGACAATCAGCTGTTCCAGGTGGCGAATGACGAAATCGGCCGGCGCGGCTTGATCGAGCAGCTCGGCGCGCATGGCCCCACGGCGTGCGTGATCCTGGAAGCGAGCGGTGGCTACGAGCGCGCGATCGTGGCGGCGTTGGCTGGGAGCGGCCTGCAGGTCGTAATCGTGAATCCGCGCCAAGTCCGCGACTTCGCGCGCGCCACCGGCCTGTTGGCCAAGACCGATCGGCTCGACGCCATGATCCTGGCGCGCTTTGGGGACCGGGTGCGGCCCGAGCCGCGGCCCCTGCCCGATGCCACCCTGCTGGTGCTGCAGGCCTTCGTTACGCGCCGCCGGCAGCTGGTGGACATGATCGTGGCGGAAGAGCACCGCTGGCGTGAGGCGCCCGCTCCCCTGCGGCGCACCATCCGGCAGCACATCACCTGGCTCGAGCGCCAACTGAAGTCGCTCGAAACCGACCTGGACGACCAGATCCGCCAAAGTCCGCTGTGGCGCGCCAAGGATAATCTGCTGCAGAGTGTGCCCGGCATTGGACCGGCGCTGAGCCGGGTGTTGCTCGCGCAACTGCCGGAACTGGGCAAGCTGAGTCACAAACAGATCGCCGCCCTCGTTGGCGTCGCGCCCTTCGCGCACGACAGCGGCACGTGGCGCGGTCGCCGCGCCATCTGGGGTGGCCGGCCAACCGTCCGGGCCGCTCTGTACATGGCTGCCTTGGTCGCAGCCCGGTGGAATCCGACGATCCGGACGTTCTACGGCCGGCTGCGCAGTGCCGGTAAACCAGCCAAACTCGCCTTGGTCGCCTGTGCCCGAAAACTCTTGGTGATCCTCAACGCCATGCTCCGCTCTGAATCCGCTTGGCGCTCAGCGGAGGTCATGTGACCAAGACGGTTGCTCGAGTCTCG
>CBDDRR010000352.1:0-9594 GCA_965233095.1 uncultured bacterium
CCCGGGGGGGGGGGGAGACAGGTTGCAGTCCGCCTGCAACGCTTCCGGAGGCTCTCCCATGTACAAGACCCTGGTCTGTCTGTCGGCGCTTTCCATGTTCGCCATTGCCCGGGCAATGGCCCAGGAAACGCCGGCGGACGCCGCTTCACCCGTGTCCGCCGAAGCGCAGGAAAGCGCCGCCGAGCCGGCCCTGCCTGTGCTCGAAGACGTGGTCGTCACCGCCACCCGCCGTGAGACGCGGCTTTCGCAGGTGCCGCTCGCCGTCACCGAAGTCAGCGGCGAGCGACTCGACGCGGCCGTGATTCGCGACACGCAATCGCTGCAGATGGAGGTACCGTCGCTCAACGTGACGGTATCGGGCAGTGAAAGCAGCGGCTCGACCATTCGCATCCGCAGCGTCGGCACGACGGGCAGCAATGCCGGCTTCGAAAGTGCCGTCGGCGTGTTCATCGACGGTGTCTACCGCACGCGGCCGGGGCTGGCGCTCAACGATCTGTTCGACGTCGAACGCATCGAGGTCCTGCGCGGTCCGCAGGGCACGCTGCTCGGCAAGAACACATCGGTGGGCGCGATTCATGTGCTGACCAGGCCGCCGGTGTTCGCGGCCGAGGCGGAAGCGGCCGTTTCATATGGCGGCGATTCCAGCCAGCTGGCGCGTGTGATGGTCAATACGCCGGTCGTCGACAACGCGCTCGCGCTGCGCCTGTCGGGGCAGTACAACGTGCGGGACGGCCACATCCGCAACCAGACCAACGGCGACGACTACAACGACCGTAATCGCTATGCCCTGCGCGCCCAGGCGCTCTATGAGCCGTTGCCGTCGCTATCCATCCGGCTGATCGCCGACACGATTGGCAAGAACGAACGCTGCTGCGCGGCACCGTACACGCAATACGGCCCGACAGCGCCGGCGCTGGCGGCGCTGGGCGCCACCGTGTTCGATCCGCCGCAGGAATACCGAACCGCTTTCGACGCGCCCCTGTTTTCCAAGGTCGAGGAGGACGGCGTCTCGACGCAGATCGACTGGGATCTCGCCTTCGGAGACCTGCGCGCTCTGCTGAACCACCGCGACGCATCGAGCCGCGAGGTCGCCGACGGCGACTACAGCGATGCCGATCTGGCACGCGTCACCAAACAGGACGCCCTGAGCCGGCTGACGAGTGCGGAAGTCAGCCTGCACGGCGTGTACCGTGCACTCGACTGGATCGCGGGCGTTTTCTACGGCGATGAGCGGGTCCGCCTGTCGTCGGTGACGCTGTTCGGCGCCGATGCCGGCGACTACTTCAACCTGATCTCGGGCGGCCAGCTTCCGCCCGAGTTGTATCCGGAAGGCACGGGGCAGACGTCGAACCTCGCTTCCCAGGACGGCGAAAGCATTTCGCTGTTCACGCACAACGTCGTCGACTTCGGCCGCGGCTACGACATGACGCTCGGCCTGCGCGCGCTGCACGAGTCCAAGGACGGCGGCGGCGAGACCGTGTCGAACAGCCCGTCGTGCGCCGCGCCGGTGCCGGCCTCGGCGAAGGTGCTGTGCGGGCGCGCGCCGTACACGGACAGCTATGATGATGACCGCGTAACCGGAACGCTGTCATTCGGCAAGCACTTCAACGGCGGCAGCTACGCCTATGCCGGGTACTCGTCCGGTTTCAAGGCCGGCGGCATCAATCTGAATCCGCCGAGCGTACCGCCGGACGCCGATCCCGAGGACGGCGCGCAACCGGACGCGACGTTCAAGCCCGAAACGGTCGACGCCTATGAGATCGGCCTGACCGTGCCGCTGCTCGATCGGCGCATCATGGCTCGCACCGCGCTGTTCTGGATGGACTTCGACGACTTCCAGATCAACAGTTTCAACGGCCTGACGTTTACACCCTCGAATATTCCGAGCGCGCGCTCGCGCGGAGCCGAGCTGGAGTCTACCTGGCGCGCGACCGATGGCCTGCTCCTGCGCGGTTCGGCGACGTATGCCGATGCCCGTTACGGCGACGACGTCGGCGATCCGGATCTCAACGGCGATCAGCTGACGAACGCGCCGAAGTGGGTCGGCCAGGTCGGGGCGTCCTATGTTCGCGCGTTGCCGTGGTGGAGCGCGGACCTGTTCGCCAGCGCCGCCGCACGCTACCAGAGCGAGGTCAACACGGGCAGCGACCTCGATCCGGCCAAGCGCCAGGGCGGCTACACGCTGATCAACACGCGTCTCGGTCTGCGCCTGCCGCGTGACCTCGAGCTCTCGCTTTGGGGCACCAACGTCACCGACAAGTACTACCGCATGGTCATCTTCGACGCGGTGGCCCAGCCAGGCAGCTATAACGGCTATCCGGGCGTTCCGCGCCTGTTTGGCCTCGAACTGCGCAAGGAGTTCTAGGAGCCCGCGAACGCTGAACCGACCCGCATGCGCGGGCGTGGACTGGCGGCGGCGCCAGTGCCATTGGCCGTGGCCTGCGCGCGGGCATACCGGGGCCGGCGCTGTCGCAGCACCCGTGGCAGGCAGCGAGGCCTTCACGCTTCATGCCCCGGGCGCCGTGCGTGGCGCCGGGCAGGCGCCGCCATGCGGCGACCTGGCCGCAGGCGGGACGCCGGCTGACCCAATCCAGATTCGAACTCGGGCTCGGCGCCACTGCGGGCATCTGCGTGAGAAGGAGGGCCGCCACGATGGACGCAAGGCTCCGATTTCTCGCGGGTCATTTGCACACTCGACACTAAGGCGGCCTTCGCACACTATTCCATCGCCATTGCTCGAACGCTCTGCTGGAGGCAGCACAATGACAGGCGGTCCGCACCCCTCGACCCTTTGCCGGATCATCCTCGCGATGTCCACGATCGCCCTCGCCGCCTGCGGCCGCAGCGACGAGCCGGAGACGCCCATGCGTTCCGCCGCTGATGACGGGCCGCGGGTGACGGTTCTGTCCAATCGCGCCGATCTGATCAGCGGCGGCGACGCCCTGGTGGAGATCATTCCCGGCGACACGGCCAGGGCCGGCAGCCTCAAGGTGACGCTCAATGGCCGCGACGTCAGCGGCCAGTTCGCGATGCGGGCCAACGGGCGCGTGATGGGCCGTCTGGAAAACCTCGCCCGGGGCGAGAACCGGCTCCGGGTCAGCGGGGGCGGCGGCCGCGAATCGCAGCTCACCATCACCAACTACCCCAACGAGGGTCCGATCTTCTCCCGCCCCCAGATCAAGCGCATCCGCTGCCAGGAAGGCGCCGTGGACCTGGCCTGCAACAAGCCCGCCGAATACAGCTTTCTCTACCGGCCCGCCGCGCCGCTGCAGGACACGCTGACCACGGCGCTGGGCAATCCCGTCGTCCGCCTGGGCGTGGAACTGATGCCCTATGACCCGGCCAACCCGCCGGACGACGTGGCCATGACCACCACCCAGACCGGCAAGACAGTGCCCTTTATCGTGCGCCAGGAACTGGGCTACCAGGACCGCGACCAGTACAAGATCCTGACCCTGTTCGATCCGGCGCAGCCCTGGGAGCCCTGGGCGCCGCAGCCGCAGTGGAACGGCAAGATGCTGATCACCCACGGCGGCAACTGCGGCGCGAAATACACGCCCGGGAGGGCGCCGCTGGACGACTATTCCGGCACCTTCGGCGACATCCCGCTGATCGAACCCAGCTACGTCTACGCGCTCGGCAAGGGCTACGCGGTAATGTCGACGGCGCTGGCCAACACCGGCCACAACTGCGACGTCGCGCTAAACGCCGAGTCGATCATGATGGCCAAGGAGCGCTTCGTGGAACAGTACGGGCCGCTGCGCTACGCCATCGGCACCGGCTGCTCGGGCGGATCCATCGCCCAGGCCACCATCGCCAACGCTTATCCCGGCCTCTACCAGGGCCTGCTGACGATGTGCGCCTATCCCGATTCGCTGTCGGCCGGGTTGCAGTTCCTGGACCTGCACCTGATGCGCCTGTATTTCGAGGACCCGACCCGCTGGGCGCCCGGGGTGGTCTGGAATCCCGCGACCTGGGGGCCGGTCGAAGGCCACCTCACCCACCTCAACGCGGTGGTGGCGGATGAGGGCCTGTTCAAGGCGGCCACTGCGGTCACCGGCAGCTGCGTGGGCGAGGACAGCTACCATCCCGAGACCAACCCCACCGGCCAGCGCTGCGGCATCATCGAGTGGATGCCGCACATCTTCGGCCAGCGTGATCCGTCGGTCTGGCAGGAAACCGAGCGCCGGGTCGGCTACGGCTTCACCGGCATCCCCCTGGGGAACACCGGCGTGCAGTACGGCCTCAACGCCCTGCGCGCCGGTCTCATCACTCCGGCCCAGTTCGTCGACCTGAACGTCAAGATCGGCGGGCTGAACGTGGACATCCAGCCCATCCCGGAGCGACTCAGGGCCGACCACCCCGCGGTCGGCAATGCCTACCGCAGC
This sequence comes from uncultured bacterium, assembly GCA_965233095.1. Classification (GTDB taxonomy): domain Bacteria; phylum Pseudomonadota; class Gammaproteobacteria; order Steroidobacterales; family XN24; genus XN24. Next base: position 4,389 of record CBDDRR010000352.1, read on the forward strand.
GGCATGATCAACATGGCCAACAACCTCGATACCGTGGCGATCATCAATTTCGTCGGCCCCGACCCGGGCATCGCCCACGATTCGGTGCACGCCTGGTGGGTACGCTGGCGCATCGAGCGCGAGCACGGCAGCGCCCGCAACCACGTGATGTGGGCCGGGCTGGTGCCGCTGCTGGGCGATCTCAATTACGTCTACGACGGTCTCGATGCGATGGACCGCTGGCTGGCGGCCGTCGAGGCGGACCACTCGCAAACCCCGCTGGCCGACAAGATCTCGCGCAACCGGCCGGGCGACATCCAGGACTCCTGCGCGCTCGCCGACGGCCGGCGCCTGCTGGGCCAGGAATGCATCGACCTGCTGCAGCCGCTGTACGCCTACGGCACGCCGCGCACGGTCGCCGGGGATACCGACACCGGGGATAACTTCGACTGCCAGCTGCGGCCGCTGGACCGCGGCGACGACTACGGCCTGGTGCCCTTCACCGACGCCCAGTGGGCGCAGCTCGAAGAGCTGTTCGCCGACGGCGTCTGCGACTATCGCGCGCCGGGCATCGGCAAGCAGAAGACGGTGTCCTGGCTGACCTATGTCGACGCGGGCGGCGGCATGATCGCGGGCGGCAAACCCCTGCCGCCGCCGCCGGCGAATTCGGATACCGGCACCCGCTCCGCGGCCTTCGTCTATCCGGTGCGCGACCGCTGAAGCCGCGCCTCGCCGCACCGCGGCGCAGAAGATAATGAAGGGCGCTGAAGAGGGCCTCGGCGTTCCGGCGCAGGCCGGCGCCTTTCAGGCGCGCAATGAGTCGTTCAGAACTCCGCCCATGATGATCCGCCAGACGACATCCCCGATGGCCTCGAGCGAGTGCTCGCCGCGGGGGTCGAACCACGTGGCCACCCAGTTCAGCGCGCCGATGCCGACGAGGCGCAGCAGCTTGGGATCGATATCCTTGCGGATCACGCCCTGGTCGACCATGGACTGGATGATCTCCGTCCAGAAGGACTCGTAGCGGTCGCGCAGCGCGATGATCTCCTGACGGGCCCCCGGGCTCAGGGCGCGCCACTCGAAGAGCAGCACATAGACCGTGTCCGAGTCGGTCACCAGCGCGCGCAGGTGGGCGTTGATGCACTGCCTGAGCTGCTCGCCGGGGTCTGGCGAGCTGCCCAGTGCGGACTGCACCTCCGCGGTGACCACCTCGATGCCGCGGCGCATCAGTCCGATGAGCAGGGCCTCCTTGGTGCTGTAGCGGTAGTGCAGGCTGCCGGGCAGGATGCCGCAGGCTTTCGCGACCTGCTTGAGCGATGTCTTCTCGAAACCCTGTTCGCGGAACAGCCGGGCGGCGTGGCTCAGGATCAGGTCGGGATCGGAAGATCGGCGGTCGGTCGATCGCATCGCGTGGGTCATTCTCGGTCCGGCGTTCCCTCGAGTCCTGGGACTCGCCCTGAAGCCCAATCCACCTGCACAACGCGCGATGGTACGAGAGCTGCGTAGCCGAAGAGGAGTTTCATTGACATTTGGTTGGTCAGCCGACTAAATTGCCGCCTGATCTTCGCATACGTTGCGTCGGCGCGGGTGGGGGCTCGGCGCGTCAATCCAATGACAGGCATGGGCGATACCGCGCTGGACAAATCCGCTGCAACGGACGCCGATTCCGCCGCGCAGGCGCCGGCCTCCCACGGCACCGATCCGGTGACCCTGGCGCGCCAGTTCTGCAAGGCGGTCCCGCACGGCCTGGACCTGGGCATGGAGGTCCTGCCGATGGAGGGAGATTCGGTGCGGATGCGGGCGCCGCCGCAGCCGCATCTGCTGGCGGATGCCGGGATCGCGACGATCTGCAGCAGCGTGCTCTATTCGCTGGCCGACTCGGTGGGCGGTCTGGCCGTGTTCGCTGCAACACGAGCGCTCGAGCCGATCGCCACGCTCGACTTGCGCATGAACTATCTGCAACCCGCCCCCGGGCATGGCGCCGTCGTGGCCACGGCCCGCTGCGAGCACGTCACCGAAGACGTGGCCTTCGTGCGCTGCGCGGTGTACTCCGAGCCGGGTCAAGCGCTCGTCGCGACCGGTGATGCCGCCTTCATGCGCGGCACCAAGGGCATTCGCTTTGACCTCGCCCCCCGGGCGGTCCGTGTGGCCGACTCGCCGGCGCCCCGTTCCGCCACGACGGCAGCGCCAGGCGGCTTGCGGCCAGGCGGCGACATGCCCTACGCGCGCCACCTCGGCCTCGAGGTGCAGGCCCAAGGCAGCCCCTTGCGGGTGCACCTTCCCTACCGCGACGCCCTGATCGGGAATGTCATGCTGCCCGCCCTTCATGGCGGCGTGCTCGGCGGCCTGATCGAGGGTGCTGCCAGCCTTGCCGCCCGGGCGGCCAGCGATTCGGCCCAGCCGCCGCGGATCCTGAACTGCAACATCGACTACCTGCGCTCCGCCGGACCGCAATCGACGTACGCCTCGGCCGAGATCACGCGACGCACCCGGCGGACCATGCTCGTCCATGTCCACTGCTGGCAGTCCGACGCCCGCGCGCCGGTCGCGATGGGGCGCGTGCAATTGCTGCTGGGCGCGCCGGCCCCGGGTGCCCGTCGCGCTGCGCAAGCCGATGCCTGACGACCGGACACCCGTCCTGGTCGGCGTCGCCCAGATCACCGCCCGCGACGGCGACCCGGAGCGCACGCCGATCCGCCTCATTGCCGAGGCGGTTCGCGCCGCGGCCGCCGATTGCGGCAAGGCCGGAGTGCTGGCGCAGGTGCAATCCCTGGTGTGCCTCAACATCATCGCGCCGACCCATGCCAATGCGCCGGCCAGCCTGGCCGAGGTCCTCGGCATCGATCCGGCCGAGCGCTTTTACACGCCCATCGGCGGCAACATGGGTCAGTGGCTGGTCGGCTACTACGCCGACCGGATCGCGAGCGGCGAGCTCGACTGCGCGCTGATCGCCGGTGGCGAAGCGCTGGCGACGCAGATGCGGGGCCGCGGCGCCGGTCTCGGCGGCATCATCGGCACGACCGGCGATGCGCGCGAAATCCGGCTGCTGGGCGATGACCGCCCGCCCGCCACGGCGCTGGAGCAGCGCCACGGGCTGACGCTGCCGGTGCAGGTCTATCCGCTGTTCGAGCAGGCCCTGCGCGGCCGGTACGGGCGCACGCCGGCGGCGCACCGGCAGGCGCTGGGAGCGCTGTGCGCACGATTGAACGCGGTGGCCGTCGACAACCCGCGCGCCTGGAATCGCCGTGCCCTCTCGGCAAGCGAGATTGCCCGCCGCACGCCCGACAACCGCATGGTGGGCGCCCCGTACACGAAGTACATGAACGCCATCATCGCCGTGGACCAGGCGGCAGCGTTGCTGATGATGTCGGCCGGCAAGGCGCGGGCGCTGGGCATCGCCGCCGAGCGCTGGGTGTATCCGCTCGCCGCGGCCGATGCCTGCGACGAATGGTTCGTCAGCGCGCGCGCCGAGCTGTCGCGGTCGCCGGCCATCGCGGCCTGCGGCCGGCGGCTGTGCGAGGACACCGGCATCGGCATCGACGACATCGCCCACATCGATCTCTACAGCTGCTTTCCGAGCGCGGTCCAGATGGCGCGCGATGCGCTCGGCATCGCGGCGGACGACCCGCGGCCGCTGACCGTCACCGGCGGACTGGCCTACCACGGCGGGCCCGGCAACAACTACTGCACGCACGCCATCGCCGAAACGGCGATGCACATCCGGGGCGACCGGAAGGCGGTCGCCCTGGTGAGCGGCGTGGGCTGGTACATGAGCAAGCATTCCCTGGGTCTCTACGGCGGCCAGCCGCCGCGAGGCGGCTGGCGGCGCGCCGATCCGGCGGCCTTGCAGGCCGAGATCGACAGGGTGCCGGCCGTGGCGGTGGCCCAGGAGGCCGATGGCCCGGGTCGGATCGAGAGCTACACCGTCATGCACGATCGCGACGACCGGCCCGTGCAGGGAATCGTCATCGGCAGATTGCAGGACGGCCGGCGCTTTGTCGCCAATACCCCGGACGACCCGGCATTGCTGGCCGCCATGGCGGAAGGGGAATTCCTTCACTGCGAGGGCCGCGTGCAGCCGCACGGCCGATCGAACGTCTTTGTTCCGGCACGATGACACGTTCCCCGCCTGAACCGGCAAGCGACCTGGGAGGTCCATGGGTCTCTCCGGACAGCGCCCTGGCCGCGCCGATGACCCCGGCCCGAGAAAATTTCCTCGCCCCCGACGGGCGCGAGATCGTCGTCTGGCGCTGGCCGTCCAGGCCGGGCCGCCCGACGCTGCACTGGGCCCATGCCACCGGTTTCCACGGCCGCGCCTACGGTCCATTGCTCGATGCGCTCGCCGCGCAATGCAATGTGCTGGCCTGGGACATGCGCGGACACGGCGCCAGCGCCGCCGCGGGCGACCTGGCGCGCTTCCGCGGCTGGCCGACCTATTACGATGACCTGTGCGCCTGGGTCGAAAGCCGCGAGGAACCGGTCTGGCTGGCCGGCCACTCGATCGGCGCCACCGTCAGCATCATGGCGGCCGCCCGGCTGCCGGCGCGCGTGCGCGGACTGATGCTGGCCGAGCCGGTGATCATGGACCACTGGCAGCGCCTGACGCTCGGCGCCACCAAGCTGCTGCGCCAGTCGCATCGCTTCTCGCTCGCGGCGGGCGCGGCGCGGCGCCGGCCGCGCTTCGCCTCCCGGGCACAGGCGCTGGAGAACTACCAGGGCCGTGGCGGCTTTCGCAGCTGGCCAAGGGAATGGCTCGAGGCCTATGTCGCGCACGGCTTCGTGGAGGACGGCCCGGGCGTTCGCCTGGCCTGCGCGCCGCAGTGGGAGAGCGCCACCTTCGCCCATACCGAGCACAACCCCTGGCCCGGCATCCGCCGCGTGCGCTGCCCCGTGATCGCGCTCGCGGCAGCACGGGCTTCAACCTTCTCGCCGGCGGCCCGCCGCCGCCTGCAGGCCCTGCTGCCGGCCGCCGAAGTAGCCACGATCGAGCGCACGTCGCATTTTCTCCCCATGGAAAATCCCCAGCGGGTGCAGGACGCCATCCGGCGCCTGATGCCGTCGTGAGCGGCATCCGTGGCTTCCGCGAGAGGCGCGCGTTGCTGGCCGGCCTGGGACTGCTGGGCATGGCGCTGGCGGGTTGCGACGACGGCGGCGAGCCTGGCGCCGCGCCGCCGCCCTGGGGCTTGACCGTCGCGCTGGGACCCGGACCCGGCGGCGGGGTGACGCT
>CBDDRR010000353.1:0-3621 GCA_965233095.1 uncultured bacterium
CGCCCCTCGACCATGGAACGGATCCGGTTTTCGCCCCAGCCGGGCATCCACTGCACCTCGCCGATGGCCTGCAGCGCCTGCGCGCGCAGGCCGGCGCGGTCCATGCCGCCGGACCACTGCGGCGTGGCGCGGAAGATCAGCGGCGTCTTGTGGCGCCAGCAGTGCGGGTAGCTGTGCAGCATCGGCTCGTGGCGCAGCAGCGTGCCGCGTTCCTCCAGCAGTTGCACGATGACGGCGTTGGCGTCGAATACCTTGAGTCCCGCCACCGCCTCGGTGCCCTCGCGGAAACGTCCGTCGTCGAGCACCGGGTTGTCGACCTCGAGCTAGTAGCGCTGGCCGACAATGAAGTCATCGTGCCCGTGGCCGGGCGCCGTGTGCACCGCACCGGTGCCGGCCTCGGTGGTGACGTGCTCGCCGAGGATCACCGGCACCTCGCGTTCCAGGTAAGGATGCCGCAACAGCAGGCCCTCGAGGGCGGCGCCGCGGCACACCGCGAGCTCCTCGAAGTGCTCGATGCCCCAGCGCCGCGTGGTTGCCGCCAGCAGGTCGCGCGCCACCACCAGCCGCTCGCGGCCCGCCGGCCCGTCGAAGCTGATCAGCGCGTACTCGAGCTCAGGGTGCAGCGCCACGGCCTGGCTGGCCGGCAGCGTCCACGGTGTCGTGGTCCAGATGGGGATCGAGACCGTACCGGTGACGTTGTCGTGCGCCGCACCGCCGAAGGCCGCCCGCAGGGCGTCCTCGTCCACCACCCGGTAACGCACGTCGATGGCGGGTGACTTCTTGTCGGCGTACTCGACTTCCGCCTCGGCCAGCGCGGAGCCGCAGTCGAGGCACCAGTGCACCGGCTTGAAGCCCTTGTAGACGTGACCGTTGGCGAGAATCCGGGCGAAGGCTCGCAACTGCTCCGCCTCGTAGGCCGGGTCCATGGTGAGATAGGGACGCTCCCAGTCACCGAGAATGCCGAGCCGCTTGAAGTCACGCCGCTGGCCCTCCACCTGGGAGCGTGCAAACTCGCGGCAGGCATCGCGGAAGGCTTTTGCGTCCAGCTTTGCCCCGACCTTGCCGTGCTCGCGCTCCACCACCAGCTCGATCGGCAGGCCGTGGCAGTCCCAGCCCGGGATGTACGGCGCGTCGTAGCCGTCCAGAGTCCGCGAGCGGATGACGATGTCCTTCAGCACCTTGTTGACGCAGTGCCCCAGGTGGATGTCGCCGTTGGCGTACGGGGGGCCGTCGGGCAGCAGGAAGGCGGGACGCCCCTTCGCGGCCGCGCGCAGCTTGCCGTAGAGGTCCCGCGATTCCCAGTCCGCCAGCATGTCCGGCTCGCGCTGCGCCAGCGCCGCACGCATCGGGAAGTCCGTGCGCGGCAGGTTCAGCGTGTCCTTGTATTCAGCCACCTTCTTTTCCTTCTTCAATAGCCCGCGTCGGCCAGGATTCGCCGCGCCTGCTCCGCGTCCCGGTGCATCTGGGCCTTGAGGCCCGCAATGTCGTCGAAGCGCTGCTCGTCACGCAAGCGCGCCACGAAATCAACCGTGATCCGCCGACCGTACAGGTCGCCGGAAAAATCGAACAGGTGCGCCTCGAGCAGCGGCTCGGTGCCGTCCACCGTCGGCCGGGTGCCGAGGTTGGCGACCGCCGGCCAGGGCCGCTCGCCGACGCCCCGGACCACCACCGCGAACACGCCGGTCACCGGCAGCACCCGTCGCCCCGGCCGCAGGTTGGCGGTGGGAAACCCGAGCGTCTGGCCCAGCCGCCGCCCCTCGATGACCCGGCCGGTCATCCCATAATGCCGTCCCAGCAGGCGCGCCGCGAGTCCCAGGTCGCCTTGCGCGAGCGCGGCCCGCACCGCGGTGCTGCTGACGCGCACACCGTCGAGCACCACCGTCGGCGTGTCCTCGACCTCGAAACCGTGCTCGGCGCCGGCCACCTGCAGCAACGCGAAATCGCCGGCGCGATCACGGCCGAAGCGGAAATCGTCGCCGATCACCAGGTAGCGTGTCCCCAGCCCGTCCACCAGGTACTCGCGGATGAAGGCCTCGGGCTCGAGCGCGGCCATTTCGGCATCGAAGCGGACGCAGAACAGCCGGTCCACCCCCAGCGCCTCCAGGCCGAGAAACTTTTCGCGGAAGCGTGCCAGCCGCGGCGGCGCGGCAGCACCCATGAAGTACTCCCGCGGCGTCGGCTCGAAGCTCATTACCACGGAGGGCGCGCCCAGCGCCCGGGCCTTGCCGGTCAGCCGCTCCAGCACTGCCCGGTGGCCGAGATGCAGGCCATCGAAGTTGCCGATGGTGACCGCGCAACCCCGGTGACCGGGACGCAGGTTGTGCTTTCCCCGAATGAGTTCCAAGTGCGGATTCCTGGCCTCGCCGCGGGCCGGACGTCAGGCGGTGCCGGCCAAAAGATCAAGGATTATACGGAATGCGGCGCGCGGGGAGGCGCGGGACGGCTGCGCAGGTGCCGGGGCCGCAGGCCGAGGGCCAGCAGCGCGCCGAGATAGACCGCCAGGCCGAGCGCAATGCTGCCGGCGAGCCGCAGGGCGCGAGCGTCCCAGGCCGCAACCAGCCAGCCATCCAGCGGCCCGGCGACCAGCCACAGCGCTGCGGCCATGGCGACGTTGGCCAGAGCCACGCGGATGGCGAGCGGACGCCAGCCCTCGCCCGGCGCATAGATGCCGGTGCTGCGCAGGCCGCGATACAGGGCGGAGGCGTTGTAGATGGCCGCCAGGCCGGTGGCGGCGGCAAGCCCGGCGTGGGCCCCGGGGATGCCCAGTACGATCATCGGCACGACGAAGAGCACGTTCAGGCCGATGTTGACGAACACCGCGCGGATGCTGATTCGCACCGGCGTGCGGATGTCCTGGCGGCTGAAATAACCGGGCGACAGCACCTTGACGAGCGTGAAGCCGACGAGCGCCACCGAGTAGGCCATCAGGCTGAGTCGCGCCATCTGCGTGTCGAACGCCCCGTACTCGCCATACTGGAACAGCGTCGCCAGCATCGGCCCGGCCAGCACGAACAGGCCGACGGCGGCCGGCAGCGCAATCACCGCGACCAGCTTCAGCGCCCAGTCGAGGGTGGCGGAGAACGCCGCCATGGATTGCTCGGCGTGGCGCCGAGACAGGCCGGGCAGGATCACCGTGGCCAGCGCAATGGCGAAAATGCCGAGCGGGAATTCCAGCAGCCGGTCCGAGAAATACAGCCAGCTGATGCTGCCGGTGATGAGGAAGGACGCGATGATGCGGTCCACGATCAGGTTGATCTGCGCCACCGAGGAGCCGAGGATCGCCGGCAGCATCAGCCGGCCGATCTTGCGCACCCCCGGATGGCTCCAGCCCCACCTGGGCCGCGGCAATAGCCGGATGGCGCGCAAAAACGGCAGCTGGAAGGCCAGCTGCACGACGCCCGCGATGAGCACGCCGATGGCGAGCGCGAAGATCGGCTGCTCGTAGCGCGGCGACAGCCAGATGGCGGCGCCGATCAGCACCAGGTTGAGGAACACCGGCGTGAAGGCCGGCACCCCAAAGCGACCGTAGGTGTTGAGAATCCCGCCGGCGAAGGCCGTCAGCGAAATGAAGAACAGGTAGGGAAAGGTGAAGCGCAGCATCTCGCTGGCCAGCGCCAGCTT
>CBDDRR010000354.1:0-5030 GCA_965233095.1 uncultured bacterium
GCAGCTGCTCAGGCCGCAGCCAGTCGCAGTCGCCCGCCAGGCGCTCGCGCACGTCGTCGAACAGCCCCGCCGCGTCGAGACTCTCGCGGACCCGCAGCTCGAGCGCCGTCCGGTCCCCGGCCATGCCGTGAATGCGCGGCCCGTAGGCCACATTGTCGAACAGCGACAGGCGAAACGCGGTCGGTCGCGCCGGCACCAGCACCACGCGCGCACGCAGGGCCAGCACGTCCACGCCGCGATCGCGCGTGTCCTCGCCGTCGAGCAGCACCCGTCCCACGGTGCGGATCTCGGGATCAAGCTCGGCCATCCGGTTCAGCGAGCGCAACAGCGCGGTCTTGCCCGCGCCGGGTGCGCCGACGATGGCGGTGACCTCGTGCCGCCCGAAGCCGATGTCCACACCGGTCACGATCGGATCCGTGCCGCGAAACACCGACAGCGCCTGGCACTCCAGCACCGCGTCGTCGTGCAGCGGGTTGCCGGCCGCGCGCACACGCGCCACCTCGCCCTGCCCGGTCGTCCCGCCGCGGTCCGATCGCGCGTTCATGTCGCCTGCCCCCGTCGTTCCAGCCGGCCGCCCAGCCCGGCCAGGATGGCCACCAGCGCAAGCAGCACCAGCGCAGCCACCGCCGCCTTGGCCGCAAACAGGGGCTCGGCCAGCTCGCCCCAGCGGAACACCATCACCGACAGCGGGATGCCCGCTTCGGTCAGGCCCTGCGGGTGGGCGGCGGCAAAGGCGGCAAAGCCGACCAGCAGCAGCGGCGCGGCCTCGCCGAGCGCGCGGGCCAGCACCAGGCAGCAGGCGCCCAGCATCGCCGGCGCGGCGCGCGGCAGGACGTGGCCGGCGACCACCTGGGACGACGAGCCGCCCATCGCGAAGCCGGCATCGCGCACCTCGTGTGGGACTCGCCGGAGAGCGAGTTGCCCGACCAGCACGATGCGCGGCAACAGCATCAGCCCAAGCACCGCGCCGGCCAGCAGCGGCGTGCCGACCGGCAGGCCCAGCACCACCACCAGTCCGCCGAAGCCGAGCAGGCCGAACACCACCGGCGGCAGCAGCGCGAGATGCTGCACGCTGCGCGCCACCAGCCGTGCCCAGCGACCGGGTCCGGCGAATTCCTCGAGAAACACGGCGACCGCCAGGCCAAGCGGCGCCGCGGCCAGCACGATCGGCAGCAACATCAGCAGCGATGCCTGCAGCGCGCCGCGCAAGCCCGCGGCGGCCGCATCGATCGAGTCCGGCGCCGTGAGCGTCGCCCAGGAGAGCGCGCCGCCCACGTGACGGAGCAGGTCCAGCAGCGGCAATGCGAGCAGCCCCAACAGCAGCCAGGCGCCGGCCTGCGCGATGCGACGCATGCCGTGCGCGCGGCGTCGCCGCCCGGTGGCGCGCTCAGAAGACCGGCGAAGGGGTGACATCTGATTTCCTCAGCAGGCGGAACGCCCAGGCATTCAGCGGCAGGACCAGCGCCGCCAGCAACAGGCCGAGCACAAAGGGCAACTGCGTACGCACGTTCTCCAGCGCATGCGTGCCGGACATCAGCGCCACGATCTGCGCCGTGAGCGTGGTGTTGGCATCCAGCGGGTTGAGCGTGAGCTGCGCGACCAGCCCGGCCGCCATCAGCACCACCACAGTCTCGCCGAGCGCGCGCGATACCGCCAGCAACACCGCGGCGCCGATGCCGCCGGCCGCGCTCGGCAGCACCACGTCACGCAGCACCTCCCAGCGCGTCGCGCCCAGTCCGAGTGCGGCGTCGGCGGCCCCTGTCGGCGCCGCGTCGAGCGCGTCCCCGATGCGCAGCGCCAGCACCGGCAGCAGCATGATTCCCACCACCAGGCCCGCCGCCAAGGTGTTGCCCGGCGCAACCGCCAGGCCCACGGCGCCCGCCGCCGCGGCGACCGCGGGGGCGACCGTCAAGGCAGCGAACAGGCCGTAGATCACCGTGGGGACGAACGCCGCGAGCCGAATCCCGACGCGCCAGGCCCGGCGGAAGCGCCGGCCGGCCCAGGCGTGGGCGTGCAGCGCCGCCGCCAGCGCGAGCGGCACGGCCAGCAGCAAGGCCACGCCGGCCACCACGATGCTGCCGAGCAGCACCGGCAGGACGCCGAAGGCGCCCTCGCCGACCGACTGCGCCGCGCGGATCGCGCTCTCCGGGCTCCAGTGCGTGCCGCCGAGGAACTCGCCGGGCGAGACCCGGGTAAAGAAATTGACTGCCGGCACGACCAGCGTGGTGAGCACCACCGCCAGCAGCGCACCGGCCACCGCGGTGCTCGACCAGAGCGTGATGCCCACGCCCCGCTCCAGCGCCCGGTTGACCGGCACCGCGCGGCGCAGCGCCCCGACACCTACCACGAGCGCCAGCAGCACCGCCGCCAGTGACACGGCGACGATGCGCGCCGGGAAGTTGGCCCCGGCCGGTGCCAGCGCGCTGTCATTGTCCCGGGACGGCCCGGCAATGACCGCTTCGGCCGGCAGCGGCACGAGCCCGAGCCGGGTCAGCCAGCCATCCGCCCCCAGGGAGCCCGGCGCGCGGAAACCGGCGACGAAACCATCGAGCCCGGGCACAAAGCCCCGGTGCGCCGGCTTGAAGTAAACATACAGCGTGCGAGCCAGCGGATAGGCGCCGGCGCGAATCGACTCGCCCGACGGGCAGTTGCCGTCGAAACACACGCCGCGCACTCGACCGGCGTTGCGCAGCAGCGCGCCGTAGCCCACCACGCCGAGCGCTGCGGCATCGCTGCCGAGCCGCGCCACCAGAACGTCGTCGTTCTCCCCCGCGTCCACCCAGGCGCCGTCGCGACGCAGCTCGCCGCAACCGCGTCGCTCGGCCTCGACCCGGGCATCGGACTCGCCCTGCAACGCTGCCTCGCATGCGGGCACCAGCGCCAGCGTGGCGAACGCATCCCGCGTGCCCGAGGTCGCCGGCGGGCCGAGCACGCGAATGGGAACGTCCGGCAGCCCCGCGCGGATATCGCTCCAGCTGAGGTAGGGGTTAGGCGCCCATTGGCTGCCGCCGTGCGGGTCGGGCACGCGCCGCGCAACCGCGAGCCACAGCTCGGCCAGGGTGAGGTCGACCAGCGGATGGCCCGGCGCCGCCGCCAGCACGATGCCGTCGCGACCCACCGGGATCCCGTCCAGCGGCGTCACGCCGGCAACACGGCAGGCGCTCGCCTCGGTCGGCGTCATCGGCCGGGACGCCAGCACGATGTCCGGCGTCTCGGGCCCCAGCCCTTCGCAGAACCAGGCGATGCCGGCGCCCGTGCCCATCGGCAACACCAGCGGACCGGGGCGCGGCGCCCGCTCGGCGACCGCCACCGCGAAGGGGAACACGGTGGAAGAGCCGGCAACAACCACGTGGTCACGCGGCGTGGCACCGGCCGGCAGTGCAGCCAACAGCGCGGCGAGACCCGCCAGCAGCGCGACTAAGGCCGACCTGCCGTTAACCGAAGCGCCCCGTGACATAGTCGCTCGTGCGCTTGGCCTTGGGGTTGGTGAACACCGTGTCGGTGGCGCCGTACTCGATCAATCGACCGAGGTACATGAAGGCCGTGTTGTCGGAGACGCGCGCGGCCTGCTGCATGTTGTGGGTCACGATCACGATGGTGTAGTGGCCCTTGAGCTCGTCGATCAGCTCCTCGATCTTGGCGGTCGCGATCGGGTCGAGCGCCGAGCAGGGCTCGTCCATGAGCAGGATCTCGGGGTCGGAGGCGATGGCGCGCGCGATGCACAGGCGCTGCTGCTGGCCGCCGGACAGGCTCAGGGCGGATTCCTGCAGCCGGTCCTTGGCCTCGCTCCACAGTGCCGCGCCCTTGAGCGCGCGCTCGCAGGTCTCGTTGAGGATCTTCTTGTTGCTGACGCCGTCGACGCGCAGCGGGTAGACCACGTTCTCGTAGATCGACATGGCGAAGGGATTGGGTTTCTGGAACACCATGCCCATGCGCTTGCGCAACGCGATGACATCGATCCCCGAGCGCAGGATGTTCTCGTCGTTGACGATGATCTCGCCGGACACCTTCAGGTCGTCCACCAGGTCGTTCATGCGGTTCAGCGACCGCAGCAGCGTCGATTTGCCGCAGCCGGACGGACCGATCAGTGCCGTCACAAGGCCCTTCTGGACCTCCATGTTGATGTCGAAGAGCGCCTGCACCTCGCCGTACCACAGGTTGAAGCTGCGCAGGTCGAGCGCGGCTCCATCCGGTGACTTGGTCACGTGGTATTCGGTCGGCTGGATGCCGGCGATTGACTGGTCCACGGGCGTGGATTCGGCGACTGCGTTCATGCAGGGGTCTCCGGAGCGTGTTTCAGAACTGGCCGACGGCGAACTTGCGCTTCAGCCGGTTGCGGATATAGATCGCTGACGAGTTCATCGCCACGATCAGGAACAGTAGCAGCATCGTGGTGACGTACACCATCGGCTTGCCGGCCTCCGAGTTGCGTGACTGGAAGCCGACGTCATAGATGTGAAAGCCGAGGTGCATGAAACTGCGCTCGAGATGAACGAAGGGCGGGAAGGTGTCAATCGGCAACATCGGCGCCAGTTTGACCACGCCGATCAGCATCAAGGGCGCGACCTCGCCGGCGCCGCGCGCCATGGCGAGAATCAGGCCGGTCATGATGCCGGGCATGGCGCGCGGCAGGACCACGCGCCGAATGGTCTGCCACTTGGATGCGCCGCAGGCCAGCGAGCCTTCGCGCATCGAGCGCGGCACCGCCGCAAGTGCTTCCTCGGCCGCCACGATCACCACGGGCACGGTCAGCAGCGCCAGAGTCAGCGAGGCCCAGAGGATGCCGCCCGTGCCGAACGTGGGACTCGGCAACCGCTCCGGGTAAAACAACTGGTCAATGGTCACGCCCATCGTGTAGGCAAAGAATCCCAGCCCGAACACGCCGAACACGATGGACGGCACGCCCGCCAGGTTGTTCACTGAGACACGCACGATGGACACGATCTTGCCTTGCTTGGCGTACTCGCGCAGGTAGAGGGCGGTAACGACGCCGAACGGCGCGACGATGACCACCATGATCAGGGTCATGG
>CBDDRR010000355.1:0-3029 GCA_965233095.1 uncultured bacterium
CCCGGTGTTCTCCAATCTGCTGCCCGAAGACAAGGAGATGGCGGCCTACATCGCCGAAGTGCGCAAGCCCCATGCGGCGAAACTGCAGGCGAAACTGGCCACGACCGAGGGCCTGCTCTACCGGCGCGGCAACTTCAACGGCACCTGGGACCAGCTCATCCTCGAGGGCCTGATGCAGGTCAAGGGCGCCGAGATCGGCTTCTCGCCCGGCTTTCGCTGGGGCACCACGCTGCTGCCCGGAGACGCGATCACTTTCGAGCACGTGATGGACCAGACGGCCATCACCTACCCTTACTCGACGCTGAACGAGCTCACCGGCGAGCAGATCAAGACCATCCTGGAAGATGTGGCCGACAACCTGTTCAATCCGGATCCCTACCTGCAACAGGGCGGCGACATGGTGCGCGTGGGCGGCATGAGCTACACCATCGCGCCGCGCGAAAACATCGGCGCGCGCATTTCGCAAATGAGGCTCAAGGGAAAGCCCCTGGAAGCGCATCGGCGCTACAAGGTCGCCGGCTGGGCGCCGGTCGCCGAAGGCGCGCAGGGACAGCCGATCTGGGAAGTGCTCGAGGCCTACCTGCGCGATCGCAAAACCATCCGCGCTCTCACGCCCAACCTGCCCAAGCTCGTCGGCGTGGCCGGCAATCCCGGCCTCGCCTAGAGACGGTCTGAAGAAGTCAGCGGCGAGCTGCGGCGCTCGGGCGTTCGATCCGTCGCGGGCGTGTCGACTCTGCCGGCACGCTTCAGATACCACCCGACCAACAGCATGACGGCTCCCCAGGCGAGGAATCCGAGGTCCCAGTACAGCCATTGATCCTGAGGCACGGTTTCATTGACGTGATGCAGCCCCAGGAGGTGATGGTCGATGATGCCTTCCACCAGGTTGAAGATGCCGAAGCCCATCAACATCGTCCCGGCGAGCAGCTTGGTCGACCAGCGCACGTGCACGCGATGGGCATGGCGCCAGAGGATCACCAGACCGGCGACCACGAACACATACGTGCTCGCATGGAACAGGCCGTCGAGCAGCGTATTGATCTGCAGATTGCGCACGCTGTCCGGGGGAAACCCTGCGCTGGTCGCCATGTGGTGCCACTGGAGGATCTGATGAAGGATGATGCCGTCGAAGAACCCGCCCAGGCCCAGCCCGAAAAGGATGCCGGCGGAAGTAGGAAAGTCGCCTTGCCGTTTGCTGTCCATATTCGATACCTGCCGCGCGGGTGGGATGCCTCTAGCGATCGACTGCCGCGAGCGCGGCCAGGACGCGCGTGCCGGGAGCGGCGCTGCCCGCCGCCGGCACGCCATCGAAATCGCCGCGCAGGGCCTTGATGGCGTAACGCTCGCGCTCGATCTCATGCGCCGTGCGCACGCCGCGGCGCCGGAAGATCGGGATCGGCGGGCACCAGCCCTGCAGCGCATGCTGGGCGAAGAAGCTCAACACGACGGCCGGCAGCACGAGGAAGCGGCGGTCCACCGCGTACCCCAGCGCTACGCCGACCATCACCAGTGTGGAGGCATTCGCCTGCAGCACGCGCTCGACATCCCATTCATGGTCGAGCTCGTCGATCCGGGCCTCCAGCTCGACGGACCGGGCACCTTCCAGCCGGGCGAGCTGCGCGGCGGTTCTCTTGCGGATGCGCTCGTTGATGTCCGGGCGAGTGGCGTGCGCGACGCGCGTGCTGGTAGCGGGCAAGACGCTCATGGTCGTGGGCTCTCCATCGCGGTGAAGTCGCCGCGCAGTGCCTTCAGGGCATAGCGCTCGCGGGCGATCTCGCGCGCGGTGCGCAGGCCCAGGCGACGGAACACCGGCAGGAGGGGATACCTTCCCACCATGGCGTGCAGGAACACCGCCGCACCTACCGCCGCCGGGGCAGCCAGGAAAGCCGGGCGAACGAATGCACCGAGAGCGAGGCCCATCAACCCCATCGCCGAGGCTTCGAGCTCGATGGCGCGGTCGGTGTCCCATTCGCGCTCCAGCTCGGCAAGCCGCTGCGCGATGCCCTCTTCGTTCCCGTCGGCATACTGGTGCAGCCGCGCCACCGTCTCGCGGTCGATGCGTTGCAGGACCGAAGCGGCGGTATGCCGCCGGTCGCGGTCGGTCTCCAGGCTACTCATGGTTCCTCCGTCGGCCCGCCATCAGCAACGCAAAGGCAATAAACGGGCCCGGCAGCCCATCAAATCCCCGGCGCGTGCGCGTGCGCGGACAGCGCCTTCAGATCGAGCAGCGTCACGCGCTCGCGCTCGAGCCGCACCCAGCCCCGCTCCTCGAAGCTGCGCAGCAGCCGGCTGACGATCTCGCGCACGCTGCCCAGCTCGTCGGCGAGGCTCTGGTGCGTGGCCTGCACCACCGGGCCGCGGCGCACCAGAAGCTGGGCGAGGCGTGCGTCGAGCCTTTGGAATGCCACCGCCTCCACCAGCTGCATGACTTCGGCCAGGCGCTCGCCGTACATGCCGAACACGAAACGGCGAAACGGCTCGGACTGCACCATCAGCTTGTGGAACACCGCCGGCGGGATGCGCAGCAGCAGCACGTCGCTGTCGGCCACGCCCGTGGCGGCGTAGCTCGACTCGCCCAGCAGGCAGCCGCCGGACAAGATGCAGCCCTCGCCCGGCCCGACCCGGTAGAGGAGGATGCCGCGGCCGCTCGGCGCCGCCTTGGTGACGCGGATCTCGCCTTCAAGCACGAGGGGAAACCCGGCGCAGGGCTGGCGCTCGTCGAACAGCAAGCTGCCGGCCGGCGCGCGGATCTCTTGCGCGCTGCCGACCAGCTCGTCGAGCAGCGCCGGCGGCGCCTCGGAAAACAGCGGAAACCGCTCCAGCAGCCGGCGGCGCAGGTCCGGCGGCGCGCTAGGCACGAGGCAGGAGCTTTGCCATGCTGGCGAGCCAGGCGGCGCGCGCGGCCGGCTTGCCTTCGACCAGCCCGATGAGCGTGGTGCGCACCGGGCTTACGCCGCAGAACTCCAGGATGTTGCGCTTGAGGCTCTTCACGCTGTGGGCGCGGTAGAAAATGCGATAGAAGAAGGCCG
>CBDDRR010000356.1:0-3368 GCA_965233095.1 uncultured bacterium
TTCGGCTTCGCTTTCGTGCTGCTGCTGTTCGCGGGCGAGGCTCTGTGGCGGCAGGCTTGACACCCCGGCGCACGAGCAGCGCGGCAAGCGCCTGGCGTGCCGGAGAAGGGCTCATTTCTTCATAAAGTGTTTTTAAGGAATCGAGCGTACGTGTGGAGAAATACGCGCTTTTTTGCGTAGCAGCAATGTGTGACGCGTTTGGTTGCACCCTCACGGAAACTGAATTAACCTGCCAGCGCTGATGGGTTAAGAAACGGCTCAGGGAAGGGGCCAGCAGACGCAGCTTGGCAGCCGCCGCGGAATGGGCGGCGAGCAGTACCAGCTGCCCATCCCTGAAGTTCGTCACCCGGGCCTGACGGGCAAGGTCCGGAGACAAGAAACCATCGACAAGTCCTGCGAGCGCGCGAATGTCGCGCGCTTTGGCCAGCACCGGTTGCAGCTGGTCCTCGGCCGAGAGAATGCGGTCGAGTTTTGGAAGTCGCACGGGATCTAACGGGAGGGATGGGTTGTGCAGATTATCCTGATCTCAGGCAGGCTGGCCAAGGCGAGGCCCGTCACGCTGACCTTGCGCCACCTGGTGGGGGCGGCCTTCGTCGCCATGACCCTCGTGTGCGCCGGGACCGCAGGCTTGTATTGGGTAACGCTGCGCTATGCCGCGGAACTGCGCATTCCGGTGCTCCAGCAGATGGTGCTCCAGGCCAACGAAGCCGAGGCCGAGCGCGGCCGCGCGTTCGTGCAGGAAAATCTCAATGCCATGGCGGTCAAGCTGGGCGAGATGCAGGCCCAACTGACGCGCCTGGATGCACTCGGCGAGCGGCTATCGTCGCTGGCCGGCTTCCGCCCGCAGGATTTCCGCTTCTCCGAGGCGCCGGGCCTCGGCGGGGCAGCGCCGACGCTGCTGCCGCCGCAGAACCTGTCGCTTGCCGACTTCAGCGACAAGCTGTCTACGCTGGCGCGGGACGTCGACACCCGCAATGATCTGCTGGGCGTTCTGGAGGCGCAGCTTTTCGAGCAGGCAGTCAAGAAGAAGCTGATTCCCACCATGATGCCGGTGAGGGCGCCGTACAACGCCTCGGCTTTCGGCCGGCGGGTCGACCCGTTCACGGGCCAATGGGCCATGCACGAGGGGATCGACTTTCTTGCCGAGAAGGGCTCGCCGATCGTCGCCGCCGCCGACGGCGTGGTCGTCTACTCGGGCTTTCATCCCCAATACGGCTACATGGTGGACATCGATCATGGCAACGACCTCGTCACGCGCTACGCCCACCAGTCCAAGCTGTTCGTGAAGGAAGGGGAAATCGTGCAGCGCGGCCGCAAGCTGGGCGAGGTGGGCTCCACCGGCCGCTCGACCGGTCCGCACCTGCATTTCGAGGTCCGCTATCGCGGGGCGGCGCAGAACCCGTCCAAGTTCCTGGTGTCGAAGTCGCAGTCGACGGCGGCACGCGCCAAGTAAGCAGTCCCGGTTTCCAAGTAAAATCACCGGTTTTCCAGGCGCCTGCGGCCGGCGGCGTGCTTCGCCCCGCGCGTCCATTTGATGATCGCCAACGTCCTTACCAAGATATTCGGCAGCCGCAATGAGCGGCTGCTCAAGCAGTATTCGCGTACCGTCGCCGAGATCAACGCGCTCGAGTCCGGCTTGGCGGCGCTCAGCGATCCCGAGCTGCGCGGCAAGACCGAGGAGCTGAAGCGGCGCCACGCCGGCGGCAGCACGCTCGACGAGCTGCTGCCGGAAGCCTTCGCGGTAGTGCGCGAAGCGGCCAGGCGGACCCTGCGCATGCGTCATTTCGACGTGCAGCTGCTGGGCGGCATGGTCCTGCATTACGGCAAGATCGCCGAGATGAAGACCGGCGAAGGCAAGACGCTGGTCGCCACCCTGCCGGCCTACCTGAACGCGCTCACCGGCAACAGCGTTCACATCGTCACGGTCAACGACTACCTGGCGAACCGGGACGCCGAGTGGATGGGGAAGATCTACCGCTTCCTCGGCCTGACCGTCGGGGTCAACCTGCCGCACATGGGGCCCGAGGACAAGCGCCGGGCCTATGCGGCTGACATCACCTACGGCACCAACAACGAGTTCGGCTTCGACTACCTGCGCGACAACATGGCGATGCACGTGGAGGACCGCTTCCAGCGCGGCCTTGCGTATGCCATCGTCGACGAGGTCGACTCGATCCTGATCGATGAGGCCCGTACCCCGCTCATCATTTCGGGCCAGGCCGAGGATCGCACCGAGATCTACCAGCGGATGAACGAGGTCGCGCCGCTGCTGACGCGCCAGGCGGACGAGAAGGCGCCGGGCGACTTCTGGGTGGACGAGAAGAATCACCAGATCGTGCTTTCGGAGGCCGGCCACCAGCACGCCGAGGAAGTCCTGGCCCGTGTCGGCATGCTGCCCGCGGGCGCCAGCTTGTACGAGCCTGCGTACATCAACCTGATCCATCACCTTTACGCCGCGCTGCGCGCGCACCACCTGTTTCACCGCGACCAGCACTACGTCGTGCAGGGTGACGAAGTCATCATCGTCGACGAGTTCACCGGGCGGCTGATGCAGGGGCGGCGCTGGTCCGACGGCCTGCACCAGGCGGTCGAGGCCAAGGAGAAGGCGGCGATCCAGAACGAGAACCAGACGCTCGCCTCCATCACTTTCCAGAACTACTTCCGCATGTACGGCAAGCTCGCCGGCATGACGGGAACGGCCGATACGGAAGCCTACGAGTTCCAGCAGATCTACGGGCTGGAGGTGGTGGTGGTCCCGACTCACCGGCCGATGATCCGCGCGGACCGCCTGGACCAGGTGTACCGCACCGCCAAGGAGAAATACCTGGCGGTCATCAAGGACATCAAGGACTGCCAGGCGCGCGGGCAACCGGTCCTGGTGGGCACCACGTCGATCGAGAACTCCGAGCTCATCTCCGGCCTGCTCGCCAAGCAGAGCCTTGCGCACCAGGTGCTCAACGCGAAGCAGCATGCGCGAGAGGCGGAGATCGTGGCGCAGGCCGGACGGCCCGGCATGATCACCATCGCCACCAACATGGCCGGGCGCGGCACGGACATCGTGCTGGGCAGCAATGTCGAGAAGCAGTGCGACATGGTGGAGGCGAGCGAGGACATCCCCGCGGAGGAAGAGAGGGCCCGCGTCGAGAAGCTGCGCGGCGAATGGCAGCAGCTGCACGACCAGGTGGTGAAGGCCGGCGGCCTGCACATCATCGGCACGGAGCGGCACGAATCACGGCGCGTCGACAACCAGCTGCGCGGCCGCTCGGGCCGGCAGGGTGACCCCGGCTCTTCGCGGTTCTACCTCTCGCTCGAGGACCCGCTGCTGCGTATCTTCGCCGGCGAGCGCATCAACAAGATCATGGTCATGC
>CBDDRR010000357.1:0-26009 GCA_965233095.1 uncultured bacterium
CCTCTGGCATCCGTGGCGCCGCTGACAAGGGCAAACCCGTCGAAAGGCGGGGACGCAAAGCCACCGGTCTAAGGGTCCTGCGGGACTGATGACAGCGGGGTTGCCGGCCAGGGAATTGGTTTCGGGCCTTCCGCCCGCCCGCAGGTTCTGCGGGACTTCCCAGCTGTCCAACCGGCTGCATCGCCGGGTCGATCGACCCGGGGACCCTCAGGTTTGCGTCCCCACCTGCCGACGACACTCCAACGGGAGGTCTCGACATGGTTCGGGCAAATGGACGAAGGCTGAAGTTTCCAGCGCTGTTGGCGCTGCTCACGGCACTCGGTGCATGCGGCGGGGGCGAGGAGACAAGCTCTTCCGCGGTCGTTGTCGAGGGCGACTTCCCGGTAGTGTTCGCGATGCGCCAGGTCTCGGCGCTCGGCAACCCGACGGACGGCGCGAGTTTCGCGCCGGGCGGCGACCTGATGATGAAGGACCTGTCGTCGCCGAGCGCGCCGCTGGTGAACCTTACCCAGGATTACACCCAGGGCGAGGGCGACGTCTCGGATCCCGAGGTGTCGTATGACGGCGAGCGCGTGCTGTTTTCCATGCGCGGACCGGGCAACCCGACCTGGAATGTCTTTGAGCTGGACCTGCCGAGCCGCACCCTGCGGCGCATCATCGCCGACGACGGGGTCGCAAACTCGGGCGACGACGTGGACCCGGCCTACCTGCCGGACGGGCGCATCGTGTTCAGCTCAAACCGGCAGGAGAAATCCCGCCAGTTGCTGGCCGAGCGCAACATCGAGCCCTATGCCTACCGCGACGAGTACGAGCGCGAGCGCGTCATCGCGCTGCACGTGATGAGCTCCGAGGGCGGGGACATCCGGCAGATTTCCTTCAACCAGAGCCACGACCGCAACCCGACGGTGCTGAACACCGGCGAGATCCTGTTTGCGCGCTGGGACCATGTCGGCAACCGCAACCACTTTCCGCTGTTCATCACCAACCCGGACGGCACCAACATTTTCGTGCAGTACGGCGCCTTCAGCCCGGGCAACAGCTTCCTGCACCCGCGGGAGATGCCCGACGGCCGCGTGATGAGCTCGCTGATGCCTCTGTCGGGCACCCGCGAGGGCGGCGCGCTGATGGCCGTGGACATCCGCAACTTTGCGGAATCCGGTGAGCGCGTGCCTGGCGCGCCGGCGGACGCTGTCGCCCAGGAGCAGCTGACGCTGTTCCCGATCGATTTCGGTCGCGGCGTTTCCGAGTACGGCCGCTACACCACGCCCTACCCGCTGTGGGACGGTACCAACCGCGCGCTGGTGAGCTGGTCGCCGCTGCGGCCCGAAATGGAATTCAATCCCGTCTCCGGCCAGGACGAGGAGGTCGAGGGTCCGCCGCTGTACGGCGTCTACATGTTCGACCTCGACACGAAGAGCCTGCGCCCCATCGCCTTGCCGCCGGAAGGCTGGGCGTACACCGATCCGATCGCGGTGCAGGCACGCCCGGTGCCCAACACGATTCCCGACAAGCCGCTCGACACGGCGCTGGCCGCGGAAGGCATGGGCGTGCTGAACGTCAAGAGCGTCTATGACACCGACGGGCTGGGCCTGATGGGCGCAGGCATGCTGGTGGCGGGCGAGAGCATCCCGATGACGACGCCGCCGCCCGACGACACCCGCGCCTCGGTGGCCGACCTGATGACCCTGAAGGACCCGGCGCTGACCACCGCCGCGGACCGGCCGGCGCGCTTCGTGCGGGTCACCGAGGCGGTACCCACACCGCCAGGCCTGTCCCGCGAGGCGATCGGCGAGACCGACCTCGAGATGCAGCAGATCGTCGGCTATGCCGAGATCGAGCCCGACGGCTCTTTCCGCATCAAGGTGCCGGCCGACACGCCGCTCGGCGTGGTGGCGGTCGACGCAGAGGGCCGCGCTATCCAGGTGCACACCAATTGGTTGCAAGTGCGTCCCGGCGAAACCCGGACCTGCAACGGCTGCCACTCGCCGCGGCGGGGCAGCGCCCTGAACTCGGCGCCCATCGCCGGCTTCCACCCGAACGCCGCCATGCCGGGCGAGCTCGGCGAGTCGATGGCCGAGACGCGCACGCGCCTCAACCCGACCGCCATGGAGCTGAGCTTCGACATGGTGTACGAGGATGTGTGGACTGACCCGGTGCAGGCCGGCCGCGCGCCCGACGCGCCGCTGCTCATCAGCTACGCGAACCTGCCGCCGACCGTGCCTGCGCCCGCCGAGGGCATCGTCAACTATCCCGATCACATCCAGCCGCTGTGGGAAGCCGACCGCGGCGCATCGACCTGCATCGACTGTCACCTCAACGACGATCCGGACGACCCAACGTCGGCCGGCCTGGACCTTCGCGGCACGATCTCCGGCTCGGGCCGCATGAAGTCCTACGAAGAAATCCTGCTCGGCGACCCGGTCATCGACCCTGACACCGGCTTGCCGCAGCTGCGCGTCATGCAGGACGGCTCGATCGAGATCGTGCGCACGGCGCCGCTCGTCAGCACCGGCGGGTCGCGCGACAGCTCGCGCTCCAGCGCGCTGGTGGCCAAGCTGTACGAGACGCCGTTGCGCTCCGGCCGCGACACGAGCGAGCCGCCCATGGTGAATCATGCCGGCATGCTGAACGCCAGCGAGCTGCGCCTGCTGGCGGAGTGGATCGATCTCGGCGGGCAGTACTACAACGACCCCTTCGACGACGCCAACGGCGATGGCTTCCGCGCCCTGTCCGAGGTGCGTGGCGGGCTGCAGGGGCTTTCCGAGCAGCTGTTCGCCGCCACGGTGCACCCGGTGCTGATGTCGCAGTGCGCCTCCTGCCACCAGCCGTTCGGCAACACCGGCACACCGTCCATGCCGAGCGAGCCCGTCAACCCCGGCTTCCGCACGTCACGCTACGTGCTGACCGGCAACGCGGAGGGTGACTTCAACGTGTCCGTGTCGATGGTCGCAGACGTCTGTGACCCGGAGTCCAATTACCTGCTGCTGCGGCCAGGCTCGACCGAGCTGGACGACCCGCCGCACCCGCGCATCGGCCTGGATCCCGAGGATCCGGAGTCGGGCACGCCGGTGCTCCCGCCGGGCAGCGCGGGCTGGCAGGCGATCTACGACTGGATCGCCGCCAGCGACTGCGAGGTCTAGGCCGCCATGCGCAACACGGGGTGCCGTCCGCTGCTCACCTTCGCCGTCGTCCTGCTGGGCGCCTGCGGGGGCGAGGTCGAGAACACGCCGGTGTCCTCGACCGGCGGCACCCTGTGCATCGCGGATTTCACCGACTGCATCAACCCGATCTTCGACGCCGTCATCAACGGCCGCACCGGGCAGACCACCTGCGCCGCCAGCGGTTGTCACGACGTCGGCGCCGGGTCGGGCGGCGCATTCAAGATCTTTCCCGGGGCGGCGCCGGACTCCGTCGAAATGATGGCCAATTTCTTTTCGGCGAGGGCGTTCTCCAACCTGGACAACCCGGGACAGAGCAAGGTGCTGCTCGAGCCGCTGCAGGGAGTGTTCTCGATCACCGGCACGCACACCGGTGGCGACATCTTCCCCGACGTCAACGATCCCTGCTACCAGGCGATCCGGGAGTGGATCTCGGTGCGCGTCGAGGACGAGCAGGCCGACAGCTGCGGTTTCTGCACGCCGCCGTCCTTGCCTGAATGCGGGTACTGAGCCATGAGTCGCCGCATGGAAGCATCAGTCGGGTGGCCGCGCAGACTGGCGCTGTGCCTGGCGCTGCTGCTGGGCAGCCTGGCCGCGGTCACTGCGGGCGCCGCCGAGGATGACGGGCTGTGGCTGACCGTCACCCGGCCCTATGCGGAGATGCATTCGGGGCCGGGGCGCGGCTACCCGGTGTTTCATATCGTTGAGCGGGGCGATTCGTTCACCCTGGTGCGCCAGCGAACCGAGTGGCTGATGGTGGAAACGCGCGACGGCGTGCGCGGCTGGATGCACATCAACACTGTCGAGTCGAGCCAGGGCCCCGACGGCGAGCTGGTTCGTTTCGGACGGACCGGGCTGGACGACTGGCGCGAGCGGCGCATCGAGCTCGGCTTCGGCTTCGGTGATTTCGAGGGCGACCCGCTGTTCAGCTTTCGGGCCGGTTACCGCCTCGGCCCGCATTTCGTTGCGGAGGCCCAGCTGCTGCAGGCCGCCGGCAGTTTCTCGAGCACCACCGCTTACCACGCCAACCTCCAGGTGCTGCCGTTCCTGGACGGGCGGATCGTGCCGTTTTTCAGCCTCGGGGCGGGAAAAATCACCAATGAACCTAAAAGTACGCTCGTCGATGCCGCCAAAGTAAGTGACTGGGCAGGAAACGCGGGCATCGGGGTCCGCGGCTGGCTGACCCGGCGCTTCCTGTTGCGGGGCGATGTGCGCCACTTCGTGCTGACGCGTGACGTCAACAACAACGATGACTTCACCGAGATCTCCGTGGGCTTCTCGGTGTTCTTCTGAGGACGACAGATGAATTTCGCACTGCGCCCGTTTCTCCTCTTGGCGACCGCCCTGGCGGCGAGCGGCTGCAGCCTCCTGCGCGGCGAGCCACCGGCCGACGAACCCGTCGAGGGCCCGGTGCCGGCGGTGATCGATCCCGTGCTGGACCGGCGCGACATCGTGCGGCCGGAGGTCGACACCGAGGACTGGGAAATCGGCGCGTTCGGCGGCGTGCTCTCGGTCGAGGACTTCGGCGCCGAGGCCGTTTACGGCCTGCGCATGGCGTACCACGCGACCGAGGACATCTACCTCGAGGGCCGCTACGCGAGCTCCTCGATCAGCGACACCAGCTTCCGCCGCATCGGTGCGCCGATCTTCGATGTCGAGGAAGAGGATCTCACGGCCTATGACCTGTCGGTCGGCGTCATGGTGTTGCCCGGCGAGGTGTTTCTCGGCACGCGCTGGGCGCGCACCAGCGGCGTGTACATGAACTTCGGCGTGGGCCGGGTGGAGTTCGCCGATCGCGACAGCATCAGCTACGCCTTCGGCTTCGGCCTGAAGGTCCTGCCTACCGACTGGCTGAGCCTGCGCCTCGAGGCCCGCGACACCGTCTTTGAATCAGACCTTCTCGGAGAGAACGAGTGGAAGCACAACTTCGAAATCAACCTCGGCTTCGGCGTCTTTTTCTGATCGCCGCCGGGCTGGCGCTGGTGCTGCCGCCGTTTGCCGCGGCCGGCACATCGCAAGTCAGCGTCGGGCGTGATGCACCGGACTTCGCCCTGCGCAGCGCGGCGGGGGACAACCTGCGCCTGTCCGAGCATCGCGGCCAGGTAGTGATGATCAACTTCTGGGCGACCTGGTGCGGTCCCTGCCGGCAGGAGATGCCCAAGCTGGACGAGATCTTTGCCCGCTACGAGCCGGCCGGGTTCACGCTGCTCGGCGTGAACATTGACGAGGACGCCGAGCGGGCGCAGCGACTCGCCGACGAGCTCGGCGTGAGCTTCCCGTTGCTGTTCGACGACGAGCAGAACGTCAGCCGCCTGTATGACGTGCAGGCGATGCCGATGACCGTGATGGTGGACCGTTCCGGCAAGGTTCGCAGCGTCCACTTCGGATACCGCCCCGGCATGGAGCAGCGCTACCTCGACGAGGTGCGGGCGTTGCTGCGGGAGGAATGAGCATGCGTCGCCGCGCCCTGTTGCTGTTCACGCTCGCCGCCCTCGGCGGTTGCGCCGCGCCGCAGCCGTGGGTGGCGCCCTATGAGCGCGAGGCGCTGGCGGATCCGCTGATGGCGTTCTCGCGCAACCCCTTCATGGACAAGCACCGCCAGCACGTATTCGACGTGCGCGAGGGCGCACGCGGGGCGACCGACGGCGATGGGGGCGGGTGTGGCTGCAACTGAGCCGCAAGACCGCAGGCTGAACCGTCCCAGGCTGCTGGGGCGGCTGGCGGCCGTGTTGTCGTGCACCTGTGTCGCGGCCTTCGCGGCGACCTTGCCCGAGGATCTTGCCGAGCTGATGTACCACAGCTATGACGGCGGCGGGGTGGAGGTCACCGGCCCTGCGCTGAAGGTGCGCAAGGGCTTCGCGGACGATTTTTCCGTTAGCGCCAATTACTACGTCGACAGCATCACTTCGGCCTCCATCGACGTCGTCACCAGCGCCAGCCCGTACACGGAGCGGCGCGAGGAAGTCGGCGTGGCGCTCGACTGGCTCAAGGGCAACTCGCTGATGAGCGTCGGCTACCTGGCGAGCGACGAGAGCGATTACGAGTCCGGCACCTGGTCCCTCGGCGTGGCGCAGGATTTCTTCGGCGGCATGAGCACCGTTTCGCTCGGCTACATGCGCGGCGACGACACGGTCTCGCGCATCGACACCGAGTTCGAGGACAACATCGAGCGCAACAGTTACGCGCTCGGGTGGTCCCAGGTGCTGACGCCGAAGATCGTCGCCAGCCTCGACTACGAGGCCATCCTCGAGACCGGCTTCCTGAACAATCCCTATCGCTCGGCGCGCGTGCTCGGCGCCCAGGTGCCCGAGCAGTACCCGCGTGCCCGCAACAGCCACTCTGTCGCACTGCGCGGCATCGGCATGGTGTCGGAGGCGACCGCGCTGGAGCTGGGCTACCGCTGGTTCCGCGATACCTGGCAGGTCCAGGCGCACACCCTGGAAGCCGCGCTGGCCCGGCGCATCCGTCCGAACCTGACCGCTGAGGTCTCGCTGCGTTACTACGCGCAGGACGCCGCGTCGTTCTACTCGGACAACTTCGACGCGGTGTACGAGTTCATGGCGCGCGACAAGGAGCTGTCCACCTTCAACAGTACCTCGGCAGGCGTCCGCCTCACCTGGGACCTCGGCAATACGCTCGGTCCGCTGAGCCGAAGCTCGGTGAGCTTCGGCTACGACTTCATCAATTTCGACTACGACGATTTCACGGACATACGCAATGGTGAACTCTATGGATTCGACAGCCACGTTTTCCAGGTCTGGTTCGGGGGCTGGTGGTAAGTCCGCCATGCGTGCCGCGTTCGCAACACTGCTCATGTTCGTGGCCATCGCGGCCGCGCCCGCGGCGGCGGAGGATGCCGCGCCTGACGAGGAATTGCGCGCCCTGAAGCAGGAGCTGGTTGCGCTCAATCGCGACCTGTTCCTGCTCGAGGAGGAGCTGCTGTTCCCGGCCAGCACGCAGGTCGCCGTGTACCTGTCGATGGACGTCGGCAAGTACTTCGCGCTCGACGCGGTCGAGCTGTCCATCGACGACCAGCGTGTCGCGAAATACCTGTACACGGAACGCGAGGTGGACGCGCTGCACCGCGGCGGCGTGCACCGGCTTTACCTCGGCAACCTGAAGAGCGGCAGACACGAGCTGGTCGCGGTGCTGACCGGCCGCGGGCCGCAGGGCCGCGAGTACCGGCGGGCCACGAGCCTGGAGTTCGACAAGGGCCTGGGTCCCCAGCAGCTCGAGCTGGTGCTGCGCGACAGCGAGGCCCTGCAACAGCCGACCTTCCAGGTAAAGAACTGGGAATGAGAGGCTGAGCATGCGGCGTCCTTGCCTGAGATTGCTGGTGATGCTCGGCGCGGCGATGATCGCCGCGCCTGCGTCTGCGCAATCGCCCGGCCAGGCGCCGCCCGTGGTGCGCGACCTGGCCTGGGGCGAGGTGCTGTTCAGGCACTACCAGCAGGACCGCATGGGTGCGCTGGTGCGGCTCGGCATGGCAGAGGCGCGCGGCGAGTTGCCCTT
This sequence comes from uncultured bacterium, assembly GCA_965233095.1. GTDB lineage: Bacteria > Pseudomonadota > Gammaproteobacteria > Steroidobacterales > XN24 > XN24. Next base: position 7,671 of record CBDDRR010000357.1, read on the forward strand.
CCACGGCGGCGAGGCGCGCCTTCTGAAAGGCGGGTTGTACCTTGCCTGGGGGCTGCGTGACGAGGCGGCAGGGATCTTCGATGAGCTGCTCGCCGGCGGCGCGCCGCCGGCGCAGCGGGACCAGGCGTGGTACTGGCTGGCCCGCATCCGGCACGAGCGCGGCGAACATGGCCGCGCGCTCGATGCGCTGGCGCGAATCGACAGGCAGCTGCCCCCGGCCATGGCGGCCGACCGAATTGATCTCGAGGGCCGGGTGCTGCTGGCGCTGGGCCGTTATCCGGAGGCGGCGCAGCTGCTCGCGGACAGCCGCCAGCCCGGCGCCTGGCGCGCCTTCGCCGACTTCAACCGCGCGGTGGCGCTGGCGCGCGCCGGCGATGCGGAGGCCGCGATGCCGGTGCTCGACGCGCTGGGTCGCGGGCGCGGCGGCAACGAGGAACTCGCGATGCTGCGGGACCGCGCCAACCTGGCACTGGGGCTGGCGCGCCTCGAGGCCGGTGACGCCGACGGCGCACGGATGGCGCTCGACCGGGTGCGGCTGGAGAGTCCCTATGCGGCACGCGCCCTGCTGGCGGCGGGCTGGGCAGAGGCGGAGCGGGCGCAGTACCGCGCCGCGCTCGGCCCGTGGAGCAAGCTGGCGACGCTGGCCGACGCGGACGGCGCGTCGCTCGAAGCCATGCTGGCCGTGCCGTGGGCATGGCACCAGGTGGATGAGCCCGGTGAAAGCGTGCTTGGTTATCGGCGCGCGGCCGCCGCTTGCGAGGCCGAGCTCGACCGGCTCGCCACGGCGGCCGACGCGGCCCGTGGCAACGAGCTGCTGGCCTTCGTGGTGGCCGAGCCGGAGCGTGACCGGTCGCCGGTCGACGGGCCGCTGCCGACTTACCTGCACACGCTTGCGGTGGACCATCCGTTCCGCGCCGTGGCCGCGGACCTGCGTGACCTGCACATGCTGCGCGAGAACCTGCTGGAGTGGCAGCGCAGCCTGGGCGCGCTGCGGGACATGGTGGAGACGCGCCGGGCCCGGTTCGCGCAGATCGCACCGCGGGTCGAGCTGCGCCTCGCGGGCGATGATCTGGACGTCCTCGAGTCACGTTACCTTGCAGCCGAGCAGCGGCTCGAGGCCGTGCGGTCTGCGGCAGACCCGGCGGCGCTGGCCAACCCGGACGAGCGGCGCCTGCTGCACAAGATCGCCGCGCTCAAGGCGCGGATCGCTGCGCTGCCAGCGGGCGCGGCGCGCGACGGCATGCACGAGCGAATCCGCCGGCTGGACGGCGCGCTGGCGTGGCAGCTCAACCACGAATGGCCCGCGCGCATTTTCCAGGTCGAGCGCGAGCTGCGCGCGGCCGGACGACAACTCGAGGCGGCCCGCGAAGGACGCGCGAGCCTGGCCGGGAACCTGGCCGACGGACCGGCGGGCTTCGAAGGCTTTGACGACCGCATCGACGCCGCCGCGGCGCGCGTGGATAGCTTGTTGACGCGCGTCGACGCGGACCATGCGAAGCGCTTCGGCGAGCTGCAGGCACTGGTGCTTGATGAGCTCCGGGATCGTGAGCAACGTGTCGCGGCCTACCTCGGCCAGGCCCGCTTCGCGCTGGCGGCCGCCTACGACCAGGCCGTGCAACCGCGCACCGCTCGCGGCGACGCCGCTGCGCCGGCTGCGGGGACGGGACAATGAGCGTCGCCGCGCTGGTCGTGATGGCAGGCTTCTGGCCGTTCGGACGCGGTCCGGACACGGATACTGCGACGGTGGGCGATGCAGGGCCGCTGGTCTCCGAGGCAAGTGCTCCGCCGCCGCCGGGCGACCCGGTGGCTGCGGCCGAGGCCTACGCAGCGTTTCTCGCATCGCCCGCCGCCGCAGACCCTGCGATGCGCCTAACGGCCTTGCGGCGGCTCGCCGACTTGCGCCTGGAGGCGGCGGAGATCGCGCTGATGGACGGCGTATCGCCGCAGGCCCACCTCGATGAGGCCGTGCGACTGTATCGTGCGCTACTCGGCGACCCGGCGCTGCAGGACGCCGGCCCCGAGTGGCGCGATCACTGGAGTTACCAGCTGGCCCGCGCCGAGGCCATGGCCGGCCGTGAGGCCGAGGCGGAGACAGTGCTCGACTCCCTCGTCGTGACGCGTCCCGACTCGCCGCTGGCGCCCGAGGCCTGGTTTCGCATCGGCGAGGCGCGTTTCCTGGCGCGCGACTGGCACGCCGCGGAGCGCGCCTATCACGCCACCCTCGCGCTCGAGAGCGATGGCCCCTTCTCCGAGCAGGCCCGCTACAAGCTGGGATGGACGCTGTTCAAGCAGTCCCTGCACGAGCAGAGTTTTACGCCCTTCGCCCGGGTCATCGACGGCCGTCTCGCCGCGACGCCGCTCGAGGAACTCGACCGGGCCGGCCGCGAACTGGTGGACGACAGCTTCCGGGCCATGGCGATCGGTTTTTCCGCCCTCGAGGGGTCCGCCTCGGTCGACGCGTGGCTGGACGGCCGGGAGTCCGGGGATCCGGAGTGGGCCTGGCTGAGCTACGAACGGCTCGGCGACCTTTACGTGGAACAGCAGCGCTGGACGGATGCCGCGGCGGCCTACAGCGCCTGGGCGACGCGCGCGCCGCTGGATGCACGCGCGCCGCTGCTGCAGGCACGCGCCATCGACGCCCTCGAGGAAGGCGAGTTCGCGGGCGAGGCGCTGGCGGCGATGGCGGCGTTTGCCGACCGGTTTTCGCTGCGGGGCGCCTGGTGGCAGGGTCGCGAGCCGGCGGGACACGAGGCGGTGCGCGACCGCCTGAAGCTCAGCCTGGACACCCTGGCGGCGCATTACCATGCCGAGTTCCAGTCCGGCACGGGCAGCGCCGCTGCGGCCGCCGGCTGGTACCGGCGCTGGCTGGAGGAGTTCCCGGGGGAAGCCGAGGCTGCAGAGCGGCACTTCCTGCTGGCGGAACTGTATTTCGGCGACGGTGCCTTGCATGACGCCGCGGAGGCCTACTGGTCGGTGGCCTACGGCTATGGCGAGCATCCGCGGGCGGCCGAGGCCGGCTATGCCGTGGTGGTCGCGAGGCGCGACCTGGCCGCGCTGGTGCAGGACGACGTCGACGCCCAGCTGGCGGTGGTGGAAGCCGCGCTGGCCTTTTCCGACGCTTTCCCCGGCGAGGATCGCGCCCCGGAGGTGGAGCTCGAGGCCGCCGAGCGGCTGATGAAACTCGGCCGGCTCGAGGCGGCACGCACCGCCGCCGCGCGCGTGCTGGTGCGCGAGGACGGGCCGGCGGAAGCGCGCGGCGCGGCCTTGCTGGTGAGCGCGCACGCGGCGTTCGACCTGGAGCAGTACGATGCCGCCGAGCGCGATTACCTCGCGTGGCGCGCCGCAACGGACGCCGCCGGGCATCAGGACGAGTCGCTGGCGGCCGGTGTCGCCGAGCGCATTGCCGCCAGCATCTATCGCCAGGGACAGGCAGCCGCCGAAGCCGGCGAGTTGCCCGTCGCGGTACACCACTTCGAGCGTATCGGCGCGGCCGTGCCGGACAGCCCGGTGGCGGCGACGGGCCAGCACGATGCGGCGGCGCTGCTGTTCAACGCGGCCGAGTGGGCGCCCGCGGCGGCCGCGTACGAGGTCTTCCTGGCCCGTTGGCCGCAGCATGCCCTTGCCGCGGAGGCCCAGGTGAGCCTGGCGGCGGCGCTGGTCGAGCTCGGGGATCATGCCCGTGCCGCGCCGGCGCTGGCTGCGGTGGCCGCGCTGCCGGGCGAGACCGAGGATGTCCGGCGTGCCGCCTTGTGGCAGGCGGCCGAGCTCTACGAGACGGGCGGTGACCACGCGCAGGCAGAGGCGCTGCTCCGGCAGTACCTGGACCGCTTCCCGGCGCCCGCGGACGCAGCGCTCGAGGCGCGTCACCGCCTCGCGGAACTGGCGGGACGGCGCAGCGACGTCCCCGAGCGACGCCGCTGGCTCGAATCGATCGTCGGGATGCACGCCGACGCCGGCGCGGCGGCCACGCCGCGAAGCCGGACGCTCGCCGCAGCCGCCTCGCTGGAACTGGCGATGCCCGCCGTCGAGCACTTCGCTTCGCTGGCCCTGGGGCCGCCGCTGGAGCGCAGCGTGCCCGAGAAGGCGGCGCGCATGCGCGCGGCGCTCGATGCACTCGGCGCTGCGGCCGCCTACGGCGTGGCCGAGGTCACGACCGAGTCGGCATTCCGCATGGCCGAGCTGTACCGCGGCATGGCTACCGCGCTGCTGGAGTCGGCACGGCCTCCGGGCCTCGACCCGGACACGCTGGAGCAGTACGAGATGCTCCTCGAGGAGCAGGCCTTCCCCTTTGAAGAGGACGCCATCGAGATTCACGAGGCCAACGCGGCGCGGGCGCGCGAGGGCCTGTACGACCGCTGGGTCGTCGCGAGTTTCGAGGCGCTCGCCGCGCTGGTGCCGGCGCGATGGAACCGCCAGGAGACCGGAGAACATGTTGTTGAACTGCATCGCTAGCCAAGAGCGGCGACGTCGCCGCACTGAGCACGCCCGAATGCCCGGCGCCTGCGTCATGCTGTTGCTGCTGTCCGCCTGTGCCACGCCACAGGGCGGTCCGGGCGACGCGCCGGGTGCAGACGACCGGCGTTTCGATCGCGCGGCGGTGGCCATGCAAGAGGGCCCGCAAGCGGACGCCCTGGAGTTGCTCGACGATCTCACCGCCGACTATCCGACCCTGTCCGGACCATGGGTCAACAAGGGCATCCTGCATGCCGCCGCTGGACGTGACGACGAAGCCGAGGCGGCGTTCAGGCGCGCCATCGAGGTGTCGCCGCAGCATGCCGTTGCGCATGCCGAGCTGGGCATCGTGCTGCGGCGCCAGGGCCGGTTCGCCGCAGCCGACGAGGCTTACCGCGAGGCCCTCGCGCTCGATCCGGACTACGCGCTCGCCTGGCGCAACCGGGGCGTGCTGCTCGACCTTTACATGGGGCGCCCGGCCGACGCACTGGAATGCTACGAGCGCTACCTCGAGCTGGTCGGCGGCATGGACGCAGACCAGCAAGTGGCGCGCTGGGTCGCGGAGCTGCGGCTGCGCAGCGACTCGCGGGTGGCGACTCGATGAACGCCGTGCGCCGGTCTGCCGCACTCGTCGCCCTGCTGCTGGCGTTGTCGGCGGCCGCCGAGGAGCAGGCGAAGATCGAACTGGACACCGCCAAGGTGACCGGCAACCGCGAGCTGCCGCGCGTCATGGCCATCGTGCCGTGGAAGAAGGCGCCGGCCGGCGAGCTGCCGGGCCGGCCTGTGCAGAGCCTGCTGGACGAGGCGCTGGCGCCGGCGGACCGCCTCGTGATGCGGCGCCAGGGGAACCAGTGGGCCGCGCTCGAGGCCGCCAGGCAGAACGAAGTTTCGGGGCCGTCCGGCACACGCCGGGCGCCATCAATCGTGGAGGAGTGAGTAATGGACGTTTACACCGCAATCGTCGGTTTCTTTCAGCAGGGCGGGGTCTTCATGTACCCCATCGTGATCGTGCTGGTGCTCGGCAGCGCCATCGCCATCGAGCGCTATGTCTACCTGTCGGCCGCCGGCGTCAGCAACCGCAAGCTCTGGCAGCAGCTCATGCCGATGGTGAAATCAGGCAACTACGCGGAGGCCATGAATGTGGCCAGCCGCTCCAAGGTGGCCATCGGCAACATCCTGGCCTACGGCCTGTCGCGCCTCAGCACGGCGCGCCGCCGCGACGACGTCGAGAAGGCCATGGAGGAGAGCCTCCTCGAGACGCTGCCGCGAATCGAGAAGCGCACGCACTACCTGGCGACCTTCGCCAACATCGCGACGCTGCTTGGCCTGCTCGGCACCATCATCGGCCTCATCAAGGCGTTCACCGCCGTGGCAGCGGCGAATCCGGCGGAGAAAGCCGACATGCTGTCGGCGAGCATCTCCGTGGCCATGAACACGACGGCATTCGGCCTGATGGTCGCCATTCCGCTGCTGCTGGCGCACACGGTGCTGCAGAGCAAGACCACCGAGATCGTCGACAGCCTTGAAATGGCCGCGGTGAAGTTCCTTAACGCCGTCACTGACCCGGCGGCGGCGCAGGCCAAGGCGACGGGAGGCTGAGATGAGACTCCTCAAGCGCCGTCGCAGCAGGAATCGTGAGCCGGGCGAGCTGGATATCACCGCGTTCATGAACCTGATGGTGGTGCTGGTGCCGTTCCTGCTGATCACGGCCGTGTTCTCGCGGATAGCGGTGCACGAGCTGACCCTGCCGGGTCCGTCGGCCGAAACCACCGAGGCGGCCGAAGAAGCCCTGAACCTCGAGGTCGTGGTGCGCGAGGACGCGCTCGAGGTCGGCGACCGGCGCACCGGGTTGCTGCGGCGCTTCGAGGCGGACGGCGAGGGCATCTTCGACTATGCGGCCCTGTCGGAATTCCTGGCGCAGGTGAAGTTGCGCCACCCGGAGGTCCGCGAGGCGATGGTGCTGCTGGAGCCGGAGATTCATTACCAGCGCCTGGTTGATGTCATGGATACGCTGCGGGTGGCGCGCGTCGAGCAGGGTACGGCTGAGCTGTTTCCCGACATCTCGATCGGCGATGCGCCGGCCCGCACCGGAGGCCGAAAATGAACGGATCAAGACGCGCGCGTCGCATGGACGCCCACCACAAGCGCCGGCGCGGAGCGCCATTGAGTCTCGTGTCGCTGATGGACATCTTCACGATCCTGGTGTTCTTCCTGCTCGTCAACTCCTCCGACGTGCAGCAGCTCACCACGCCGAAATCGCTGCAGATGCCCGAGTCGATTGCCCAGCAGCCGCCGCGCGAGACGGTCGTCGTGACCGTGGGCCAGGACGCGATCCTGGTGCAAGGCGAAGTGGTGGCGATCACCGCCGAAGTGCTCGACGGCACGGACGACTTCATCCCGGGCCTGGCCGCGGCACTGGAGCAGCTCAGCGCGCGCCGCCTGCGCGTCGACGAAGGGCTGCCGCCCGAGGTCACGATCCTGGGTGACCGCGACTTGCCCTACCGGCTGTTGCGCAAGGTCATGGTGACCTGTACCCGCTCGGACTACGGACGCGTGTCGCTGGCTGTCGTGCAGCGCGGCGCCGAAGCCGCATGAGGAGACCGGCATGACTACCATCGCCATCAACGGTCTCGCTTTGCCCTGGACGCTCGACCCGGCGGTCGAGCAGCGTTTCCGGCGCATTCTCAAGCGCACCGCGCTGGTCGCGCTGCTTCTCGGCCTGGTGATCCCATGGTTGCCGATTCCCGAGCGGGACGCCGCGCTGCCGCCGGAAGTGCCGGAACGCTATGCGCGGCTGCTCATCGAGCGTACCCCGCCGCCCCCGCCCCCGGTGGCCGCGGTGGAGCCCGAGCCCGAGCCCGAGCCGGTCGTGGAACAGGCGGCCGCGGCGCCTGAGCCGGTGGAGACGCCCAGGCCGCGACCCGCGGAGCCGCCCAAGCCGAGCGCACGGGAGCGCGCCGCGTCGACGGGCGTGATGGCCTTCGCCGACGCGCTGGCTGACCTGCGAACAAACGACGCGGTAGCGGCGGCCACCACCGCCGACGGCCTGGCCGCGGGTGCGGGCGAGACCCGGCACAATGAGCGCAACCTGGTCACCGCCCGTGGCGGGCGCGCCAGCGGCGGCATCAACACGGCCGGCATGTCGCGCAATACCGGCGGCACCGGGCTCGGCGGACGCGCGGTCACGCAGGTGTCCTCGCCGGTCGGCGGCGGCGGCGGCGGTGGTGGTGGCGGAGGCGGAGCTTCCGGCACCGGCGGCGACGGCCTCAACGCGCGCAGCCGCGAGGAAATCGAGCTGGTCTTCGATCGCAACAAGGCCGCGATCTATGCCCTCTACAACCGGGCATTGCGCAGCGACCCCACGCTGCGCGGTCGCCTGGTGCTGGAACTCACCATCGCGCCGAGCGGCGAGGTCACGGGCTGCAATGTCGTGTCCTCCGAGCTGTCCGACCCCGAATTCGAGCGGCGCCTGGTGGCGCGCGTGATGATGTTCCGCTTTGAGGACAAGGACGTCGCGACCGTGACCACCACCAAGCCGATCGAGTTCTTCCCGGCCTGATGGCTGCCGCGAGGAGCGCAGCAGCGGTATCGATTGCCTGCGTGCTGGCGCTGGCGGCGGCGACCAGAGTCGACGCCGCAGAGCCGGTGCGCCTGGCAGCCACCCTGGCGACGCCCGGGGAGGCCGCCGCGCTGGTCGATTTTTCCGGTGAACAGGTCTGGCTGCGCGCCGGGGAGTCGGCGGGTGGGTGCCGGTTGGCGCGAGTCGAAGCGGCAACAGCCCAGCTGGAATGCGACGGTCGGCACGTCCGCCTCGTGCTGGAGCCGGGCGGCGACCGTCCCGTCGAGCAGGCGGTGACCCCGGGATTCGAGAGCGCCGAACTGGCTCCCGGCGCGCTGCACTCGCTTGCCGCGCGGCCGCAGGCGATCGCGCTGGCTGTGGATTTCGCACCCGTGGTCGCGCAAGGTCGAATGCTCGGCTGGCGGGTGGCGCGACTGGCCGCGGACGGACCGCTGGCCGACCTCGGGTTGCGCGAGGCTGACGTGATCCACGCGGTGGATGGCGCACCGGCTGCCGAGCCGGCGGCGTTCGCCGCAGCGATCCGGTCCTTGCCCGATGCCCGGGCATTCACGCTGGAGCTGTCCCGGGACGGACTGCCCCTGACCGTGCTGGTCGCGGCGCCGCCGGCGCAATAGAGCTGATCCCCGGATGGCCGCGCCGCTCGGCCGCCCAGCGGCTGCACTGCGCTCGCGGGCCGGGCATTTTTGCTTGCCGCGAGCGTTGGCGGCAGACTAGGGCCGCTTTCAGCGGCGCGCCTGCGCCGGAAAAACAAGGAGATACCCTATGGAAGAGATCAGTGCCATGGTGAGCCCGGAGCAGGTCGAGGCCCTCGTGGAGGGCGCCTCGAGCTTCGGCCTGCAGGTCCTTGCGGCGATCATCGTATTCATCGTGGGCCGCTGGCTGGCGCGGCGCATCAGCAACCTGATCGAGCGCGGCCTGATACGCGCCGATACCGACCCGACGCTGATCAGCTTCTTCCGCAACATCGCCTACTTCGGCCTGCTTACCCTGGTGCTCATCGCCGCCGTCGGCCAGCTCGGTGTGCAGACGACCTCATTCATCGCCGTTCTCGGTGCCGCCGGCCTTGCCGTCGGCCTGGCGCTGCAGGGATCGCTGGCCAACTTCGCCGCCGGCGTGCTGATGATCATCTTCCGCCCCTTCAAGGCCGGCGATTTCGTCGAGGCCGCCGGGACGGCCGGCGTGGTCGAGGAAATCCAGCTGTTCACGACCAAGCTGCGGACGCCCGACAACAAGACAATCATCATCCCTAACGCCCAGGTCACTGGGAGCACCATCACCAACTACTCGGCGCGTGACACGCGGCGGCTCGACCTCGTGTTCGGCGTGAGCTACACCGACGATCTCGACAAGGTAAAACGCGTGATCAATGAAGTGCTCGCGGAGGAGAAGCGCCTGCTGGATGACCCGGAGCCGCTCATCGGGCTGCTGAACCTCGGCGACAGCAGCGTCGACTTCGCGGTGCGCCCATGGGTAAACAGCAGCGACTACTGGCCGGTGTTCTTCGACCTGCAGGAGGCGATGAAGAAGCGCTTCGACCAGGAAGGCATCAGCATCCCGTTCCCGCAGCGCGACGTGCACCTGTACCAGCAGGCGTCCTGACGCGGTCTGCGGCGAGCCGTCACCCACCCCATGAGGCGTCCCTGGCCGATCCTGCGCCTCTGGCTCGCCCAGGCCCTGCTGTTTTCCATTCCCGTCATCGCGTTGCTGGCGTGGGTGATCGGCGAGCGGCGGGAAGACCACCTGCATGAAGCGCACGCGCGCGCCGGCATCCTTGCCGAAAGCTACTCGCGCGAGCTCAGCTTGCTGGTGGGAGACAGCGCCGACCTGCTCGAGACGCTCAAGGGCCTGCCGGCCTTGCAGGCCATGTTCACCGGCGGGTGTCCCGAGGATGCGGCCCGGCGCCTGCCTGGATCGCTGCGGCGTTACGGCAACCTGTTGCTGGTGGATGCCGCAGGGGACGTGCTGTGCGCTGCCGTCGGCCTGCCTGGCGAAGACGCCAATTTCTTCGACCGTGCATGGTTCCAGGACACTGTGCACGGCTCCGGGATGCAAGTCAGCGGCCGCATCCGGGGACGCCTGACCGGGCGCGACATCGTGGTGCTGTCGGTGCCAGTTGCGGATCCGGCGGGCGGCGCGCCGCGGGTGCTGGCGCTCACCCTGGACCTGGGCACGCTGTCGGGCAGCCTTGCGCGGGACTCGTTGCCGGACGATGCGGTGGTCAGCCTGGTGGATGATGAGCGCATCGTCCTGGCACGATCGCTGGACGCACCCCGGTGGATCGGCGAGCGGGTGGACCTGGCAGGTTACCCGGCCGAGGTATCCCCGGGGCGGGTGGAGGCGCATGCCGGGCTGGACGGCGTAGTGCGCCTTTACTCGGCAGTTCGGGTGGCGGGCGCGCCGTGGACGGTGTTCGTGGGCTTGCCTACCGCCGACGTGTTCGCGGTGATGGAGGCGGACCTGCAGCGGACAGCGCTGGTCGTCGGCATCGCGGCGCTGTTGTTGCTGCTGTTGGCGATCTGGATGAGCGCCAGTGTCGGCACACCCGTGCGACGGCTGGCCGCAGGCCTGCGCGAGGTCCGGTTGCACGGCGGGCGCCTGCCACCCGGCCTGAGCGGGCCGCGCGAGCTGGAGGAGGTGGTGGAGGAGTTCGATCGCCTGGTGGCCAAGCAGGCGGAGACGCTCGAGGAGGTGGAACGCAGCGAGCGGCGCTATCGGGCCACCTTCGAGCAGGCGCCCGTCGGCATCGTGCACCAGGACGAGACGGGTCGTTACGTGCGCGTCAACATGCGTTTCGCCGAGATGGTCGGACGCGACCCCGAGCAGCTGCTGGGCATGCACGACCATCAGCTCACGCATCCCGACGATCGGCCGTCGAGCGGCGCAATCTATCGCCGCCTGCTGGCCGGCGACGTCCGCTTCGGCACAGTGCAGAAGCGCTACTTGCGGGCGGACGGCAGCGAGTTCTGGTCCGACGTCACGATCTCCAGGGTTGGAGATCCCGGCGAAGACCAGCTGCTGATCAGCGTGATCGAGGACATCAGCCACGCCAGGCAGGAGCGTGAGCGGCGCGCACTGGCGGCCACGGTGTTCGAGAGTTCCACCGAGGGCATCATCATCACCGATGCGGCACGTCGCATTCGCGCCATCAACCGGGCCTTCGTCGAGCTCACGGGCTTCGGCGAGCAGGACATCATCGGGCAGACGATCGAAGTCCTGCAGACGGACGAGCATGAGCAGGATTTCTACCAGAGCATCTGGTCCGGAGTGCGGCGGGACGCCCAGTGGCGGGGCGAGATCTGGCTGCCGCAGAAGAGCGGCGGCAAGTTCCCCGCGCTGATGAATCTCACTGTAGTCTGCGACGCGCGCGACCGCGTAACCAGCTACGTGGCGGTGTTCGCGGACATATCGCACGAAAAGCGGACCGAGGCGGAGCTCGACTATCTCGTGCATCACGATGCGCTGACGCAGCTGCCCAACCGGCGGTTGTTCAACGCGCGGCTCGAGCACACGATTCAGCAGGCCTATCGCGATCCGGAGAATCACTTCAGCCTGTTGTTCATCGACCTCGACGACTTCAAGGTGGTGAACGACTCGCTGGGCCACGATGCCGGCGACCAGCTGCTCATCGAACTCGCGCAGCGGCTCTCCGCGGCGGTGCGCGCGGAGGACACGGTGGCCCGCATGGGCGGCGATGAGTTCATGGTGCTGCTGGACGGCGCGGGTACGTTCAACGAGATCAGCTCGGTGGTCGGCAAGCTGCTGGCCGCCGCACAGCAGCCGTTCCAGGTCGGCCCGCACGAGGTGTTCGTTTCGGCGAGCATCGGCGTGGCGATCTTCCCGCTGGATGCAGAGGACGGGGCCACCCTGGCGCGCAATGCGGACGTCGCGATGTACCGCGCCAAGGACAAGGGCAAGAACCGGTTCGAGTTCTACGAGGCGTCGATGTCCGAGCAGGCGATGGAGCGCCTGAGCCTGGCCAACGACATGCGCCGCGCACTGGAGGGCGGCCAGTTCTATCTCGTCTACCAGCCGAAGGTGGCGGCGGTGGACGGGCGCATCCTGGGCTTCGAGGCGTTGCTGCGCTGGCGTCACCCGGAGCGCGGCGAGGTCAGCGCGCAGCGTTTCATCAAGGTCGCGGAGGATACGGGACTGATCGTGCCGATCGGGATGCAGGTGCTCAGCGAGGCAACCCGGACCATGGCTGAATGGCGGGCCCGGGGGCTCGAAGACATCACCATGGCGATCAACCTGTCTGCCCAGGAGATCGCCCATCCGCATATCCTCGATCGTGTGCGCGAGGCGCTGGAGTCGAGCGGTCTGCCGGGGCGCATGCTGGAGATCGAGATCACCGAGAGCGCCCTCATCAGGGACCCGCGGCATGTCGCGCCCCTGCTGCGGAAGCTGCGCGCGCTCGGCATTCACATCGCCATAGACGACTTCGGCACCGGCTATTCCTCGTTGAACTACCTGCGCCAGTTCCGCGTGGACGTGCTGAAGATCGACCAGAGCTTCATCACGGAGCTCGAACACTCGTCACGGGCAAAAGTCATTCCCCAGGCGGTGGTGGCGCTCGGCAAGGCGCTGCAGATGGCAACGGTCGCGGAGGGCGTCGAGACCGAGTCGCAGCGGGAGATCTTGCGGGAGATGGGCTGCGACCAGCTGCAGGGCTTCGGCGTAGGGCGGCCGCTGCCGCGTGCGGAAACGGAGCGCATGCTCGCCTCGCGCGGCCTGCTGGCCGCGGCGCGGCGATGAAACGGGAAATCCAGGCAATCCACCGCCGGCTCGAGGGCCGGGTGGTCGGGGTGAGAGGATTCGAACCTCCGACCTTCTGCTCCCGAAGCAGACGCGCTACCAGGCTGCGCTACACCCCGTGCACGGTCCGGCGACCGTAAGTACTAGGCCGTCCGCTCGACGGCGATGCGCGCCAGGGATGCAAGGGCGTCCCGGAAGACCGACTCGGGCAGCGCCGCCAGTGCTTCCACCGCGGCCTCGGCCTGTTCGCGCGCAAGCCGAGCAGTGTAGTTGAGCGCCCCGGTTGATTCAATAGCGTCGCGAATGGCCGCCAGCTCGTCCAGCCCGCCGTGCTCGATGGCCCGGCGAATCGTGTCGCGCTGCTCCGTGCTGCCCTCGCGCATCGCCTGGATGAGTGGCAGGGTCGGCTTGCCCTCGGCAAGGTCGTCGCCCATGTTCTTGCCCATCTCCTCCACCGCGCCGCTGTAATCGAGCGCGTCGTCGACCAGCTGGAAGGCGATGCCCAGCCGCATGCCGTACTCGGCCAGCGCGGTTTCCGTCGCGTCGTCCGAGCCCGCCAGCACCGCCGCGACCCGCGCGCCGGCCTCGAACAGCTTCGCGGTCTTGCAGCGGATGACGTCGAAGTAGCGCGACTCGTCGGTGTCCGGGTCGTGGCAGTTCATGAGCTGCAGGACCTCGCCCTCCGCGATGACGTTGGTCGCGTCCGCCATGATTTCCATAACCCGCAACTGCCCCATGCCGACCATCATCTGGAAGGCGCGGGAGTAGAGGAAATCTCCCACCAGCACGCTCGCCTCGTTGCCGAACACGGCATTGGCGGTATCGCGCCCGCGGCGCAGGTCCGAACCGTCGACCACGTCATCATGCAGCAGCGTCGCGGTGTGGATGAACTCCACGACGGCGGCCACGCCGATATGGCGGTCGCCCTGGTAGCCGCAGGCACGCGCGGCGAGCAGCACCAGCAGCGGTCGGAGGCGCTTGCCGCCTCCGGCGACGATGTGGTGTGCCACCTGGTTGACCAGCACCACGCCGCTGTCGAGGCTGGCGACGATCCAGCGGTCCAGGCCGACCAGGTCGCTGGCGGCCAGCTCGCGAATCTCGGCGAGCGTCAGCCGGCCGGCGGCTTCGGCGGGGGGTTCTGAGGTCAGTGGTGTCGGCATCGTCGCTCGCGGCGGTGCGGAGGGGCGCCCTGCGCCCGGGTGGCGTATTATCACGGATTCCGCCGGGGGCCGCAGCCCCGGTTTCTACTGGCGCGCCCTTGTTTGACCCGGTCGGGGGAAATCCATAGAATAGCCGGCTTTCTCCGGGTCACTCCGGCCCGGGCGCGTGTTTATGGGAGCATCCATGTACGCCGTGATCGCCACAGGCGGTAAGCAATACAGGGTCAGCGAGGGCGCTGTCCTGCGGATCGAGAAGCTCGACGCCGAGGAAGGCGCCAGCATCGAGTTCGACCGGGTCCTCCTGGTCGGCGACGGTGACAGCGTCAGCGTCGGCAAGCCTTTCGTCGACGGAGGCAAGGTCCAGGCGACGGTCATGTCCCAGGGCAAGGCCCGCAAGGTCGAGATTGTGAAGTTCCGCCGCCGCAAGAACTATCGGCGGACCAAGGGGCATCGCCAGAACTTCACCCAGGTCAAGATCACCGGGATCGTCGCCGGCTGAGGCGGCATCCGAGGAGGTAACGGGCAATGGCACATAAAAAGGCAGGCGGCAGCACTCGTAACGGCCGCGACTCCCAGTCCAAGCGGCTCCGGGTGAAGAAGTACGGCGGCGAGCAGGTGCTGGCCGGCAACATCATCATCCGCCAGCGCGGCACCAAGTTTCACCCCGGCGTCAACGTCGGCTGCGGCAAGGACTACACGCTGTTCGCCAAGACGGACGGGCGCGTGCTGTTCGAGACCAAGGGTCCCCGCAACCGCAAGTTCGTGAGCATCGTCACGGACTGAGCCTGCTGGCGTGCCGTACCCTCGAAGGCCCCGGCATGGACCGGGGTCTTCGCGTTTCTGGGCGTCGTGAGCGGCGCCGCGCGGCAGGCACGGCGCGAGGCAAACAAGAGAACTCCGCATGAAGTTCGTTGACGAGGCGACCATCACGGTGCAGGCAGGCGCAGGCGGCAACGGCTGCGTCAGCTTCCGGCGTGAGAAGTTCATCCCCTTCGGCGGGCCGGACGGCGGTGACGGCGGCAATGGCGGGAGCGTCTGGCTGGTCGCGGACGCCGGCCTCAACACCCTGGCGGACTTCCGGCGGCAGCGCCGCTTTCGCGCCGCGAACGGCGCCCCCGGGATGGGCAGCAACTGCGCCGGGCGGGGTGGCGAGTCGAAGGAAATCCTGGTGCCGGTAGGCACGGTCGTGCACGAGGAAAGCACCGGCGAGATCCTCGGCGACCTGGTCGAGCCCGAGCAGAGGCTGCTGGTCGCGCAGGGCGGCATCGGCGGCAAGGGCAACACGCACTTCAAGAGCAGCGTCAACCGCGCGCCGCGCAAGTCGACGCCCGGTACGCCGGGCGAGCTGCGCCACCTGCGTCTCGAGCTGCGCCTGCTGGCCGACGTGGGGCTGCTCGGGCTGCCCAATGCCGGCAAGTCGACCCTGCTCAGGGCGGTCACGGCCGCCAAGCCGAAAGTTGGCGACTATCCGTTCACCACGCTGCACCCGAACCTGGGCGTCGTCGAGCTCGACGAGGGCAAGACCTATGTCATCGCCGACATCCCGGGACTGATCGAGGGTGCGGCCGAGGGGCACGGGCTGGGCACGCGCTTTCTCAGGCACCTGCAGCGCACCCGGCTGCTGCTGCACATCGTGGACGCCTCCCAGCACGAGGGCGAAGCAACGCCCGAGCAGGGCGCGCGCGACATCATCCACGAGCTGAAGGCCTACAGCGCGGAGCTCGCCAGCTGGCCGCGCTGGCTGGTCATCAACAAGATCGACAAGCTGCCGGTCGGCGAGCCCGCCGAACTTGCGCGGCGCGTCGCCGTCGCGATCGACTACAAGGGCCCGGTGTTCACCGTCTCCGCCATGACCGGGGAGGGCACGGACGAGCTGGTCCGCGCGGTGGGCAAGTTTCTCGCCACCCAGGCGCAGGCCAGGCAGCAGGCCATGGACAAGCTCAAGGCCGCCAATGGCGGCCAGGCGCCTGCGACGCCCACCTCCCGCTGAACGGCGGCCCGGGGCGAAAAAAAAGGGTATCCGGAATCTGGTGTGGGTTCTGCTCCAGGGCCTTCGTAGCGCTCAATTTGAAAAATGGATTTTACTGTTGGATTTGAGGATGAGCATGTTATTGTAGAAGTCGGATTTCAGTGTGGGTTCGCCCAAGGTGCTGAGTGACCGACTTCCTGCAACTCCGAAGCCTCAAGACACTTCAAGTCGTGGGCGATGACGATCGTTATGTCGTCAAGGCGGAAGGCGTTGAACAATTGACAACATGCCCACTGTGCAAGGTCGGACGCCTGCACGGCCACGGCTCGCAGGAGCAATCCTTCCAGGACACGCCGACGCATGGCAAGCCGGTGGTGGTGTTCATCCAGCGGCGACGCTATCGCTGCACAGGCTGCGGCAAGACCCTGTTCGAGCCGGTGGGCGACTTCGACGGCAAGCGACAAGCCACGGCCCGCCTGGTGCGCTATATCCGTAAGGAGAGCTTCACCAAAACCTTCGCGGCCCTGGCTCGCGAAGTGGACTTGGACGAGAAGACGATCCGCCACGTCTTCGATGACTTCATCGAGGAGTTCGAGACCAAGGTCAGGTTCCGGACGCCTCGCATCCTGGGGATCGACGAGCTCAAGATCATCGGCCAGTACAGGGCGATGATCACCAACATTGAGCGCAAGACCGTCTTCGACCTTCGACCCAGCCGCGCCAAGGCGGACCTGTTGCCCTATTTCCGCAGCTTGCGGGACAAGGACACCATCGAGTGGGTGGCGATGGATATGTATCACGTCTACAAGCAGGTCGTGCGTGCCACGCTTCCGCAGGCACGGATTGTGGTCGATCGCTTCCACATCCAGCGAATGGCGAACGATGCCCTGGAGAAGCTGCGCAAGCGCATTCGCAAGGACTTGCCGGCCCGGCAGCGCCTCAAGCTCAAGGATGAGCGTTTCCTATTGCTCAAGCGCCAGCACGACCTGAAGGGCGCGGACATGGCGCGGGCCCTCGAATGGTTCCGCCAATTCCCCCAACTCGGTGAGGCGCATGCCCTCAAGGAAGGATTCCTGTCGCTCTGGGATCAAAAGAGCCGTCCGGATGCTGAAACGGCTTGTGCGAAGTGGTTGGGCAACATTCCGTCAGAGCTGACGGCCACATTCAAGGATCTGACCACCGCCGTGCACAACTGGCACGATGAAATCTTCGCCTATTTCGAGCAGCCCATCACCAACGCCTATACTGAATCAGTCAACCGGCTGGCCAAGGACATGAACCGCATGGGCAGGGGCTATAGCTTCGAGGTAATCCGGGCGCGAATGCTCTACGACGAGAAGGCGCGTAAGGACGGGGCCGTGGTCGAGACCGTGCTGGTTGATGACGATCAGGCGTCGACAAACTTTGAGTACCAGCGGATGACCATGGCATCGATCCGCAAGAAGCAGGTCCGACGTGTCGTCGAATACGGGCCTTACATTCCGACGTTGGTACGGCTGCTCGAAGAGGGGTATTTCGAGTAGACCTCTACCCATCTCACAAGCCCCGGAGCTTCTGAGCGTTTGACTCAGCTGATGAAGCCGATGCAATGGGCACCGGGGCCGTTCGCTACCCTGCGCAACAGGACAGTTGCTTCACATCTTTGGTGAAGGTCTGCGCAGCGAGTTTCAGTCCCTCGACCATCGTCAGGTAGGGGAATAACTGGTCGGCCAACTCTCGCACCGTCATGCGGTTGCGAATCGCCAGCACTGCGGCTTGGATCAGCTCGCCTGCTTCCGGGGCCACCGCCTGCACGCCGATCAATCGGCCGGTGCCGGCCTCGGCGACCAGCTTGATGAAACCGCGCGTGTCGAAGTTGACGAGCGCCCGCGGCACGTTGTCGAGCGTCAGCGTGCGGCTGTCGGTCTCGATGCCGTCCTGGTGCGCTTCGGCTTCACTGTAGCCGACATTGGCCACCTGCGGGTCGGTGAACACCACCGCCGGCATCGCCGTCAGATCCAGTGCCGCGTTGCCCCCCGTCATGTTGATCGCGGCACGGGTGCCAGCCGCCGCTGCGACGTAGACGAACTGCGGCTGGTCGGTGCAGTCGCCGGCCGCGTAGATGTGCGGTGTGCTGGTGCGCATGGCGTGATCGATGACGATAGCGCCCTGTGCGTTGACTTCGACGCCCGCTGCTTCGAGGTTCAGGGCGCGGGTGTTCGGTGCGCGGCCGGTGGCGACCAACAGCCGGTCGGTACGCCGTTCGTCGCGTTCGGTGGTGAGCACGAATTCCCCATCCTCATAGGCGACCTGGCTGGCCTGCGTGTGGTCCAGCACCTCGATGCCTACGGCGCGGAACACGGCTGTCACGGCCTCGCCAATGGCGGGGTCTTCGCGAAAGAACAGCGTGCTGCGCGCCAGGATGGTCACCTTGCTGCCCAGCCGGG
>CBDDRR010000358.1:0-14738 GCA_965233095.1 uncultured bacterium
GCCGGTGTGCAGCCAGCCGTTGCGCAGCGCCTGCTTGCTCTGCTCCTCCAGCCCCCAGTAGCCGCGCATCACGTTCATGCCGCGCGCGCAGATCTCGCCGACGGTGCCGCGCGGGCACTCGCGGTCGTCGTCGTCCATCACGCACACCTCGACACCGTAGGCCGGACGACCGGCGCTGGTGAGCTTCTTGCCGCCGCGGACATGGAAGCGCGGCTCGAGGAAGCTGACCACCGGCGCGGCCTCGGTCTGGCCATAGCCCTGGGTGAAGCCCACGCCCGGCAAGGCCTCCATGGCGCGCAGCAGCACGGCCTCCGGCATGGGCGATGCGCCGTAGAGCATGCGCCGCAGGCTCGACACGTCGTGCTGCGCGATCTTTCCGGAACTCACCAGCAGGTTGATCATAGTGGGCACCAGCACCGTGTGGGTGACCTTCTCCGCGGCGATGGCCTTGAGCAGATCGTCCACGTCGAAGCGCGGAATCGCCACGTGCGTGCCGCCCACCGCCGTCAGCGCGAAGGTGTTGGCCATGTCGGCCAGGTGAAACATCGGCGCCGCGTGCAGGTACACCGCGCTGTCGTCGTAGTGCAGCGCCGGAATCACGTTGAGCGCGTTGTAGACCACGTTGTCGTGCGTGAGCATCACGCCCTTGGACTTGCCCGTGGTGCCGCCGGTGTAGAACAGTCCCGCCAGTGTACCGCCCCCGGCATTGACGTCCTCCGCCGGCGAGGTGGCGGCGATCAGATCCTCGTAGCCCAGGCAGCCCTCGGGCCGCGCACCCTCTCCGATGAACACGACTTGCTTGAGTGTCTTGGCCAGCGAGCGCAGGGCCGGGAGCATGGGCGCGAAGGCGTCGTCGATCAGCAGCACCTCGCTGCCCGAGTCGTTGAGGGTGTAGGCAATTTCCGGCGGCGCCAGGCGGATGTTGACTGGATTGGACGCCGCGCCGATCCAGGCCACCGCGTAGAAATATTCGATGTAGCGGTCGCTGTTGAGCGCCAAGATCGCCACGCGATCCTCGCTGCCCACACCCAGGCCCCGCAGGGCGCCGCCGAGCCGCGCGATACGGTCCTGGAACTGCGCCCAGGTCTGGCGGCGCGGGCCGTACACCGTTGCCAGCTTGTTGGCGTTGATCTGCACCGCGCGCCGAAGCGTTTGGGTGATGTACATGCGGCTCTCCTCGGTTGATGGATCGGTCTGGGTGGGTATCCACGACTCGCGCGAAGCATCTGCTGCGGACGTTCTTGCGGCGCGTATCTAACAGATGTTAGGTTGCCATGATGGGTCGGGGCAAGCCTGCACGTGGGACACCCGCTCCGGGTTCCCGATCACCTGAATCGATCTGCCTTCCATGTCCAGCGCCCCACGCTTCGAACCTCGCCCCTTGATGCCCGATTTCCGGGACTGGAGCCACACCCCCTTCTTCAGCTGGATGGGCCTGCGCGTGGAGGATGCCGCCAACGGCACCGGCCGCGTGGTGCTGGACGTGAAGGACCACCACCGCGGCGGCGGCGGCACGGTGGCGGTCAACGGCGGCGTGCTCGCCTACATGCTCGATGCCGTCGTCGGCGTAGCGGTGCATTCCAGCAATCCTACCGACACGGTGGGCCAGGTCACCCTGAGCCTGGACGTGGAATACCTCGCGCCGATGATGGTGGCCGAGCGCGTGGTGGGCGTGGCCGAGGTGGTGCGCCGCGGCGGCAGCCTGGCCTTCGTCGACGGCCGGCTGTACGCCGATGACGGCACCGTGGCCTGCCGTGCGCACGGCATCCTGCGCGTGTTCCGTGCCCGCAAGGGAGGCACCTCTTGAAGGCCCTGCACGCCCCGCGCTACGCCAGCGCGGACGCCTTCGTGGCTGCGCTGCGCACCCGGGACTACATCGCCAGCGCGCGCATCGGCACGGCCGTGTACTTGGGCCTGCACCTGGAGAAGCCGCTGCTGGTGGAAGGCCCGGCCGGCGTCGGCAAGACCGATCTTGCAAAATCGCTGGCGCTGCTGCTGGACGTGCCGCTCGTGCGCCTGCAGTGCTACGAGGGCCTGGACGAGTCCAAGGCGCTCTACGAGTGGAAGTACGGCAAGCAGCTGCTCTACACGCAGATCCTGCGTGACAAGCTCGGGGAGCTGATGCAGGGCACGCAGAACCTGGCCGAGGCGCTACATCGCCTGCATCAGCACGATGACCTGTTCTACTCTGAGGATTTCCTCGAGCCGCGCCCGCTGCTGCGCGCGCTGCGCGAGCCTCGCGGCTGCGTGCTGCTGGTGGACGAGATCGACAAGGCCGACCCGGAGTTCGAAGCCTTCCTGCTCGAATTGCTGTCCGACTACCAGATCTCGGTGCCAGAGCTCGGAACCATAACCGCGCAGGTCCGCCCCCTGGTACTGCTCACCAGCAATGGCTCGCGCGAGCTGTCGGACGCGCTGCGCCGCCGCTGCCTGCACCTGCACATCGGCTACCCGGACGCGGCGCTGGAGCGCAGCATCGTGCAGACCCGCGTCCCTGAACTGTCGGACTACCTTGCGCGCACGCTGGTCGCCTTCGTTCATGGCCTGCGTGCGCTCGACCTCAAGAAGCTGCCGGCGATCAGCGAGACGCTGGACTGGGCGCGCACGCTGTTGCTGCTCAACGCCGCCGAGCTGGGCGAGGACCTGGTACGCCAGACCCTCACCACCCTGCTCAAGCACGAGGAGGACGTGGCCACCGCGCTCGCCGCGCTGCCCAAGGTGATGCAGGACGCGCGGGAGGCCTCGGCGGAGCATGCAGCGCGCACTTGAGGAATTCCTGCTCGCCCTGAGGGGCGGCGGCCTGCAGCCCGGCCTCTCCGAGTGCATCGACGCCTACACGGCGGTGCGCATCGTAGGGGTGGGTGATCGCGGCGCGCTGCGCGAGGCGCTCGGGGCCTGCTTGGCAAAGTCCGAGGCGGCGCGCGATGTCTTCGACGACGTGTTCGAGCGTTATTTCACGTTCGAAATCTTCAGTGCGCCGCAGGCCCCCGCCGCAACGGAGGCCGACGATCCGGCCCGGCCGTCACCGCAGCCGTCCGGGACCCGGGTCTCCGAAGGCGCCGAGGCCGACGCCTTGCTGCGCATGGTCGAAGCGAACGACCGCGCGGCACTGGCGCGCCGCCTGCGCCAGGCCGAGCAGCAGGTGGGGATCGTCGGCGCTTGGCTGCCCACGCAACGCGGCCTGTACACGCGGCGCATGCACGATGCCATGGGCCAGGAACACCTGATCGCGGCGGAACATGCGCTCGCCGCCACCGGCATGTCCGAGGCCGGTGCGGCGGCGCGCAGCCAGCGCCTGCGTGCCGCGCGCGAGCGGCTGTTCGAGGAGGTGCGCGACCACGTCGCACGCCGCCTGGTGCTGTACGGCAAGGCGGCCACGGAGAAACTGCGCGACGAGTCGCTGAGCGCGCAGAAACTCTCGGCCATCGAGCGGCGCGACTTCGAGCGCATGCGCGGGCTGATCCACCGCCTCGCCCGCCGCCTGGCCACGCGCCATGCCCTGCGCCAGCGCCGCCAGCGCCGGGGGCGGCTCGACGTGCGCCGCACCCTGGCGCGCAACGCGGCGTATGGCGGCGTGCTGTTCGAGACCCGCTGGAAGAGCCGGCCCATCACCAAGCCGCGGGTCGTCGCCATTTGCGACGTGTCGCGCTCGGTGGCCGCGCACGCGCGCTTCCTGCTGATGCTGCTCTACGGCCTGCGCGACGTGCTGCCCGAAGTGCGCAGCTTCGCCTTCACGCACCGCCTGGTGGAGGTGTCGGAGCACTTCGAGCGCGACCCGCCGCACGTGGCCATCGAGCGCGTGCTCGACCAAGTGGGCGGCACCGGCACCAACTACGGCACGATGCTGCGCGACTTCGCGCGCAGCGAACTGCCCGGGCTCGACCGGCGCACCGCGGTCATCATCCTGGGCGACGGCCGCAACAACCGCGCCGACCCGGAGGTGGACGTGATGCGCGCAATCCACAAGCGCGCCCGCCGCGTGGTCTGGCTCAACCCCGAGCCGCGCAGCTTCTGGGGCCTGGGCGATTCGGAGATGCCGCGCTACGCGCCCTGCTGCCACAGCCTGCGCGAATGCGGCACCCTGATGCAGCTCGAACGCGCGGTGGACAGCCTGCTGCGCAATGCCTGAGCGTATGAACACGACCCCCGATCTTCCCGACGACGACGACGACGCCGTCGCCGACGTGCTCGGCGCGCTCGACCTGCGCCTCGACGGCCCAGACGCCTTCCGCGCCCAGCCGCGCGAGTTCGGCCGCCGCCGGCTGTACGGCGGGCAGGTGTTCGCGCAGACCATGATGGCGGCGCAGCTGAGCGTGGACGCCGCGCGCGCGCCGCATTCCCTGCACGCCTGTTTCCTGCTGCCGGGCTCGCCGGACCATCCCGTGCGCTTCGAGGTGGAGCGCACGCGCGACGGCGGCGCATTCTCGTCGCGGCGCGTGCAGGCGCTGCAGGATGGCCGCGTGATCCTCACCCTGCTCGCCTCGTTCCATCGATACGAGCAGGGATTCGAACACCAGTCGCCCATGCCGGACGCGCCGGCGCCCGAATCCCTGGCCAGCACCGGCGAGCTGCTGGCGGACTGGGTGCGGCGCACCGGCGAGACGCCGCACGCGATGCTCGAAACCAGCATGACCCGGCGCATGGGCCTGGAGGTGCGGCCGGTGGACCCGCAAGGCGTGTTCGGCGACACCGTGCGTCCGCCCCACTACGCCCACTGGGTGCGGGTGTGCCGCCGGGTGCCGGACGATCCGCGCCTGCACTATGCCCTGCTGGCGTTTGCCAGCGACCTGGGCTTTCTCGGCACCTCGCTGCGTCCGCACGGCGTGCCGTGGTTCGCCCCGGACATGCAGCCGTCCACCATCGACCACTCGGTGTGGTTCCATCGCCCATTCCGCGCCGACGAATGGCTGCTGCACGTGATGGACTCCCCCAGCGCGGGTCACGCACGCGGCTTCGTGCGGGGCACGATCTACGACCGAGCCGGCCGGCTGGTCGCGTCGGCCGCGCAGGACGGACTGATCCGTCCGGTTCGTCGCGCCTGAACCCTCCACGAGACCTGTCCGCCCCATGTCCACAAGCACCGCAGCGCTGCCCTGGTGGCAGGCGCTGCCCGACGACTATTACCGGCGACCGTTCGATACTGAACTGGATCGCACCGATCCGCTGAAAGTTCTGGCCTCGGCGGCGCTGGACCAACTCAGCCGAAGCGCGCTGGGCACGGTGATGGCTCTGGCCCTGACACCCACCCTGGGTACGGCGCGCGCGCGGGCGCGGGAACGCGAGCGGCTGCGCTTCTATGCTCCACTCGCCGGCACCGACGCGGACCAGGTGTTCGTCGCGCCGCCACCAACGCCGGTACGCACCCGCACAGCCTCCACCTGGGGCCTGGGCTTCGAGGATGCTGTGTGCGAGCGCCTGAGCTTCAACAGCCCCTTCGAAACGCTGAACCCTGAACTGCGGGCCGACTATGCGAGCCAGCGCCGCAACCGACGCGCGACCGCGCTGTACATCCGCCGGCCGCTGGGCAAGCCGCGGCCGACCCTGATTTTCGTGCACGGCTTCCTGCTCGACGATGCGCGTCTGAACAGCCGCGCGTTCTGCCTGCCCTGGCTGTTCCGTCACGGCTACGACGTGCTGCTGCCGAGCCTGCCCTTCCATGGTCCGCGCGCGGAACGCCTGCACCCGTACAGCGGCTACGGATTCTTTCGCGGCGGCCTGGCGCGCACCAACGAGTCCATGCTGCAAGGCGTCAGCGACCTGCGCGTCTGGGTGCAGGCGCTGCTCGATCGCGGCGCGCCGCAGGTCGGCATTTCCGGCCTGAGCCTGGGCGGCTACATGACCGCCATGCTGAGCACCGTCGAGCCACGCCTGGCCTTCGCGATTCCGAACTCGCCGGTGGTCGCGGCAGCGGACATGGCGATGGAATGGCAGCCGCTGGGCGCGCTGATGCGACGTTCGGTGCTGACCGGGGGCTGGCGCTTTTCCGAACTGCGCCAGAGCATGGCCCTGCACAGTCCGCTCAGCCATCGGCCGCGCCTGGATCCCGGCCGACTGCTGGTCATCGGCGGCGCGGGCGATCGCTTCACCTCGCCGCGCTTCGTCAGTCTGCTGCACCAGCACTGGGCCGGCAGCCAGTTGCACTGGTTTCCCGGCAATCACCTGCTACACCTTCAGCAGGGCCGATACCTGCGGCTGATGAAGAAATTCATGGATCGCAACGTGGGTCTGGATTCCCCGGCTCATCCGTCGTCCGTTCACCTCTGAGGATATGTCGTGACTCCCAATCCCCTGCTCGCCGGCATCCGCGTGCTGGACCTCTCCCGCTTGCTTCCCGGCCCCTTCGCCACCCTGTACATGGCCCAGCTCGGCGCCGAAGTCATCAAAATCGAGGAGCCCAACGGCGGCGACTACGCGCGCGCGGCGCCTGAGTTGTTTGAACAGGTCAATCGCGGCAAGAAGTCCGTGACGCTGGATCTGCGCAAGGTCGAGGACGTCGCGCAGTTCAAGCGCATGGTTGCGGAGGCCGACGTGGTGGTGGATACCTTCCGGCCCGAGGTCCTTCCACGCCTGGGATGTGGCTACGAGGTGCTCAAGCAGATCAATCCGCGCCTGGTGTTCGCCGCGCTCACCGGCTACGGCCACACCGGCCCCTATCGCAACCGTCCCGGCCACGACATGAATTACCGCGGCTACGCCGGCGAACTTGCACAGAACGGTCCGCGCGACGGTGCGCCGCAGGTCGGCGACTTCCAGGTCGCGGACCTCGCGGGCGCGCTGAGCTGCGTCATCGGCATCCTCGCCGCCGTGGTCGGCGCGCGCGCCAGCGGCCGCGGCTGCTTCGTCGACGTCGCCATGCTCGACTGCACCCTGGCACTGCAAGTGGCGACACTATCGGACCTGCGCACCCTCGGCCGCGTGCCGCCGCGCGGCACCGGCATGCTGTCCGGCGCCATGCCGAATTACGGCGTGTACCCCTGCGCGGACGGCCGCTACCTCGCGCTGGGTTCGCTGGAGCGCAAGTTCTTCATCAACTTCTGCAAGCTCGCGGGCCGCGAGGATCTGCTCGAACTCCCGTACGCACCGGGTCGCAAGAGCGAAGCGCTGCGAACGGCGGTGGCGGAGCTGATCCGCCAGCGCACGCGCGACGAATGGGAAACGCTGCTCGCCGACGAAGACAGTTGCGCCTCGGCGATCCTCGACATGCAGGAGGTCGTGCACAACCCACAGGTCAAGGCGCGCGGCCTGATCGAATGGAACCAGGGCAAGCCCGCCTGCGGCATGCCGATCCAGTTCGACGGCGCGCCGCGACCCGCGCTTTCGCCCAGTCCGCGGCTGGGCGAACACAATGCGGAAGTTCTTCGCGCACCGTCGGCCTGACGAGCTTTTTTCGCCAGTCATCCGAGCGCATCGTCAAGCACTGCGGTCCTGCCCGCGAACGCTGACTGACGGCGATCCAGCAGGGCTGACAAGTCCTGCTGGATCGCTGAATATGACCCGATCGAGCGGCTAGGGCGCAGCCGAGCCGGAACCTGGAGGAGCGCCAGGGCCGGGGCCATTGACCGCCTGCACCAGGCCGATCCCGGTGGCCAGCACCTGGTCGGTCAGAACCGGGTCCACCAGCGCCGCAACTGGCCGCAACACCGGTGCCGAGAGCCCATCCAGAGCCGGCAGGCCGACGCCGAAGAGCAGCGGCGCGGCGAGCGCGAGACCGGGTTGTAGCAGGGCGTTCGGCAGGCTGGGACTCGACCCCAGAGGGCCCGCGAGCAAAGGTTGCAACAGGCTGGTCGAAACCAGGGGCAGTTCGAGCCCGGCCACGGGAACCACCAGCCCTCCAGCGTTCACAGCCCCCAGCAAGGGCTGGGTAAGCGCCGGAAATCGAACCCCGTTGCCTGCGGGCGCCGCAGACACCGGAACCGCCGTAGATCCCAGGAGCCACACGGCTCCCGCCAGAAAGGCTGTCTTTTTCACTCGGTCATCCTCCAGTTATGTAGTCGTCGTCCGTGGGCACTCCCACCGCCACCGCCACCTGGAAATTACCCCGGTGAGTTTTGTGTAGCAGACCCGCAGATATATGTCAAACGTTTGTTAGAGTTAGACGATGTGCGACAGCCGACGATCTTCCCGGCCACCTTGTCCACGCTCCCGTCAATAGCGCAAAGCCAGCTGGAAATAAACACCGGCGTCGGCATCCGCCCTCACCGGCCGATCGATGCCCCGTGTGTTTAGGGCCTTGGCCACCGAAGCGGAGGCCTGCAGCAGGGCTCGTCCTGGCATGCGGTACAAGACCTCCAACGACACTCCGGCATCGGTCACCGCCTGCTGCGCGTCCGTTTGGGCACCCTCGGGCGCTTCGAAGCGAGTCTGGCCTTGCTCGGTAAAAAGGCGGGACTTGAGGCGCAGCCGACCCGCCTGCGCCTCAGGCAAGGTCAGGCCCAGGTATAGCAAGGCTCCGCTGTCGCCGACTGCCAGACCCGGCAGGAAAGCCTCCACGTTACCCGGCCCTCCCATCACCCATTGCTGTTGTTCGGGCAGCCGGTCGTCCGTGAATTGCCCGGTCATACGCAGGCTCAATTCGGCTCGCTCCACCACCGCGGTCCGGATCTCGGCATGGGGTCGCAGCAGCAAGTAGCCCTGGTCCGCGCCATTCATCGGGTCGCCGGTCCTGTCATCTCCGAGACCGCGGCGCAGCGCCAGCCCGGTGCGTAGTTCCAGTGGCCAGTCAAGAATGCGTACGGTGGCGAGCGCCTCGGTGGAGACTTCTCCCGAGCCGTACGCCTGGCGCTGATAAACCTGCCCACCGTCGCGGTCGGACAGCTCCTTTCCGACATAGTCCGCCTTGATCCCTAGTGCCCAGCGGTGCGCGAATCCGGCGGACAGCAAGCCCGACCAGGAGACTTCAGCCGTATCCAGCCGGGCATCCGCGCCAATGGTCTGCTCCGCACCGGCCAGTGCCAGTGTGAAGTCGTAGCGCGAGTAGCCGAGGCTGGCAGCGAAGACTCCCAGCGAGGTCACCCGACTCAATCCCGCGGCCGCCTCCAGCAATTCTCCGTTCGTGTCGGCGCTGTTTAGTCCCCCGACAGCGCTCCGCAGTCGCAGGTTCGCTTCGTCTCCGCTGCGCCAGCTGTGGCGTAGCGCGGCGTCGGCGAAGTAACGGCCAGTGAAACGGTTCCCGGGATTGCCGAAGGCCAGGCTTGCGTTCGTTTGGTCAGGCCCTTCACCCGAGGGCGCAAGCGACAGGTCCAGGCCGTGCGCGTCTTGTTTCCACGCCATCTGCAACGCCTCGCCCGCACGATCGGCATGCAGCGATGCGAGGAAGCGGCGCGGCTCCAGCTCGCTGTCGCGCGGTCCGGCCACGCCTTCCAGTCCGCTCCAGTAGCTGGCATAGCGCGGAGGCGACTCGACACCCGTCAGCCTGTTCTCGAGCACGCCCACATAAAGGTCGTTGCCGTCTACTGCGTAGCACAGGACCAGCGCCGGATAACCCTCGGCGTAAAAGGCCGCCTGAAGCTGGCGCACGACATCGGAAAGTGTCTGCGCGGAGGCCGCCGCCTCCTGCAGTTTTGCCGCATCCCTTAATGGAGAACCCAGCACCAATACCCGCGTGCCGCCGACCACCAGCCGCATTGGCTCGCCGGCCAAGGCGCGGATTTCGGTCAGCGGCGCCGCGACAGGTTCCGGCGGCGGCGGCAGTGCGATCGGCATGCGTGACTCCTCCCCGTTTCATGAGCGGTGGCGGCATCGAATGCCTCAGCCGTCGGACTCCAAGCTTGCCGGCAGGCCCTGCACAGGCGGCGAAATCGGCGATTTTCGTGGCACGCGGTACCAGGCGGCGTATAGCGCCGGCACGAACAGCAGGGTCAGGACAGTCGCCGCAATCAGGCCGCCCATGGTGGCGACCGCCTGCGGCCCGAAGAATACGCTGCGCGACAGCGGGATCATCGCCAGTACCGCGGCCGCGGCGGTCAGCACGATGGGCCGGAGACGACGCACGGTGGCCTCGACGACGGCATCGTAGGGCGAGTGCCCGGCACGCAGGTCCTGATCGATCTGGTCCACCAGGATCACGGTGTTGCGCATGATCATGCCGAACATGGCGATCACGCCGAGGATGGCGATGAAGCCGAAAGGCTTGCCGAAGGCCAACAGCGCAAGCGGGACACCGATCAGCCCCAGCGGCCCGGTCAGGACCACCATCATCACCAGCGAGAATCGGCGCAGCTGGATCATCAGCGTGGTCACCACCACCAGCGCGAACAACGGCAGTCCGGCCTTGACGCTGCTCAGGCTGTGATCCGATTCCTCCACGCTGCCGGCGAGTTCCAGCCGGTACCCCCGTGGCAGCTCACCGCCGATCCGGTCGATCTGCGGCTTCAGGATCTCCACGACCTGCGGCGGCTCCAGCCCGCTGGCGATATCGGCGCGCACGCTGACCGTCGGGACCCGGTCGCGCCGCCACAGGATGCCGTCCTCCAGCCCATAGCCGATGCGCGCGATCTGCGACAGCGGTACGTTGGTGCCCGACTCGGTCTGGATCGACAGGCTGCCGAACAGGTCGATCCGGGCGCGTTCGGCGTCCCGCCCGCGCAACTGGATCGCGATCAGATCGTTGTCCTCACGCAGATACGACAGGGTGGTGCCATCCAGCGCCGTCGCCATGAACCGGGATACCGCCGCGCTGCTCACGCCCAGTGCCCGTGCCCGGTCCTGGTCGATGGCGATGGTCACGACCTTGGACTTCTCCGCGGTATCGAGGTGGGTGCTCTGGGCGTGCGGACTTGCGCGCAGCACGTCGGCCACCTTCTCGGCTTCACGCCGCGCCACCGATGCATCCGGCCCGGATACGCGGTACTGCAAGGGGTAGCCGACCGGCGGCCCCATTTCCAGCCGGCTGATCCGCCAGCGCAAATCGGGGAAGGTCTGCGGCAGGGTCTCGAACAGGTAGGACCGCAGGCGATCGCGGGAGACGAGGTCGCGCGCATTGATAACGATCTGGGCAAAGCTGGGCGCGGGGAGTTGCAAGTCCAGCGAGAGGAAAAACCTCGGCGCGCCGCTGCCGATGTAGCTGGCATAGCTTTCGATACCGTCCTGTCCGGCGATCAGCCGGTCGAAACGCGCGACCGCCTCTTCGGTGGCCTGGATCGAGGCCCCTTCCGGCAGCTTCAGATCGACCATCAGCTCCAGCCGGTCGGAAACCGGAAAGAACTGCTGTGGCACGACCAGTACCAGCAATGCCAGGCAGACCGCGAAGATCGCCAGCGTCGCGGTGATCACCGTGTGGCGCCGGTTGACGCAGAACTCGACGACACGACGGAAGCGGTTGTAGAACGGCGTGTGATAGACCGAGTGCTCGTCGTGGGCCTGGCCATCTTTCGACAGGCCCCTTTCCGGCAGCAGGCGGTAGCCCAGCAGCGGCACCAGGATCACCGCCACCAGCCACGACAGGATCAGGGCGATGGTCACCACCTGGAACATGGAGCGCGTGTATTCGCCGATCCCGCTGTTGGCCGTCGCGATGGGCAGGAAACCCGCGGCCGTGACCAGGGTGCCGGAGAGCATGGGGAACGCAGTGCTCGTGTACGTGAACGCCGCTGCCGCCACGCGCCCATAACCTTCCTCCAGCTTCACCGCCATCATCTCCACCGCGATGATCGCGTCATCCACCAGCAGGCCAAGTGCGATCACCAGCGATCCCAGGGAAATCTTGTGCAGGTCGATGTCGAGCAGGTCCATCACCGCGAAGGTCATGGCCAGCACCAGCGGAATACACATCGCGACGACCAGGCCCGTGCGCAGGCCCAGCGCGACGAAGCACACGGCCAGCACGATCACGACCGCCTCGATGAGCACGCGGATGAACTCGTTGACGCCCCGCTGCACCGCGCTGCGCTGGTCGGCCGCACGCGACAGGGTCATGCCCAGCGGCAGGTCCTGCGCGAGGCGTTCGAATTCCGCATCCAACTCGCGGCCCAGGCGCACGATGTCGCCACCGCGCTCCATCGACACCGCGATGCCCAGCGCCGGCTTGCCGTCGAACTCCATCTGCGGCGCCGGCGGATTCTGGTAGCCGCGGCTGACTTCTGCGATGTCGCCCAGCCGGAACGAACGGCCCTCCAGTACCAGCGGCAACTCGCGCACCTGCTCGACGGAGCGCAGCGCACCGCTGACCCGCAGGTAGATCTTGTCGGTCGCGGTGTCGAAATCGCCGGCGACGGCGATCTCGTTCTGCGCTGCCAGCGCCTCGAAGATCGCCGACAGCGGCAGACCCAGCCGGTCACGGCGGCTGTTCGCTAGATCGACATAGATGCGCTGCTCCTGTCGGCCGAGGAAACGGACCTTGGCCACATCGCGGACCCGTAGCAGGCGGTCGCGGATGCGGTCGGCATATTCCTCCAGTTCCTGGTGACTGTAGTCCTCACCCTGCAGCGCAAGGATATTGCCGAAGGTATCGCCGAACTCGTCGTCGAAAAACGGGCCCTGCACGCCGAGGGGCAGGCTCGCGCGGATATCCTCGATCTTCTTGCGCGCCTGGTAATGGTTGTCCGGCATGATCCGCGCCGGCTTGTCGTCGCGAAAGACGATGAACACCTGCGATTCGCCCGGACGCGAATAGGACTTCAGGTAGTCGAGCGCATCGAGTTCCTGCAGCTTTTCCTCGATGCGGTCGGTCACCAGCCGGTCCATCTCGTCGGCGGTGGCGCCCGGCCAGTAGGTCTGCACCACCATCACCCGGAATACGAAAGGCGGGTCTTCCGAACGTCCGAGCTGGAAATAGCTCCACACGCCCATGACGCCGATCAGGGTGAGGAAAAACCCAACCAGGCGCGTGTTGTCCAGCGCCCAGCGGCTGAGATTGAACCGACTCACGACGCCGAGCCGGTAGAGCCGCCCGCCGCAGGCGCCGGTATCACCTGCACCGCCTGGCCGGCGCGCAGACGATGCACGCCGGATCGAACCACGCGGTCGGTAGGCTGGAACTCCGCGCCCACAATCACGCCGTCGGGCAGGTACTGGAGGATGCTCACGGCCTGCGGCTGCGCCAGCAGCCTGCCATCTGCGGACGCCCGCACCGCCCATACCACCGGCGTGCCGTCTTCCAGATTGCCGAGCGCCGTTGCCGGCAGAACAAACGCGGGCGGGCGACCGTCCGGCAGATCCTGAACGGCGATGACCGTGGCGGTTGCACCCAGATGCACCGATTCGTCGGGATCAACCAGCGTGATGCACGCCTCGTGCATCCGGCGCCGGGCATCGGCCTGCGGCGCGATCTCGCGCAAGCGCCCTGCAAACAGGTGTCCGGGGCGCGCGAACAGTTCGACCATGATCCGCGACGCCGACACCAGCGCAGCGGTCTGGCCCTCGGGGACTTCGATGCGGACCTCACGCTCGCCGTCGACCGCAAGCCGCACCACCGGCTCGCCGGCCGCGAGCACGTTACCCGGCTCCGCCAGCACCGCCGTGATCACGCCAGCGGCATCGCTGCGAAGTTGCGCACGGTCCTCGGCGGCCCGGGCCAGCTCCCGCCGCGTGCGCGCCTGATCGGCTCGCGCCTGCGCGACCCGCGCGGCATTGCGGCGCTGGTCCACCGCCGACTGGCCCGCATGACCACGCTGCTGCAGGGTCTCGTACCGGCGCTGTTCGCTCTGCGCAAGCAGCAACTCGGAATCTGCGGCGCCAACCGCCGCCAGGGCTGCGTCCTGCTCCAGACGTAGATCCTGCGTTTCGAGCCGCGCCAGCATCGCCCCCGCGGCGACCTGTTGACCCATTCGCGCCGGGCGCTCGACCAGCTTCCCGGCCACGCGAAACGACAACACGCTCTCGGTCCGAGCCGACACCGAGCCGGGAAACACCACGAGCGTGGAGGCCGGTGCCGGCGCCGGGGATTCCACCTGCACCGGCCGTGGTGGCGGCGGCGCAAACTCCGGCCGCGAACAGGCGCAGACCAAGCCCATCGCTGCGAGCGCTGCCCTTGCGCCTTGCTGTTTCCGCACCGCTGCTCCATCGCCAGGAAGTATCGACGCGACGAATGCGCGTCGGTGCGTAGTGTAGAGCGCATCTACGCGCAGCGCGCCTTATGCTGTCAGTACCCGCCCAGCATGAAGAACACCTGCGCCTCGCCGACCAGAGCGCCCAGCACGGCCCCGGCGACAACGATGATGATCTCGTTCTCCGCACACCACTAGCGGCAGCGCGGTGCCGAGCCTCTGGTCCATGGCTTCGCGTACCTGCCGGTGCACCAGATCGACGATGCGGTCCAGTGCCGGCCCGCGCAGCAGTTCCTCGATCAGGTTCGCCGGCGTCAGCAGTTCGGACGCAGCGGCCGGAACAGGATCTGCAGGGCGACCCAGTCGCTGACGAAACCAATCAGCCCCCCGAACACCGGCATCAGCCAGGGCTCGTGCCAGATCATCCAGCACGCGAGCTGCACCAGACCGAGCAGGAAGCCGAACCAGAACCCAATGTTGCGGAAGAACGTCAGCTCCGGCCCACCGACCCGCCAGAAAATCTCGTTGAGCTTTTCCTTGTCGCGCACCAGGTTGGTGACGATCACGCGACGGATATCGAAGTACTCCTGGAAGCGACCGCCCGCGGAGTTCCAGAATTCGCGCACCACCCCGGGGATCTCGGCCTGCAGACGCTCGACCACAATACGGAGGTGCTTACTCCACGCTAAAGCCAGTCTTTTGGGCGACGCCTCACGCCTCGCTACCGCTCCCTTCCACGCGAATGTATATGTCACG
>CBDDRR010000359.1:0-2890 GCA_965233095.1 uncultured bacterium
GTCGGCGTGTTGCTCATGCTGAGCGGTCTGATGTTGTTTTTGAAGGTCGCGACTTGAAGCGCAACTCAACTCACCAGATCACCAGCTAAGGGGATAGTCATGACAAGAACAGCAATTGCGATTCTCGCCGCGGTCGCCGCCTTCTACGCGCCGCTGTCCGCGGCGCAGCAGCGGCCGAAGGCCTACGGCTTCTACGTCCTGCACCAGCGCACCGTCTCGCTGACCGCGCAGTACTGGAACCCGATCCTCACTCACGTGAGCAAGAAGAGCGGCGTGCCCCTCGACCTCAAGCTCGCAAAGAACGCGCAGCTGGGCAATGCCAATGCCGAAGCGGGCATGTACGACTTCCAGTACACCAACCACTTCTTCACTCCCGAGCGCGACCGTCTCGGATGGAAGGTCATTGCGCGCCCGGCCGGGGCCGGCATCCGCTCGCACATCGTGGTGCCGCAGGATTCCCCGATCAAGTCCCTCCAGGATCTGCAGGGCAAGCAAGTCGGCTTTGTGTCGCCGGACGGGTTCACCGGCTATTGGGTCCCTTATGACGCGCTCCTGAGGGCCAACGTCAACATCGAGGTGGTGTTCACCGGGAACCAGGAAGCCTCTTTCGCCCAGCTCAGGGTCAACAAGCTCGACGCCGCCGGAGTAAACAGCACCGTGATCGACCGCTACGGGCGACGCGAAGGCTTCCAGTACCGACCGCTGTGGACCTCGGAGTACTACGGCGACCTGTGCATCATGGCGAGTCCCAAGGTGCCGGCCGACAAGGTGGCCAAGGTCAAGGAGGCGCTCATCAACATGGCCGCCGACCCCGAGGGCCGCAAGGTGCTCCAGGCGGGTGCCGATCTGCTGAAGATGACCGGCGAGCTGGGCTTCGTCGCCTCCACCAACCGCGATTACGACAACTACCGCAGGTTCTACAAGACGACCAAGGTTCCCGATCCCAAATAGCGCATCTTGCCGATTGACCGCGCCGGCCATGACAACTATGCGGCTGTTCCGCTTCTGGAAGAACTGGGGGCTGATCTCGCGCCTGATGCTGGCCGTGGGCGTGGCAATCGTCGCCGGCGGCGGCGTGCAGACCGCGCTGCTCGTGGCGGAGGGGCGAGCCGACCACTCGGCCCGCCTGCTGCGCGAGCAGACTGAATCGCTCGCGTTTCTCGCCCCGCTGGTCGCCGACCAGGCGCTGGTCGGGGAGTACGCGGCCATCGAGCAGCTGCTCAGGAACCAGGTGAAGAAGGGCGAGATCACGGAGCTCGCCTGGACCGACCGGGACGGCAAGACCCTAGTCGGCGAGGACAAGGCGGACAAGGTGGAGGCGCCCGCCTGGTTCGCGCGCGTGGCCGCCATCGAGCACGTCGAGCAGGGCATCAACGTCATGGCCGGTGGCGTGGGATACGGCAAGCTCACGGCCAAGATGACCCCGGTCAAGGCGCAGAACCGGCTGTGGCAGCAGTTCGTCAAGCAGGTGCAGATCGTCGCCGTGACGCTGTTTCTCATGCTGCAGTTCATCTGGCTGATCTTCCGCGGCAACCTCGGCACGCTGCGCATGCTGGCCGAGGGCGCCAACCACTTCAGCCAGGGCGACCATGCGGTGCGCATCGACCCCGAAGGCGCGCCCGAAGTGCAGCTGGGCGCCGAGGCGTTCAACAACATGGCGAACAACACCGAGAACCTGATCGCCTCGCTCGGAGAAAGCGAATCGAAGAACAAGCTGCTGGCGACCATCGTCGAGCAGTCGAGCGAAGCCATCTGGACCAAGGACCTGGGCGGCAACATCACCAGCTGGAACTCCGGCGCCGCCGCCATGTTCGGCTATGCGCCGCACGAGGCCATCGGGCGCCCGCTGAACGTCAGCGAATCGACCCCGGCCGAGGAGCAGGCGCGCATGCGCCGGCTGGTGGCCGGGGAAAAATTCTCGTACGACGCACGGGCCACGACCCGCTCGGGCACGGCCATCGACATCCAGGTGGCCGTGGCGCCGCTGCTCGACGACGGCAACCGCTGCATCGGCAGCATCGCGGTAGCGCGCGACGTCACGCAGCACAAGCGCAGCGAGGAAGCGCTGCGCCTGGCGCGCGAGGCGGCCGAAGCGGCGAACCACGCGAAGAGCTCGTTCCTCGCCCGCATGAGCCACGAAATCCGCACGCCGATGAACGGGGTTCTGGGCATGACCGAGCTGCTGCTGGAAACGGGGCTCACCAGCACCCAGCGCAAGTACGCCGAAACCGTGCAGCGCTCGGGCAGGAACCTGCTGGGCATCATCAATGACCTGCTGGACTTCTCCAAGATCGAGGCCGGCAAGCTCGAGCTGGAGAATGTCGACATGGACCTGCGCCGGACGATCGACGACATCGTCGATCTGCTGGCCGAGCGTGCCCACGCCAAGGGGCTGGAGCTCGCCTGCAGCATTCCGCCGGACCTGCCTACCCATGTCAGGGGAGATCCCCTGCGCCTGGGCCAGGTGCTGACCAACCTCGTCGGCAACGCCATCAAGTTCACCGAGCAGGGCTCGGTAGTGATCCGGGTGGCCAGCGTCGGCGAGACGGCGAGCGACGTCACGATGCGCTTCGACGTCACCGATACCGGCGTCGGCATCAGCCACGACGCCCAGTCGCGTATCTTCGACGAATTCGCGCAGGCCGACGGCTCGACCACGCGCAAGCACGGCGGCTCGGGCCTGGGCCTTGCCATCAGCAGGCAGCTGGTCGAGATGATGGGCGGCACGATCCACGTCGAATCCACGCCGGGCGCGGGCTCCAAGTTCTGGTTCACCGCCAGCTTCGAGAAGCTGGCGGTGCAGCCGCAAGCCGAGCCGCGCGCGGCCCCCGTGGGCCTGCTGACCGGCGTGCGGGCGCTGGTGGTGGAATCGAGCGCCATCAACCGCGGC
>CBDDRR010000360.1:0-3347 GCA_965233095.1 uncultured bacterium
TTGGTCAGATTGAAACCGATGTTGCCGACATAGGCATTACCTTTCTTGTCGACCACCATGTCGTTGATTTCGGTCGGGCACAGCGTGGAGATGTCGGCGTGCAGCGCGAGCTTGCCGCCCACCAGCTTCATGATCTTGCGATCGTGCATGGACACGATCAGCGGCGTGCCGTCGGGCAGAAAGCCGATGCCAGAGGGCTTGCCCGGCAGGTCGGCGACGGCCTGGCGCTGGCCGTCCATGGTCAGGGTGTACACCTTGTAGCCGTACATGTCGGACACCCACAGGCGGTCGCCGCGCCAGCGCGGCCCTTCGAGAAATTCAAACTTGTCGGCGAATACGGTGGTGTTGAGGTCTTTCATGGCGATCCCCTGGCTTGTTGTGATTTGGCGGGAAGCCTAGCACCGGCACCTGCGCGAAGAAACCGTTCGGCCTGCCGGCCATCTCGCCACGCAGCTACTGGAAACTCGGCAACAGGGTTCTGCCCCGTAATGCGGACACGTCAGATAACCGGCCCATCAAACCCGCTTGCTGATCACCGCCACAATCCGCCCCCCTGTCCGATCGTCCTCCACGCGAAGCTGATAGCTCGGGTCGGCCACGCGGAAGCGAGCCAGCCAATGGCACTGGCCGAGCTCAGCGAGCAGCTGCAGCGCGGCATCGCGCGGCATCGGTTCCCGGGGTCGTCGTCATTCCCATTCGTCGTCCAGGCTGCTGCCCGCCGAGAAGCCGGTGACGATGATCCGCTCGCTCATCCGCAACACGCGCGGGTCTTCGCTCGATAGGTTCTCGTCGACTGGAAGTTCGCCGGCGGCAATGTCCTTGCCGGGCTCGCGCACGCCCAGATCGACGTTGAAGTAAAGGCGCTCGCCCTCCTCCACGTCGAAGGCCCCCAGGCGGCTGTCGTCGTCATCCAGCGCGGGGCTCCACTGGCCGTACGCCCAGGCGCGATGCTCGCCGTCGAAGCCGCTGAACCAGAACCGCTTGCCGTTGAGCTGCCGCAATCGCGCGAACGACATACCGACGTGCACGCCGTGCTTGCCGCGCCAGCGCGAGCCAGCGTCGCTGATGGAGATGCTCGCCAGATGCTGCAGCGTATCGGGGTCGTAGAATGCGACGTAGGCGCGGCGGACCGGATCATCCGGAAACAGGACGACGGCGTACTCGGCCGTCGCATCGATCTTGACATTGGCCTTGCCGAAGCGGGCCTGGAGTTCGGCGAGCGTGGTGCGTTCGGAATAGTCGGCGGGCAGCGTGAAGTGCGCATCCGCCGCTTGCGGCTGCGCGGCCGGCGCCGGCGCGGCCTCAGGCCCACACGCGGCCAGCGCACTCGAGACCAGCAACAGCGCCGCCTGTAGCCAACGTCTGGGGTTCATTGTGGCGACTCCTTGATTTCGTCCACCGGCCAATCGCGGTGCACATCGAGGCTGAAGTTTCGCACGGCACCGCTGACCAGATCGATGCTGACGATCTGCATCGCCGGATTTTCATTCTCTTCGGCCATCGCTGAGCGCGGAGCGGAAGAATCGGGGCCAACCATCAGGGCGTGACGCTCACCGGGCAGCCAGACGCTCATATCAGACAGTGGCAGTGGGCCGCTCCACAGCACGCGGCCTTCCGGCGCGGCGATACGCGCGAGTTGCAGATGGCCGCCCTCGCCCAGACGATCGCGCGACAGCACGAACACGCTGTCCGGGTCGCGCCGCCGCAGCGCCGGCTGCGTCTGCCAACTGCTTTCGCCCTCGGTCAGCAATCCGCCCATGACAAACTCAGGCGTGTCCGGCAGCGGCACCGGCGGCATCATGCCCAGGACCTTGCCGTAGGCGTTCTCGACCGGCCGCAACTCGGCGCGGTACAGCCGCTGGCGCTGGGGCTTGCTGTAGTCCCACCAGTTGGCGATGACGTGCTGCCCCAGCGTTGCGGGGTCCGCCAGTTCTTCGTCCGCGATCAGCCCCATCCAGGGCTGGACCTCGCCCTGGCTGTCGAGGCGCAGGCCCCGCAGCAGCGCGCGCCAGTCCGTGCCGTTGCTGAGCCCGTGGAGCGGGATGCGGCGCGGTCCCGGCTGGCCCGCCGCGGCGGCGATGGCCGCCCCACGACGATCCGGCGCAGAGTAGGGCGTGGCGGCCAGGGTCAGCGGGTCGACGTGCACCCGGCGCGCATCGGCGAGCAGGATCACCAGGCCGACATCGGCGATGAACTTCAAGGGCTGCATATCCTGGGTAAGAAAGATCGCGCTCTCCGGCGGCTTGGGCAGCAGTCCAGCCAGTGCAGGGTTGCGCGCCTCGATGCGCACGCTGTCGGCCACGATCTCGCCGTCGGCCAGGCGGATGCCAATCAGCTCCGGCACCCGCGCCCACAGCACACCCTGATCCACCCCCATCGCCACCGAATCCGGGTTGACCTTGGCGCGCTTGAGGCGGCGGCGCAACACCGGCTGCGCGGTGGCGATATCCAGCACCCAGAGGTCGGTGTAGAGCCAGCTGATGGTGCGGCTTTGCGCGGTGATCGTGCGCCCGTAGCGTGAGACCTTGCGCTGGTGCCATTGCGTGGTGAGAAAGTACAGCCGATCGCCGGATGCATCCTGAAGCCGCACGACGCCGCCACGGACGTCCGGCGGGCTCAGGGAATAACGCCCCCCGATCCGTGCCACCAGAAACGCGATGACCAGAAGCGCCAGCAGGATGCCGATGCAGATGCGGAAGATGCGGGGTACAGGGAACATAAACCACCTTTTCGGTGAGAATACCGGAAGCATGAATCACCTGTTCGGTGACTCGCCGCGGTTAGTCTCGCCTGATCGGCCCGGCGCCCCGGGCCCCGGGGCATCCGCCGTCGGCTGGCCACGCCGACTCGCCCATCGTACGTTTCGGCCATCACGGGGTAGTGGATCTTTTTCTCCTGAACGGATGACCATGACAACGCTGTTCCCCTTGCAAGCCAAGCCTCACGGCGTGACGCCAGCGGCGAAGCGCTGCTTCCCCTCGGCCAGCAACTGGTTCCAGTCATCCGGAGGATGGCCACTATCGAGCATCTTGCGGAACACCCGGTAGGCATCGTCGCTGCTCTCGCAGGCGCGCTCGGTGTCCTCGTCGTTGACCCATGCGAACACGATCATCTTGCTGGGCGCGTGATCGCGAAACAACAGGAAATCGGCGATGTGCTGGCGCTGTGGGGGGCGACGCGGGGCTTCGATGCTCGCGTGATAGCATCAACGGCGCACAAGGGAGAGCGTACTGTCGAACGAGAACCGGGCGCTGCTGCGCCTGATGCAAGACAAGCGGCCGTGCAGGGTCCCGGAGCTGGCTCCACGCTCCGGCCGCTGACCCGCACTGCGGAACCACAGGGATGAC
>CBDDRR010000361.1:0-15436 GCA_965233095.1 uncultured bacterium
GTCGATGCGGCGCAGGCCGCCGGCAAGGTGCCGGTGAACGTGGACGAGATCGGCGCCGACCTGTTGTCGGTGTCGGCGCACAAGGCTTACGGGCCGAAGGGCGCGGGCGCGTTGTACCTGCGCGGCAGTCCCAAGAGCCGCCTTGAACCGCTGATCCACGGCGGCGGGCACGAGTGGGGCATGCGCTCCGGGACGCTTGCGACCCACCAGATCGTCGGCATGGGCGAGGCGTTCCGGATCGCTGCCGCGGAGCAGCCCGAGGAGGCCGCGCGCCTGCGGACGCTGCGCGAACGCCTGTGGCTGGGGATCATCGGCCTGGGCGGCGTGCATCTCAACGGCGATCCCGAGCGACGCGTCGCCGGCGTTCTCAACGTGAGCTTCGAGGGTGTCGAGGGCGAGAGCCTGCTGTTTGCGCTGCGCGACCTGGCGGTCTCCAGCGGCTCGGCCTGCACCTCCGCCAGCCGCGAGGCGTCCTACGTGCTGCGGGCTCTGGGCCGGGACGACCAGCTGGCGCAGAGCTCGCTGCGCTTCAGCCTCGGCCGCTTCAGCACTGCCGAGGAAGTGGATTTCGCGATCAGCGCGGTCCGGGAACAGGTGAACAGGCTGCGCGGGCTCGGCCCGGGCGGCGGTGAGCGCAACAGGGAGGCGATGTGAATACGCATGCGGTGACCTTGGACTATTCACCCGAGGTGCAACACAGGTTCGAGACCGCGCCGCGGCACGGTCGCGTGCTGGCCGCGCAGTCCGAGCGCCGCACGGGCGGCGCCGGCGAAATCGCCCGCGGCGTGCGGGTCGAATTCGAGATGCGCGTGCGCGCCGGCCGGGTCGCGGAGTGCCGCTTCCGTGCCTACGGGTGCCCGCACGTCATCGCGGCGGCGTCCTGGGTGGCGGAGCAAGCGGAAGGCCGAGCGGTCGACGAGGTAGAATGGCTGGAGCCACGCCGCCTGGCGGCGTTGCTGGAGGCGCCGGCCCACAAGCTCGGCAGCCTGCTGGTGGTCGAGGACGCCTATCGCGCCTGTGTCGCGGGGCGGCCGGAGCCCGGGCGCTGAATTTCGTCGCGCTCCCCTACGGGCGCGGGACACGACAGGAGGATGAAGACAAGATGGCGATTACCCTGACCGAATCGGCGGCCACGCGCGTCAAGGATTACCTGGCACGGCGCGGCAGCGGCGCGGGCATCCGCCTCGGAGTGAAGCGGACCGGCTGCTCAGGCTGGGCCTATATCGTTGACTATGCTGATAATTTTGATGAGCACGACGTGGTTTTCGAGGATCACGAGGTGCGGGTGTTCGTGGCTCCCGAGCACCTCAAGCTGATTGACGGCACGGAGGTGGATTTCGTCAAGCAAGGCCTCAACGAGGCCTTTCGCTTCCGCAACCCCAACGTCAAGGGCGAATGCGGCTGCGGCGAGAGCTTCAGCGTCTGATTGTGCGCCCGGGTCCCGGGGCTTAAGATAGTCCGTTCCGCGCTCCGTTGATGCGGAGATGAAGTTGTGGCCGCAGGATGCGGTTTTGCAACGAATTTTGGCCGGAATCCAGACTGAATCGAAGGGAACCCAATGGCGATCGAACGCACTCTTTCCATCATCAAGCCCGACGGCGTCCAGAAGAACCTGATCGGCGAAATCTACCGCCGCTTCGAGGCCGGCGGACTGCGCATCATCGCGGCCCGGATGGCGCACCTTTCCCCGGCCGATGCCGGCGCCTTTTACGCGGTGCATCGCGAGCGCCCCTTCTACAACGACCTGGTGTCCTACATGACGTCGGGCCCGGTGATCGTCACTGTGCTCGAGGGCGAGGGCGCCATTGCGAAGCATCGCGAGATCATGGGTGCGACCGATCCTGCGAAGGCCGACAAGGGCACGATCCGCGCCGACTTCGCCGACAGCATCGAGGAGAACGTCGTGCACGGTTCCGACGGCGCCGACACCGCACGCCAGGAAATCAACTTCTTTTTCGCCGGCAGGGAAATCTGCCCGAGGACGCGCTGAGCAGCCGATGAGTGAAGCGCGCGTCAACCTGCTGGGATTGTCCCGCGAGGGACTGGAAGAGTTTTTCGTCGGTCTCGGCGAGAAGCCCTTCCGCGCGCGCCAGTTGATGAGCTGGATGTACCGGCTCGGCGTCACCGATTTCGAGTCCATGACCGACATGTCGAAGGCGCTGCGCACGAGGCTCGCGGAGATCGCCGAAATCCGCTTGCCGGAAATGCGCTCGCTGCACCACGCCGCCGACGACACCCGCAAGTGGACGGTGTCCATCGATGGCGGCCAGGCGATCGAGACTGTGTTCATCCCGGAGACCGCACGCGGCACGCTGTGCATCTCCAGCCAGGTGGGCTGCGCGATGGATTGCTCGTTCTGCGCCACCGGCAAGCAGGGCTTCAATCGCAACCTCTCCTCGGCGGAGATTCTCGGCCAGGTGTGGCTCGCCAACCGCGAGCTCGGTTACCGGCCGGACGGCGACCGCATCGTCACCAACGTGGTGTTCATGGGCATGGGCGAGCCGCTGGCGAACTATCGCAACGTGCTGCCGGCCATCCGCGCGATGATCGACGATTATGGTTTCAACATTTCACGGCGGCGCGTCACGGTGAGCACCTCGGGCCTCGTGCCGCAGATGGACCGCCTCGGCGAGGAATGCAACGTGGCGCTCGCCGTGTCGCTGCATGCCGCCGACGATGCACTGCGCGACCAGTTGGTGCCGATCAACCGCCGC
Source organism: uncultured bacterium (assembly GCA_965233095.1). Taxonomy (GTDB): domain Bacteria; phylum Pseudomonadota; class Gammaproteobacteria; order Steroidobacterales; family XN24; genus XN24. The sequence continues at coordinate 2,715 of CBDDRR010000361.1, forward strand.
CACCCCATCGAGGAGCTGCTGGAAGCCTGCTGGCGCTACGCCGAACGGGGCACCGGCCGGCACATCACTTTCGAGTACGTGCTGCTCGACGGGGTCAACGACCGGCCCGAGGACATGCAGCGGCTCGCCAGGCTGCTGGCGCACCGGCCGGCGAAGGTGAACCTGATCCCGTTCAACCCCTTCCCCGGCACCGAGTTCCGCCGCTCGCCCACGGACGCCGTCGAGCGCTGCCGCGAGTTCCTGCTGCGCAAGGGTATCCGCACCACCATCCGCCGCACGCGCGGCGACGACATCGACGCCGCCTGCGGCCAGCTGGCCGGGCAGGTGAACGACCGCATGCGTTACCGCCTGGGCAGCAAGCTGGTCAGCGTCACGGCGAGGGCCTCGTGATGTTTCGGCGCGTGCTGCCAGTGCTGGTGGTTGCCGGACTGGCAGCGGGTTGCGCCAGTACGGCGACGCAAGGCCAAAAAGTCTCCGACCAGGATGCGGCGCGCTACAACGTGCAGCTCGGCATGAGCTACCTGCAGCGGGGCGATCTCGAGGGCGCGCGCGAGAAGCTGGAACGCGCGGCGCAACAGGATCCGTCGCTGCCGGCCGCCCACGCCGCGCTCGGCATACTGTACGAGCGGGCCGGGGATGGCCGCCGCGCCGGCGAACACCTGCGCCGCGCGACGCGGCTGGCGCCGGACGACCCCAACATGCTCAACAACTACGGCGGCTTCCTTTGTCGGCAGGGCGACCGCCGCGAGGGCATCCGTCACTTCGACCTGGCCGCCGGTAATCCGTACTACCGCACGCCCGAGGCGGCGCTCACCAATGCGGGTGTTTGTGCGCGGGGCATCCCCGACCCGGATGCGGCGGAGAACTACTTCCGGCGTGCGCTGGACGCGAACCGGAATTACGCGGACGCGCTGCTGCAACTTGCCGACCTGAGCCTCGAGACACAGCGGGCCCTGCAGGCGCGCGCCTTCCTGCAGCGCTACGAGGCGGTGTCGACGGCCTCGCCGTTCAGCCTGGCGCTGGGCCATCGAATCGAGATCGCCGCCGGCGACCTCCAGTCGGCGAGCGAGTACGCCAGTCGCCTGCGGCGGGAATTCCCTGATTCGCGCGAGGCGAGGGGACTGAATCGTGACTGAAATGCACGTGGCACAAAACGCTCCGGGCCAGGCCGGCACCATGTCGCCGGGCACGCAGCTGCGCGCAGCCCGCGAGCGCGCCGGGTGGACGGCGGAGCGACTTGCCGCGGAACTGTGCCTGCCGGCGGAGCGGTTGCGCGCCCTGGAAGAAGATGACCATGCCGGCTTCGGCGGCGTGGTCTACGTGCGCGGCTACCTGCGCCGGGCCGCAGTGCTGCTCGGCCTGCCGCAGGAAGAGCTGATCAAGGCTTTCGAGGCCTGTTGCGACATCCGGCGACCGGCAGAGATCCTGCCCGGTCCCATCGTGGGCCGGCTGCCGCGGCGGGGTGCGCCGGGCTGGCTCGGACCCGCAGCGGGGGTGACGGTGGTCATCGCGGCCGCAGTGGGCAGCTGGTGGATGATGGGCGAAGGGGAGGAGGGCCTGACGGTGGCGAACGGGACCGCAGGTTCATCGGCCGGCCTGGAGTTCACCACGCCGCAGCAGGCTGAAGTCGCGCCCCCGCCGCAGATCGCAATCGCAGAGAATCCGCCCACGACGGAATCCTCTGCGACCGCCGCAGACGAGCCCGTGGCCCAAGCCGATGCGGAGGCGGCGCCGGTGCGCCCCGTCCCGGAAGCGGTGGACCAGATGCCACGCGTGGTCCAGGCCCCGGAGCCGCCGCCGCCGCCGCCAGGCACTGCCGAGCTGCGCTTCGAGTTCAGCGAGGACTGCTGGCTGGAGGTCACGGACGCCGATGAGGCCCGGCTCGCTTATCGACTCTACCGCGCCGGCGACGTCGCGCGGCTGCGCGGCAAGGCGCCGATGATGGTGTTTCTCGGCAACGCAGAGGGCGTGCGGCTGACGGTGAACGGCGCGCCGATCGCGGTGCGGCCGGCGGCCCGCCGCGACGGCACCGCGCGGCTGACGGTCGGCGGCGGCGCCGGCTGACCCCGGGATTCGCGCATGTCGGCCGCCATCCAGCCCATACGGGGCATGAACGACATACTGCCGGACGCCACGCCCGTCTGGCAGTGGGTCGAGTCCGCCGCCCGCGAGGTCTTCGCCGCCTACGGCTACCGCGAGCTGCGCATTCCCGTGGTCGAGCGTACCGAGCTGTTCAGCCGCTCCATCGGCGAAGTCACCGACATCGTCGAGAAGGAGATGTACAGCTTCAGTGACCGCAACGGCGACCACCTGAGCCTGCGGCCCGAGGCGACTGCCAGCTGCGTGCGCGCGGCCATCAGCAACGGCCTGATTCACAACCAGCAGCAGCGGCTCTGGTACGCGGGGCCGATGTTTCGCTACGAGCGACCGCAGAAGGGTCGCTACCGCCAGTTTCACCAGCTCGGCGCGGAGGCGCTTGGCTATGCCGGCCCGGACATCGACGCCGAGCTGATCCTGATGTCGGCGCGCCTGTGGCGCGCCCTGGGCCTCGAGGGCCTGCAGCTGGAACTCAACTCCCTGGGTACCGCCGCATCGCGGCAGGCGTATCGTGCACTGCTGGTTGAGCATTTCGCTGCGCATCGCGATTCGCTCGACGCCGACAGCCTGCGCCGGCTGGAGCAGAACCCGCTGCGCATCCTCGACAGCAAGAACCCGGAAATGGAGGCACTGATCGCCGCCGCGCCGTCCATCACCGATCACCTCGACGACGAGTCGGCGGCGCACTTCGAGCAGCTCAAGGCTGCGCTCGACGCGGCGGGCGTGGCCTACCGCGTTAATCCGCGCCTGGTGCGCGGTCTCGATTACTACAGTCGCACGGTGTTCGAGTGGCTGACGGACAGGCTCGGCGCCCAGGCCGCGGTATGCAGCGGCGGGCGCTACGACGGCCTGGTCGAGCAGCTCGGCGGCCGCCCCACGCCAGCCATCGGCTGGGCACTCGGGATGGAGCGGCTGGTGGAGCTGGTGCAGGATTGCGCCCCCGCGCCGGCCGCGCCACATGCCTACCTCGTGCCGGTCGGCGCAGTGGCGCAGTCGGCCGTGCTGGCGCTGGCCGAGTCCTTGCGTGACGAGCTGCCCGGGCTGCGCCTGCTGACGCATTGCGGCGGCGGCTCGTTGAAGGCGGCAATGAAGCGGGCCGACAAGAGCGGCGCCGCGCTGGCGGTGATACTTGGCGACGAGGAGCTGGCTGCCGGCCAGGTGCTCGTCAAGCCGTTGCGCCGCCAGGACGAGCAGGCGGCGATGGAACGCGAAGCGCTAAAGGCGCGTCTGATGGAATGCATCGCGGCAGAGCGCGACTGACGAAAAACCTTGAACAGGGACGCCGGCCGAAGCGGCGCGGCGACGGAGTGACGAAGTGGACGAGTTTCTTACTGAACGCGAACAGGTCGACAAGATCCGCCAGTGGTGGAAGGAGAACGGCGCCTGGATCATCGTCGGCGTAGGCGGCGGCATCCTGGCGCTGGCCGGCTGGAACTGGTGGCAGAACTACCAGCTGGAGCGGGCCGAACAAGCCTCCGCCATCTACTCCGTGGTGGCTGACGCGGCCATTGAAGGACGGGTGGACGAGGTGCGCGTCGGTGTGGAGCAGCTGGCGGCCGGGCACGCCGGATCGCCGTACCTGCAGCATGGGCGACTGGCGCTGGCTGCCGCCTCGGTGCGAGCCGGCGACGTGCCCGGCGCGATCGCGGAACTTGAGCAGGTATTGGCGGGCGCCGCAGATCCGCAGCTCAAGCTCGTGGCGCGGTTGCGGATCGCGCGGCTGTTGCTGTCAGAGGGCGAGCGGGAGCGGGCGCTGCAGCTGGTGCGTGGCGTGGACGCGGGACCGTTCGCTGCCGCGCTGCTCGAGCTGGAGGGCGACGCACTCGCCGCCGACGGCGATGATGCCGGCGCGCGCGAGGCCTATCGCCAGGCGCTCAGCAATGCCGCTTCCCTCAGCGGCATCATCGATGAAGAGTTCGTGCGCTTGAAGCTCGAGGCGCTGGAGAACGGCGCAGCAGGCGACGCCTCGTGAGGCCAGGCCGCACACAAAGGTCCCTGTGGACGATCCTGTTGCCGCTCTTGCTGGTCGGGTGCACGGCATTCGGCAGCAAGGACGAGCCGATCGAGCCGCCGGCGGAGCTCACCGACATCGAGCCCGTGCTGACGGTTCGCAAGGTATGGGATGCGCGCGTCGGCTCCGGTTCGGAACTGCTCAATCTCGCACTGCGTCCCGCGATCGATGGGGGCCGCGTCTACGCCGCCGGGCGTGACGGCCGAGTGCATGCGCTGGATCTCGAGACTGGCCGCGTCCAATGGACGGTCCGGACGGAACTGGCGCTCTCCGCCGGGCCGGCCGTCGGGCATGGCCTGGTGCTGGTAGGCAGCACCGGCGGGGTGCTCCTCGCACTCGGCATGGATGACGGCGCCGAGCGCTGGCGAGCCCAGGTGGCAGGTGAAGTCCTCGCGCCGCCCGCCGTCACGCCGACGGTGGTCGTGGTGCGTACCGTGGACGGCAGGCTGCGTGGCCTGTCGGCGGAAAACGGCCGTGAACTGTGGATGGTCGAGCAACAGCCGCCGCGGTTGACGCTGCGCGGCACGGCTGCGCCGACCGCCGCGGGAGATGTCGTCGTGACCGGGTTCGACACCGGGCGCATCGGGGCCTACTCCTTGCAGACGGGCGAGGCGCAATGGGAGAACGTCATTGCTGTCGGCCGCGGGCGCACCGAGATCGAACGCCTGGCTGACGTCGATGCAACAGTGCAGGTCGTCGGCCAGGACCTGTACGCGGTCAGCTACGGCGGGCGGCTGGCGAACCTCGCGCTCGAGTCCGGCCAGATCCTCTGGACGGCAGAGATGTCCAGCTACAACGGCCTGAGCGTCGACTGGACGAGCGTCTACGTGGCGGAGGCCGACGGCGTGGTCGTCGCCCTGAATCGCTCGAGCGGCGCGGAGCTGTGGCGCCAGAACGCGCTGCGGATGCGGCGGCTCACGGCGCCGACACCCATCGGGCAGAGCGTTGTGGTCGGGGATTTCGAAGGCTGGCTGCACTGGCTGGACGCCTTCACCGGGGCCATCCAGGCGCGCGTTCGCGCCGGCAAGACCGCCATCGTCACGGCGCCGGCGAGTGGCGGCGAGTTGCTCATCGTCCAGGACGAAGACGACCGCGTTTACGCCCTGCGCGCGGAGCCCCGGGGCTGAGGCCTCGCACCCATGATTCCCGTCGTCGCGCTCGTCGGCAGGCCGAATGTCGGCAAGTCGACGCTGTTCAATTTCCTGACGCGGACACGCGACGCGCTGGTGGCCGACTTGCCCGGCCTCACCCGGGACCGCCAGTACGGTTTCGGGCGTGTCGGCCCGGTGCCGTACATCGTGGTGGACACCGGCGGGCTGACCGGCACCAGGGACGAGCTTGACGGACTGATGGCGCGGCAGACGCTGCGCGCGCTCGACGAGGCCGACGTCGTGTTGTTCATGGTGGATGCGCGCGAGGGCCTGGCGGCGGGTGACGAGCAGGTCGCCGCGTTGCTCCGCAAGCGTGGCCGTCCGGTCACCCTGGTGGTCAACAAGGCCGAAGGCCAGTCCCCCGCGATGGTGGTGGCGGAATTCCACCGGCTCGGCCTGGGAGATCCGGCAGTGATCTCCTCGGCGCACGGCGACAATGTGCGCGCACTGATGGACGAGGTGCTGGCGCCATTCCCCGGCCCTGACGAGACTGACGTGCCCGAGCGCGCCGAGGAAGCGATCCGGGTTGCGGTCATTGGCCGGCCGAATGTCGGCAAATCGACGCTCATCAACCGCATGATCGGCGAGGACCGGCTGGTGGCGTACGACCTGCCGGGTACTACGCGCGATGCCGTGGAAGTGCCCTTCGAGCGCGACGGTCAGCGCTACCTGCTGGTGGATACCGCCGGCGTCCGGCGGCGCTCGCGGGTGGCCGACGCCGTCGAAAAGTTCAGCATCATCAAGACGCTGGGCGCGATCGATGCGGCGTCGGTGGTGATCGCGGTGCTGGACGCTCGCGACGGCGTTACCGACCAGGACGCCAGCCTGCTCGGGCTTGCCGCCGAGCGCGGCCGGGCCATGGTGATCGCGGTGAACAAGTGGGACGGACTCCCCCCCGAGCAGCGCGATAACGTGCGGCGCCAGCTGGACCTCAAGCTGCCTTTCGTCGAGTACGCGCCGATCCAGTTCATCTCTGCGCTGCACGGCACCGGCGTCGGCGACCTGTTCGCCCTGGTCATGGCAAGCCACGCGGCAGCCCACCGCGACCTGCCGACGCCGGAGCTGACGCGAGTCCTGCAGGACGCCGTCGTTGCGCACCAGCCGCCGCTGTCGAAGGGCCGGCGCATCAAGTTGCGCTATGCTCACCAGGGTGGCCGCAACCCCCCGGTGATCGTGGTGCACGGCAGCCAGGCGGAACTGCTGCCGGATACTTACCGGCGTTACCTGGCGAACATTTTCCGCAAGAGCTTCAGGCTGCAGGGCACACCGGTGCGCATCGAGCTGCGTTCGGGCGACAATCCCTACGCGGGACGACGCAATCCGCTGACGCCGCGGCAGCGCAAAAAGCGCGAGCGCATGATGCGCCACGTGAAAAAGGGGCGCTGAGCGTGCCGGAGGACCCGAGGTCATGAGCCAGCCAACGAACAAAGCGCCGGCGTTCACACCCACCGAGGCGCGTGCCGCGACCGGCGCGCGCCGGTTCGTGCGCCTGGACTGCCCGTTCCGGATGCATCGCGGCGGCGTCCTGCCGCGCCTCGACATCGCCTACGAGACCTGGGGTGAACTGGACGCGCATGCCGGCAATGCAGTGCTGCTGTTCACCGGTCTCTCGCCCTCCGCGCACGCGGCTTCCTCGCCGGAGGACCCCGCCTCGGGCTGGTGGGAGGAAATGGTGGGGCCGGGCCGGCCAATCGACACGCGCCGCTGGTTCGTGATCTGCATAAATTCCATGGGCAGCTGCTTCGGCACCACCGGGCCGGCCTCGATCGACCCGCGCAGCGGTGAGCCATACCGGCTCAGGTTCCCGGTGCTGACCGTCGAGGACATTGCCGCTGCGGGGCACGAGGTTGTCCGGCACCTGGGCATCCGCAAGCTCCACACGGTCATCGGGCCGTCGCTGGGCGGCATGTCGGCGCTGGCCTTCTGCACGCTGTTCCCCGAGATGAGCCACGGACTGGTGGCGATTTCCTCGGCCGCGCGGTCCACGGCCTTCGCGATTTCGCTGCGGTCGTTGCAGCGCGAAATCATCCGCTCCGATTCCGCCTGGATGAACGGCGACTACCCGCAGGACCGCCCGCCGCTGGTCGGCATGCGCCTGGCGCGCAAGCTCGGCATGATCACCTACCGCTCGGCCGCGGAGTGGGACCAGCGCTTCGGCCGGGAGCGCGCCGGCGGCGAGCACGATGCCGGCGACCAGTTCGGCGTCGACTTCGAAGTCGAGTCCTACCTGGAACACCACGCCAGCAAGTTCATCGGCCAGTTCGACCCGAACTGCTACCTGTACCTGTCGCGCGCCATGGATCTCTTCGACGTGGCGGAGCACAGCGGCTGTGTCGCCACCGAGCTGTCCAAGCCCGGCATCGACCGCGCGCTGGTGATTGGCGTGGAAACGGATTTCCTGTTTCCGCTGCACGAGCAGGAGCAGATGGCCGAGTGCCTGGAGAGGCCGGGGCGCGAAGTGGAATTCGTCGCGCTATCGTCCCTGCAGGGCCACGATTCTTTCCTCGTGGACATGGACGGCTTTCGCCCGGTGATCGCGCGTTACTTCGACCGGTCCTGATGCGCCGTGGCCGCTCCGGCGGCCGGTTCCAGTTTTGCAACGACCGCGGCTAGCGATCCCTCGCCGAGCCGGACGCGAATGCCGTCGCCGACCGCGACCTGGTTCGCCGCCCTCAGGATGGCGCCGTCCGCCGCGCTGGTCGCAATGGCATAGCCGCGGCCCAGCGTCGCCAGCGGGCTGACCGCGTTGAGGGTGCGCGCCGCGGCCTCGCAGCGGGCCCGCCGGTCTTGCAACGTGCGGCGAAAGGCGGTCTCCAGCCTGCGCTCCAGTTCGTCCAGTCGCTGGCCGTGCTGGCGCAGGCGGTTGCCCGGGTGGGCCACGGCCAGGCGCCGTGTCTGCCAGGCGAGGCGCTCCGCTTTCACTTTCAGCCGCTGTGCGATCGCATTGCGCAGCCGCCCGGCATCCTTGTTCAGCCGCGCAAGCCATTCGGCAGCGTCCGGCACGGCGACCTCGGCGGCACCCGACGGCGTCGGGGCACGGCGGTCGGCGGCGAAGTCGGCGATGGTGAAGTCCACTTCGTGGCCGACCCCGGAAATCACCGGGATGGCCGAGGCGCGAATGGCGTGCGCCACGACCTCCTCGTTGAAGCTCCACAGGTCTTCCAGCGAACCGCCGCCGCGGGCGAGGATCAGCACGTCGCACTCGGCGCGCCGACTTGCCAGCGCCAGGGCCGCCGCGATCTTCGCGGCCGCGCCCTCGCCCTGGACCGGTACGGGGTAGATCACCACCGGGACGGACGGGCAACGCCGCTTGAGGATGTGCAGGATGTCGCGCACGGCCGCGCCGGTGGGCGAGGTGATCACGCCGATCCGGCGCGGCACGCGTGGCAGCGGGCGCTTGGCCGCCTCGTCGAACAGTCCGTCCGCACGCAGCTTCGCCTTGAGTTCCTCGAACTTGCGGCGCAGCGCACCCTCGCCGGCTTCCTCGGCATGCTCGATGATCAACTGGTACTCACCGCGCGGCTCGTACACGCTGACGCGCGCCCGCACCAGCAGCTGCATGCCGTTGCGAGGCGTGAACGACAGTTTCAGCGCCGCGGAGCGCCACAGCGCGCAGCGCACCTGTGCACCCTCGTCCTTGAGCGAAAAGTACACGTGGCCGGATGCGGGCCGGGCCAGGTTGGACACTTCGCCCTCGAGCCACAGGGCCGGCAGGCCTGACTCGATCAAGAGCCGAACTTCGCGGTTCAGGCGCGAAATGGTCCAGATATCGCGTTCCGGCAGGCCGGGATCGTCCGTTTCCATGCGCCGATCATACCGCGAGATTTACCCCTGCCGGGGCTGCGCGTACAATGGCCTGTTTACCGCTCCCCACAGCCCCCGAGGGACCAGCGATGCGTTTGATCCAGGAAGCCCTCACTTTCGACGATGTCCTGCTCGAGCCCGCCTACTCGGAAATCCTGCCGCGTGACGTCAGCCTGCGCACCCGCCTCACGGCGGAGATAGACCTCCAGTTGCCGATCGTCTCGGCCGCCATGGACACGGTGACCGAGGCCCGCCTGGCGATTGCGCTGGCCCAGGAAGGCGGCATCGGCGTGATCCACAAGAACATGACCGGCGAGGCGCAAGCCCGCGAGGTCCGCCGCGTCAAGAAGTACGAGAGCGGCATCATCAACGACCCGATCACGGTGGCCCCCGACAAGACCATCCGCGAAGTGCTCGACCTGACCCGCGCAAAGGGCATCTCGGGCGTGCCTGTGGTGGACGGCGACCGCACCGTCGGCATCGTCACCAACCGCGACCTGCGCTTCGAGACCCGGCTCGACCTGCCCGTGTCCGAGGTGATGACGCCGCGCGACCGGCTGGTGACGGTGCGCGAGGGCGCCGCGAAGGACGAGGTCCTGCGGCTGCTGCACCAGCATCGCATCGAGAAAGTGCTCATCGTGGATGACGATTTCCGCCTCAAGGGCATGATCACCGCCAAGGACTTCCAGAAGGCGACCGATTTCCCGCGCGCCTGCAAGGACGAGCGCGGCGCGCTGCGCGTGGCGGCCGCCGTCGGTACCAGCGTCGACACCGATGAGCGGGTCGAGGCGCTGGTCGCAGCCGGTGTTGACGTCATCGTGGTGGACACCTCGCACGGCCACACCCTCGGCGTGCTGCAGCGCGTGCGGCGCGTCAAGGACGCCTATCCGCACATCCAGGTCATCGGCGGCAACATCGTCACCGGTGACGCCGCGAAGGCACTGGTCGAGGCCGGCGCCGACGGCGTCAAGGTCGGCATCGGCCCGGGCAGCATCTGCACCACGCGCATCGTCGCGGGCGTCGGCGTGCCGCAGGTGAGCGCGGTGGCCAACGTCGCCGCGGCGCTCGAAGGCACCGGCGTGCCGCTGATCGCCGACGGCGGCATCCGCTACTCAGGCGACCTCGCCAAGGCCATTGTCGCCGGTGCGCATTCCATCATGGTCGGCGGCCTGTTTGCCGGCACCGAGGAGTCGCCGGGCGAAGTGGAGCTGTACCAGGGCCGGTCCTACAAGGCTTATCGCGGCATGGGCTCGCTGGGCGCCATGGCACAACGGCACGGCTCCAGCGACCGTTATTTCCAGGACGCCACCGACGAAGTCGAGAAGCTCGTGCCCGAGGGCATCGAGGGACGCGTGCCGTACAAGGGCAGCCTGCTGGGGATCATTCACCAGCTCGCCGGCGGGCTGCGCGCCGCGATGGGTTATACCGGTTGCTCGACCATCGATGAGATGCGCAGCAAGCCGAAGTTCGTGCGCATCACCAACGCAGGTGTCCGCGAGAGTCACGTGCACGACGTGGCCATCACCAAGGAAGCCCCCAACTACCGGGTGGACTGAGCGGCCGCCGACTCCACGGATCCCGACCATGACCACCGACATCCACGCGCAACGCATCCTGATCCTCGACTTCGGCTCGCAGTACACGCAGCTGATCGCGCGCCGCGTGCGCGAGGCCGGGGTGTACAGCGAGATCCGCGCGTGGGACTGCCCGGCGGAGCAGATCCGCGACTTCGCGCCGGCCGGCATCATCCTCTCGGGCGGGCCGGAGTCGGTCACCGTCGGCGAGGGGCCGCGTGCGGCGGCGGCCGTGTTCGAGCTCGGCGTGCCGGTGCTCGGCATCTGCTACGGCATGCAAACGATGGCAGCGCAGCTCGGCGGCGAGGTCGCGAGTTCGGCACACCGGGAGTTCGGCTACGCGCAGGTCCGCATCAGCGCCTCGTCGAGCCTGCTCGACGACATCGAGGACCACGAGGATGCCGGGGGCAACGCGCTGCTCGACGTGTGGATGAGCCACGGCGACCGCGTCGAGACGCTGCCCCCGGGCTTCATCGCCATCGCCGGTACCGACAGCGCGCCGCTGGCCGGCATCGCCGACGATGGCCGGCGTTTCTACGGCCTCCAGTTCCATCCCGAAGTCACGCACACCCGCCAGGGCGCGCGCATCATTTCGCGCTTCGTGCACGACATCTGCGGCTGCGGCAGCGACTGGAACGCCGGCAACATCGTCGACGACAGCATCGCGCGAATCCGCGAACAGGTGGGTGGCGCCAAGGTCCTGCTCGGCTTGTCCGGCGGCGTGGACTCTTCGGTGGTGGCAGCGCTGCTGCACCGGGCGATCGGCGACCAGCTGACCTGCGTGTTCGTCGATCACGGCCTGCTGCGGCTCGGCGAGGGCGACCAGGTGATGGCGACCTTCGCCAGGCACATGGGCATCCGCGTCATCCGCGTGGATGCCGAGGAGCGTTTTCTCGCGGCTCTCGCCGGCGTCGCCGACCCGGAGGAGAAGCGCAAGATCATCGGCCGGCTGTTCATCGAGGTGTTCGAAGAGCAGGCCCAGCAGCTCAAGGACGTCGACTGGCTGGCGCAGGGCACGATCTACCCCGACGTCATCGAGTCCGCCGGCGCCAGCACCGGCAAAGCGCATGTCATCAAGTCGCACCATAACGTGGGCGGCCTGCCCGAGCGCATGCGCATGAAGCTCGTCGAGCCGCTACGCGAGCTGTCCAAGGACGAAGTGCGCAAGATCGGTCTCGAGCTCGGCCTGCCCTGGGACATGGTGTACCGCCACCCCTTCCCGGGGCCGGGGCTCGGCGTGCGGATCCTCGGCGAGGTCCGCAAGGAATTTGCCGAGCTGCTGCGCCGCGCGGACGATATTTTCATCACCGAGCTGCGCCGCCACGAGCTTTACGACAAGGTGAACCAGGCCTTTGCCGTGTTCCTGCCGGTGCGCTCGGTGGGCGTGATGGGCGACGGCCGGCGCTACGACTGGGTGATCGCGCTGCGCGCCGTGGAGACCATCGACTTCATGACGGCACGCTGGGCCCATCTCCCGTACGATTTTCTGGACCTCGTGGGGCGCCGCATCATCAACGAGATCGCGGGCATCTCGCGCGTCACCTACGACATTTCCGGCAAGCCGCCCGCCACCATCGAGTGGGAGTAGGGTCGCAGCACCAGCAATGGTGCTTAGCTCCCGCTATCCCGCCTTAATCCCCGCTATTCATTGATGCGATCCACAGCCTCTCGGGGACATGCTGAGCATGTCCAAATCTGCGAGGGGAGTGTGCGACATGAAAAGAATACAGCGGCTATCGAATAGTTTTCTGGTGGCGTGTGCATCGGCGGTCTTGCTGGCCGGCTGCGGCAAGGGCGCCGACCCGGGCAGCGAGCGCTCGGGCGACAGCGACGTGCGGGCTGCGGCTGCGGATGACGCCCGGCCCGCCGGCGCGCCACGGACACGCCGCGATTGTCCTCCACAGCTCTCGGCGGCAGCCGAGCGCGGCCAGGGGCCCGTGGACGACATCATCGGAATCCGCCCGGGCATGCCCTGGGACGACGTCGTGGCGATCCTGGAGTGCCGCGAGGACCTCAGGACCTTCCAGACCGCCGAAACCTGGAGTATCCGGCAGAACCACGGCTTCCCGACCCGCCAGCTGCTGC
>CBDDRR010000362.1:0-6475 GCA_965233095.1 uncultured bacterium
GGACGAACTTCGCCGCCGAATCGGGCTGCAGGCCGGCGCCCTGCAGCTTGCCCAGCACGCCGGCGAGCCCGGTCTGTCCCTGCCCGGTCACGGCGCCGAGGATGCCCGCCGCCTGGCCGAGCAGGCCACCGCCGGCGTCGCCGCCCTGCTGCGGCAATCCCTTGGCCTGGTCGATCCAGCCCTGCGCACCCGGAATCCTGGAGAGCAGCTGCTGGAAGTCGACGCCGCCGCCCTTCTCCTGCAGCAGCTGGAGGATCGCGCCCACGCCGGCCTGCACCTGTTCCGGCCGCAGGCCGAACTGTTGCGCCAATGTGCCGATGATGTTCTGCATGAAACTCCCCAGGAGGGCGCGAATTGCGCGCCGCGATGCTACACCGCGGATCAGACCCCGCGGGTGTGGCGGCGGTTCCTTGCCCTCGATCAATAGCGTGCGGCGCCCAGCTCCACGTCCGCGTGTTTCCATGCCGACTGCAGCCGCGCCTGCGCTTCCCGCGCAGGGCGTTGCTGCGCCTGCAGCGCGGAGACCAGACCGTGCAATGACCAGCCGTTCTCGCGGTTGCGCGCAAGATCCTGCTCGAAGACGGCCTGCGCATCCTCCGCGCGACCCAGCTCCAGGAGCGCCGCACCCAGAGCCTGCCTTGCCGGCATGTACCAGGCCGCGGGCTCGTCGTACGCCAACTCGTCCTGATGGACGACGGCGGCACGCAAGGCTTCGAGCGCCGCCTCGTGATCGCCGCGGGCCAGCGCGATCTCGCCCGCGAGCTGACGTTCGGCGACGCGCAGCAACGCGGCGAAGCTGTTGATGTCCCAGACGCTCTGGCGCTCCATGTCCGGGTGAGCGGCGATCGTTGCCAGACCCTCCAGGTCTCGCCGGGCCTCGCCGATGCGACCGCTGCGCAGCAGCGCCATGCCGTGCGCGTAGTGCCAGATCGCCGTCGGGTACGGCAGGTCGGCGGGCGGCGGCGGCTCGGCGAGCAGGGCGTCCCAGATTCCAAAGCGCGCGCGCGCCAGGTACGGCGTGACCCAGTAGTGCTGCAGCGCGACGTAGCCCGGCTGGCGCGAGCGCTCGAGGTCCATCTGTCGCGCCACCTCGTCGGCGGCGGCGATCGCACCCGCGCTGTTGCCCTCCATCATGCTGCTGGCGTACAGGAAGTGATGGTTGTGTGGCACGTATCCCTGGACATAGATGCCCGGTTTGGGACGACAGAGATCCAGATAGCGCCTGTCGGCTGCGATCGCGCGCTCGTTGGCCTGGCTCGCCTCGTGGTAGCGGCCGGTCCGCATGTAGATGTGCGAGGACATGTGCACCAGGTGCCCGGCGCCGGGCGCCAGCTTGTCCAGGCGACGCGCGGAGTCGAGCGCACGCTCGGGCTTTCGCGAAGCCTCGACCGCATGGATGTAGTAATGGTTGGCGCCAGGGTGATCGGGCTTCGCGCGCATCACCTGCTCGAGCAGCGCGACGATCTCGTGGGTCCAGGAGCGCGGTTCGCCGCTGCGATCGTGAAAATCCCAGGGATGAAGATTCATCAGGGCTTCGGCGAGCAGCGTGCGCGCATCCACGTCGTCCGGATAGCGTGCGACCAGCGAGCGCATCGCCTGCGCGTAAGCCAGGTCCAGCCGTGCGCGGTCGGCCTGCGGATTGTCCGAGTAGCGGGCAGACAACGCGGTGACGTACGCACGCTCGCGTTCGCGCATGCGGGGCGCAAGGGCCTGCGCCTGCCTCAGCCGGTGCCAGGCCGGCTCGCTGTTGTCCGGATTCATGCCGGCGTTCAGATGCGGGCCCAGCACGAGTGCTGCGCCCCACCAGCACATGCCGCACTCCGGGTCCAGGTGCGCGGCCTTCAGAAACGCGCGTGCGGCGGCGTCGTGGTTGAAGCCGTAGGCAAGCGTCAGTCCCTGGTCGAACCAGCGCCGGGCCTCGGCATCGGCGATGCCCGCCTCCATACGGTAATTTCCCAGCCCCTGCTGGCGGGTCTCGGGCAGGCCGTCATTCGATCCCGCACCCTGGGGCGGCTCCGTCACGCCCCGAATGAACAGGCCGTGGGCGACCAGCCCCAGCATGAAACTCAAGGCGGCGATCGCCGCGATCCGACCCCTGGTCATTGTCGTGCTGTCGGTGTCCTGACTGAGGCGCTCCTGATAGCCCGCGCCGGTCGCGACCGCAATCCGCAGCGTTACGGTTTTGCCGAAGCAGCCTGGAGAGCGACGATCAGGCCGAGGCCGGCGCGTCCGGATCCCGTGTCGTGAACTCCGACAAGTCCACGGACTCCCCCACCAGCATGTCCTCGCGCCCGACGAACTTCGGCTTCACGAACCAGACCAGCAGCGGCAGCACGAGCAAGGCCATGATCATGTTGATGGACATGATCACCACCAGGAGCAGGCCCATGTCCGCCAGGAACTTCAGGCCCGACATGAAGTACCAGGGCAGCACGCCCACCGCCATGATCGTGGCGGTGAACATGATGGCCTTGCCGGTGGTGCTCAGGGCGGCCGTGATCGTGGCGCCCCAGTCCTCGTTCTGCACGCGGTACTCCTCGCAGATACGCGAGAGCAGGTAGATGCCGTAGTCGATTCCAACGCCCACGCCGATGGCCGCGACGATCAGCGAGTTCACGTCCAGCCCCACGCCCATGAGGTGCATGGACGCGATCATCACCTGGTTGGACAGGTTCACCGGCACCAGCAGCAGGAAGCCGGCAACGAACGAGCGGTAAGCGAAGCTGCAGAGCAGGAATATGGCGCCATTGAGCAGCCCGAGCATCACCCAGTGGAACCGGTCCACGATGATGTTCACCGCCTCCTGCAGCGCGATGATGCCGGTGGCCATCCGGATGCGGAAGAACTCGTGCTCCTGGCCCACTTCGGCGACGGCCTTGCGTGCCGCCGCGAGCGCGGCGTCGACCGTCTCCTGCTTGTTGTCCTTGTACCAGAGCGACACCGTGCCGTGCTGCATGGTGTCGTCGATGACGTGTCCGTAGTTCTTGGCGCTCGAGCCCATCATCACCCCGATGGCGGCCGCATTGACCGCACGGTCGCGGTTGTCCAGCGGGAGCCACTTCGGATTGCCTCCCTGGAACAGCCGGTTCGACTCGCGCAGGTAGTCATTGAACGACAAGGTGGCGCGCGGCGCGTTCTCGCCCTGTTCCATGAGGTTCTGGAGCTTGAGCATCGTCATCACCGTTTCCGCGCGCGTGACGTTCCAGTCCTCGGCCTGCGGCGTCTTGCTCTCCAGCACCAGCTCCAGCGTATTCACGCCAGGAAAATGGCTGTTGATCGCACGCACCGCGGTGTTGAAGTCCGAGTCTTCCCATAGCAGGTTGGTGCCTTCGACCGGGTTGCCGATCTTGATCTGCTGCGCGGTCCAGGTCGCCGCGGCCGAGAACACGATCAACACCGCCGCCGTGTAGCGCGCACGCTTTCCGTAGGTGAGCTTCGCAATGCCGGTCAGCAGCGCCTGGAACCGGCGATGCACGCCGGAGCTTTCGCCATGCCCGATGAGCTTCTCGACGTTGGCTGGTGCAGGCAGCGCCGCCAGCAGCAGCGAGATCAGGACCACGCCGGTCGGAATGAGCCACACCGCCCACATGCCGCAGAACAATGCATGGCGCCACATCGCCGGGATCGGAGCGGCGGCCACCACCGCGATGCCGATGATGTCGGTGATGATGCCCAGGATCGACGGCGCCATCATGACGCCCATCGTGATCTCCACGGCCCTGGCCTGGTCTTTCACGTGCGCGTAGACCTCGTAGTAGCGCTCCGTGAACTGCACGGAGTGCGAGAACGAGCGCGCGATCAGCAACAGAGGCACCACCATGAGCAGTGGCTCGATCGACACGTCGAGCCAGCCGACCAGTCCGAACGCCCAGACCGCGGCCGTGGCGCTGGTGATGACGGGCGTCAGGATGCCCACCGCGTTGCGCATGTACAGGATCAGGGCCAGCAGCAGCGCACCGACCGTCACGGCGAAGATCAGCAGCATCTGCGTCGTGTACTGGTAGACCCAGCCGATCAGGATGGGGTGGCCGGTGACGTAGATCTCGTGGTGCTCGTCGCGCGCATCGGCAGCCAGCTTCTGCACGAAGTCGAAGACCACCCCGTAGTCGACCTTGTGCTCGATGAAGGTCGCCGTGATCAGCGTGGCGGTGTCGTCGTTGGAGATCAGGAACACCTTGGTGTTGGGCGACTTGCCCACGCGCTCCTTGAAGAGCGCGACGTCTTCGGGCGAACTCGGCGCGATGTCGCCCATCAACGGCCGCATGTCGATGCCGTACGGCGTGGCCTCGGTGTAACGCGCCTTGCCGGTGGTCACCGACAGGATCAGGTCGTGGTCCACGCCGGGCGTCAGGTCGATGTCGCGCGTGAACTTCCAGACCTTGGCAATGGTTTCGGCGTTGTAGATGTCGCCGTCCTTGCGCTTGATCATCACCGCCACGGTCAGCGGATTGCCGAAGTTCGGATGGTCCTTGAAGGTCTGCACGAACGGATCGTCGGCCGGCAGCAGGTCCGAGAAGATCGTTTCCAGCTTGACCTTCGGCAGGCCGGCTATGAAGAACGCCGTGACCAGTGCGAAGAAGACCCAGGACAGTTTCTGGTGCGTGAGTACCCAGCGGGCGATCCGAAAACGCAGTGAATGCATGGGTCGAAAGAAGATGTGTCCCGTCGTCATCGCAGCCGCGGGCTGCGTGCGCGGGAGGTTCGAATGTCCGGCGGTCGAGCCGGTGCGTATGGACAAGTATGCCAGCCTTGCGTGCCCTGTCCGACAGGGGCAATTCCTCGTTCCGCGGTGCCGCGGCGCGCGCTCAGGTCACGAAGGCAGGCATCCCCGGTTCGTCGTCCGCCCGTTGCGGACTGCCCAGTTGGAGTTCGACCCGGCGACAGCTGGGGTCTTCCGGATCCACGAGCCGCCGGAAGCCCATGGCACGCGCCAGTTCCAGCATGGGGGTGTTGTCCGAGAGCACCACGCCCCACACGCGGCCGATGCCGCGACGCCGCGCATGATCGATCAGAGCGCCCAGCAGTGCTCGGCCCAGGCCCACGCGTCCGCAGTCCGGCCGCACCAGCAGCGCGAACTCCGCCGCGGCCCCGTCGGGATCGGCGATCAGGGTGCCGATCGCGCGCAGCATCTCGGGCGCGTCCAGCGGATGCGCGACCAGCGCCAGCTCGCGGTCGTAGTCGATCTGCGTCATGCGCGCGGCCATCGCATGACTGAAGTGGCGGATGTGCGCGAAGAAGCGCAGCCGCACGGTCTCGGCATCCAGGCTCTGGAGCAGCTCGATGACCGACGGCTCGTCCTCCGGACGCACCGGCCGCAGCTCGTGTTCCCTGCCGTCGCGCAGGCGCAGCCGCTGGCGCAGCGCGGACGGATAAGGCGCAAGCGCGAGGCGTTCGCGCTCGGGCGCGGGTCCCGGCGTCAGCAGCAGTCGCGCGTCGTTGGCGGCGCGTGCCCGGCCCTCGTACACGACCAGGCGAAGCGAGACCCCTTCGACGTGCGGCTGGTCCATCCCGATCTGCGAGAGCGCGATCATGGCGGTCTTGGCCGCGTCGACGTCTCGCGCGTCGATTTCCGGGCCCGGTTCGATTCCCGCCGAAGCCAGCAGACGTCCCGCCAGCAGCGAGTCGAGCGGAACGAAGCCGTGCGCCATCGCGGGCCCGATCCCACGGCCCTCCACGCGCAGGCTCAGGTGCATGCCGAGTTCCGGATGCCGCTCGAGCGCCAGGCGCAGGCACAGTGACCCCGGCTTGATGCGCGACTGCGAATCGATGCCGTAGGCGCGCAGAAGTTCGAGTGCGGCGTCGGCCCGTGTGTCGGTGCCGGCACCGAGCTGATCGAGCAGCCGCTGGTGCACGCGGGCCGGGTCGAGCTTCGAGGGCCGCACGCGCGGCGGGGTCTGCGTGAGCAGTTCGCGGTTGCGGGTGTACTCCCAGCGGTAGCGCACGGCGCGGGCGGCGGCGTCCGGCGAGGTGAAGGTCGACTGCCCGGCGTCGGCGCTCAACTGTCGCGCCTGCAAGGCCGACTCGAGTCCGAGCCACACCGTGAGCAGTCGCGGCCCCAGGTTGGCGGCGGCCAGCGACCTCGCCACCGGTTCGTGCGGATGGCCCGCCACCGGGCTGCGCACGTAGATCAACACGTCGGCGCCTGCCGCGCCCAGCAGCAGGCGCAGCACGGCTACGCCCTCCTCCACCGCCGGATCGCCGATGTCGACCGCGCCCGGCCGAAACCGTGCGGTTGGCAGCCGCGCGATCACCTGCCTTTGCAGTGGCTCGGTCCACTCCACGATGGTCAGCCCGTTACGGATCACGGCGTCGACCGTCAGTGCGCACAGGGCGGCGCCATTGGCCACCACCAGCACGCGCGGCTGGCTCAGCGCTGGCAGGCGTTGCAAGGCGGCAAGCGCGTCGAACAAGCCTGGCAGGCTCGGCACCTCCACCAGGCCCGCGCGCGCGAACGCGGCCGAGCGCACGGCGTCCG
>CBDDRR010000363.1:0-2538 GCA_965233095.1 uncultured bacterium
CAGCCGTCCATCGCGAATGCGCTCGCGGCCCAGCGCCAGCAGCAAGGCCTGGCGCTCGCGGCGCAGCGACTCGCGCAGGTTCTCGAGCCGCAGCTCGAGCTCGCCCAGCGAGGTCTCGTCGGCGCCCAGCCAGCGCGACTCGGTGATCAGCATCTCGGCGGCCTCGAGGGCGCCGGAATCAAGCGCCAGGTGTGCGGCGGCAATCGCAACGGAAATGGGGTCAGGCACTGTCTGTGCCGCCCGGCGCGGTGACGGCGCCGCGACGACCGGTGTCGCGATCGATTCCGCGGCGCGTGGTTCGGCCGGTACTGCCGCGGGTTGTTCAACGGCCACTGGCTCCATGGCGGCGGCGGGCTCCGGCTCGGCCACTGCAGCAACGGTCTCCGCCGCGACGGTGCTCTCGGCCACCTCGACGGGCGGCTCGGCCACCACCGTGGCTGGCTCGATCACGGCCCGCAACAGGTGCGCGCGCTCGAGCTGCGCGTCCAGAAAAGCGAGCCGCGTGCTGCCGGGTTCCAGCAGGCGCAGCTGGTCCAGCGCAGCTGCCGCGGCGACCAGGTCGTCCTCGAGCAGGGCGCGCTCGACACTGGCGTACAGCGCCTCGCGGTCGGGCGCCGCGTCGGGCGCCGTGCCCGCCTCGGCGCCGGTATCCCCGCTCGGCGCAGCGACCGGACCGGCCGGCCCATCGGGCGCCAGCGACCAGCCGCTGACCGGCTCGCCCGCGGCATGCAGCGGCGGCTCGATCGCGGTCTGCGCCGGCCGCTCGGCGGCGCGCTCGATGCGCCCGCTGCGCGGCTCACTGCCGGCGAGCGGTGGTTCAAACGTGCCGGGCGCCGCGGATTGCAGCGCCCCGGGCGCGTCTCCAGGGGCGGCCGGGCGCTGCGACTTCCACCCCACGCCGACGGCCACCACAGCGGCAAACACCACGGCCATGCCGACGAATAACGTGATCATGCGCCGGCGCATGCCCCCGCCGGCGGCTTCCACCGGCGGCCGGTAACTCGGCCCGGCCGGATCCGGCTGGTCCTCGATCTCGCGCGGCTGGCGGCTGCGGGTGAGCGCAGCGCCGAGCATCAACAGCAGCTTGCCGGGGGACGCCGGCTTGACCAGCAGGCGGTGTATGCGCCGCTCGGCGTGCATGCGCATCATTGTCGGCGCGCGCCGGGACTCGCCCGCGGCGACCACCACCGGCGGCGGCTCGAGGCGCTCGAGCTCGGCGAGGCGCGAATTCAGGTCGCCGTCGAGGTGATCCACGTCCAGCAGCACGATGCGGCAGCGGCCCGCACCCACCGCCTCGAGCAGCGCCGGCCAGGTGTCGACCGCCACGATGGAGGGATGCGCGTGGCCGACGTCCCACACCGTCTCGATGAATTCCGCGTCGACGGACAGCACCGCCACGGCGACGTCGCCGGCCTGCAGCGCGCGCTCGAATGCGCCGGGCGGCATCGTCTGGTCGAAGTCCGGGGCGCTGTCGCGCGGGGTGCCGGGTTGCTTGGAAGGGCTCATGGCGCGTCCACTCGAAAGGGCGGCGCCTGCGGCGCCGGGCTGGGAGTCATCAAGCTATATGACGGCCGGGCGCGGGAAATGTGTAGCGGTTCTCAGTTTCCCGGTTCGGGGCCCGCCGGGCTTTCGCCCTCCAGCAGCGACGCCACGTCTCGTTCGAGCCTTTCCAGGTCCGGCACCAGCGGTGTCTCGCTGACCACCTTGACGCGGCACAGCACGGGGGCATCGCCGAAATCCGGCGCCTCGGGGTCGAGCTCGATGGTGTCCTCGCCGACCCGCACCAGCTGCGGCAGGCCCTGGCAGAGCAGCGCCAGCCCACCGCGGCCGAGCTTGCCGGTGAGGCTGCGCAGGATGACGGCGCGGCTGCGGCCGCCGATCTCGGGCACGGGATCGCCGCAGGCGGCCTCGAAGGACACCAGCGGCACGACGCGGTCGCTCCAGGCGACGTCGCCGAGCAGCCAGTCCGGCTCCTGTTCGCGCAGCTTGAAGCGGCCCAGGCCGATAACTTCGGCGACGCAGGCGCGCGGCACGATCAGGCGGCGGCCGACCAGCGGAATCAGCAGGCTGTGCAGCAGGTCCTGGTCGTCAGCCATGGCGGCCTCCGTCGTCCTCTCCAGCCCCGTCCGCGGGTTCGTCCGCGCCCGCGCCGGCCCGCTCGCCGACCAGGCTGCTGATGGCCGTCAGCAGGTCGTTCTCCTGGTAAGGCTTGCCAAGGTAATGGTCCACGCCGACTTCCATTGCGCGGTTGCGGTGCTTCTCGCCGACGCGCGAGGTGATCATGACGATCGGGATGTGCCTCAGGCGCGGGTCGTTGCGCACGTGGCTGGCGACTTCGTAGCCGTCCATGCGCGGCATCTCGATGTCGAGCAGCATGATGTCAGGCAGGTGATCCTGCAGCAGCGACACGGCGTCGACGCCGTCCTTCGCGGTGATGACGCGCATGCCGTTGCGTTCCAGCAATCTCTCGGTGACGCGGCGCACCGTGATGGAGTCGTCGATCACCATGACGAACGTGCGGTCGTCTTCCTTCGGCGC
>CBDDRR010000364.1:0-3738 GCA_965233095.1 uncultured bacterium
CTGCCCGGAACGGCTCGCCGAGTTCGCCAGCGCGCTGCCCGAGCATGTCGCGGGCTGCCCGGCGCCCCATGTCGGCCACCCGGGCTGCTTCGTCACTTCCGTGCTGCTTGGCGTCGTGCCGCTGCTGGCGGCCGGACTGGCCGAGCCCGAGTTCTTCGTCTCCGCCGTGACCGGCAGCACCGGGGTGGGCCGCAAGCTGGGCGAGACCACCCATCACCCCGAGCGCCACGGCAACATGTTCGCCTACCAGCCGCTTGTTCACCGGCACCGCCCGGAGATCGAGCAACTGGCGGCCGAGGCGGCCGCGCCCTGCCAGGTGCATTTCGTGCCGCACTCCGGCGCCTGGTCGCGCGGCATCCATGCCACCATCCACGGCCGGCTCGCCGACGGCGCGGACGGCCCGGCATTGCGCGCCGCGCTGGCTGCGGCCTACGCCGGCTCGCCCTTCGTCGAGGTGCTGGACACGCCCCCGCGCCTCAAGGACGTCACCGGCTCGAACCGCGCCCGGCTGGCCGTGGCCGCCGACGGCGAGGCTTTCGTCGTCATGTCGGTGATCGATAATCTCGTCAAGGGCGCCGCCGGCGGCGCACTGCAATGGATGAACCGCCTGCTCGACCTCCCGGAGGACGCCGGGCTCCGCCTGCCGGGGCCGGCCTGGACATGAAACCGCTACCTGCCGGCGGGCCGCAGCCCGCAACTCCCGACGAACTGGCCTGGACGCTGCCCGTTTACGCCCAGCTCGACCTGCACCCGGTCGGCGGTGAGGGGGCCTGGCTGATCATGGCCGACGGCCGCCGGGTGCTCGACATGTACGGCGGCCACGCGGTCGCGGCGCTCGGCTACGGCCACCCGCGCTTCGTCGCCGCACTGCAGGACCAGGTCAAGCGCCTGACCTTCCAGAGCAACCTGCTGCCGCTGGAGCTGCGGGCGCGCGCCTGCGAGGCGCTGGCGCGCTTCGCGCCGCCCGGCCTGGATCGCGTGTTCCTGGTCAACAGCGGCGCCGAGGCCAACGAGAACGCACTGAAGATCGCCTTCGGCAAGCCGGGCCGCAGCCGCGTGCTGGCCGTCGAGGGCGCCTTCCATGGCCGCACCGCGGCTGCCGCCGCGGTGACCTGGGGCAGCGAGAAATGGTACGGCTTTCCGCACAAGCCCTTCGAGGTGAGCTTCGTCTCGCCCCACGATGCCGCGGCGCTGGCGCACAAGCTCGATGAGCGGGTGGCGGCCCTGATTGTCGAGCCGGTGCAGGGCGTCGCCGGCGCGGTCGACATGCCGCAGGAATTTCTCGCGGCGGCCCGCCGGGCCACCCGCGACGCCGGCGCCCTGCTGATCTTCGACGAGGTCCAGTGCGGCATGGGCCGCACCGGCCTGCCGTTCGGCGCCGACTACTTCGGCGTCACGCCGGACATAATCACCACGGCCAAGGGCCTGGCGGGCGGCTTCCCGGCAGGCGCCGTGATCACCACCGCGGAGATAGCGGCCGGCCTGAAAGTCGGCGAGCTCGGCACCACGTTCGGCGGCGGGCCGATGGCCTGCGCCGCCATCGAGACCGTGCTCGCGGTGATCCGCGAAGAAGGCCTGCTGGAGCGCGTGCGCACGCTCTCGGCGCAGATTCGCGCCACCTGCATGGTCGGCCCCGTGACCGCCATCCAGGGCGCGGGCTTCCTGCTCGGGCTGGTCTGCAGCCGCCCCGCGCGGGAGATCCAGGCCGAGCTGCTCGCACACGACATACTCGCCGGCACCAGCGCCGACCCGCGCGTGCTGCGGCTGCTGCCACCGTTTATCCTTGAACCTGAACACGTTGCCCGCCTCGCGGCGGCCCTGACGGAGATTGCTCCATGAAACGCTTCATCGACCTGGCCGAGCACGCCCCCGAAGAGGTAGCCGAGCTGCTCGAGCTCGCCGAACGACTCGACCGCCATCCGGAGCCGCAGGCGCTCACCGGCAAGGTGCTCGGCATGCTGTTCTTCAATCCCTCGCTGCGCACCGTGGCCTCCTTCCAGGCCGCGATGGGCCGGCTCGGCGGCTCCTCCTTCGTCATCACGCCCGGCGCCGGCACCTGGAAGCTCGAGACGCGCAACGGCATCGTCATGGACGGCGACGCCGCGGAGCACGTGCGCGAGGCCGTGCCGGTGCTGGCGAGCTACGCCGACGTGCTGGGCATCCGCGCCTTCGCCGGCGGCATCGACCTGGAGTCCGACCTCGAGGAGCGCAAGTTCATGGAGATGGCGAGCGTCTGCCCGGCGCCGCTGGTCAACCTCGAGTCCGAGGTCAACCATCCGTGCCAGGCACTGGCCGACTGGAAGACCATGAACGACCTGGGAGTGCCGGCGAATGGCGGCCGCTTCGTGCTGTCGTGGGCCAATCATCCCAACGCGCTGCCGCTGGCGGTGCCGTCGGCCGTAGTGCACATGGCGGCGATGCGGGGCATGGACGTCACGGTGCTGCGGCCGGAGGGCTATGCCCTGCCGGGACCGATCATGCAGCGTGCGCACGCCGCTGCTGCGGTTTCCGGCGGCTCGCTACGCGAGACCGACGACCGCGAGGAGGCCCTGCAGGGCGCGCACGTGATCTACGCCAAGAGCTGGGCGTCGACCAGCCACTACGGCCGCCCGGCCGAGGACCGTGCGCTGCGCCGGGACCTGGAGCACTGGATGGTGCGCGAATCCTGGTTCGCGAGCGCCGCCGCCGAGGCCATCTTCATGCACTGCCTGCCGGTGCGCCGCAACGTGGTGGTAGCCGACGAGGTGCTCGACGGGCCGCGCAGCCGGGTGCTGCCGCAGGCACGCAACAGGATGACCGTGCAGATGGCGATCCTGCATCGCCTGCTGAAGGGAGGCGGCCGGTGAGCCCGATGATGAGTTCGCGCGGCGAGCGCGCCATCGCTGTGACCGCCCTGAAGGCGGCGGTGCCTTACATTCGCATGTTCAAGCGCCGGGTATTCGTGGTGAAAGCCGGCGGCGCGGTGTTCGGCGACGAGGACAGCACCCGCGAGCTGGTGGAGCAGCTCGGCATCCTCCACGAAGTCGGCATCCACGTCGTGCTGGTGCATGGCGGCGGCCCGCAGTCCACCGAGCTGGCGGCCGCGCTCGACGTGCCCTCGCAGTTCGTCGAGGGCCGGCGTGTCACCGACGAGCGCTCGCTGCAGGTCGCCACCATGGTGCTGAACGGCATCATCAACACGCGCGTGCTGGCCATCTGCCGCGACATAGGCCTGCCGGGCATCGGCATGAGCGGCGTAGACGCCGGGCTGATCCAGGCGCACCGGCGGCCGCCGGTGGCGCTCGCCGGCGAACAGGGCGGCACGGTGGACTACGGCTTCGTTGGCGACATCGACGGCGTCGACAGCGGCGTGCTGCGCCGACAGCTCGACGCCGGCTTCCTGCCCATCATCAGCCCGCTGTCCGCCGACGAGGACGGCACGCTGCTGAATATCAACGCGGACACCGTGGCCGCGGCGATCGCGGTGGCGTTGCAGGCCGAGAAGCTGATCCTCGTGACCGGCGCGCCCGGCATCCTCGAGGACCACACCGATCCCGGCTCGCTGGTGTCCTACCTGGACCTCGCCGATCTCGAGCGCATGCGCAGCGAGGGCCGCCTCGACGCCGGCATGAAACCGAAAGCCGACGCCATCAAGTTCGCCGTGCGCGGCGGTGTGCCGCGCGTGCACGTCATCTCCTGGAAGGTGCCGGACAGCCTGCTGCTCGAGGTGTTCACCAACGAGGGGACCGGCACGCTGGT
>CBDDRR010000365.1:0-4220 GCA_965233095.1 uncultured bacterium
CACGGGCCGCACCCGAAGGCGCTGAAGAATATGCTCACGCAGGCCGCGCCCGGCACCAACGAGGTCGCCGTGATGCTGGACACGCGCGATGCCCTCGAGGTGGCGGATGACGCCGCCGGAATCGAGTGGCGGGGCTATGTCGACAGCTGGAAGGGAGGTGGCGCGTGAAGCTCGGCAGCCTCAAGAGCGGCGGGCGGGACGGCACATTGATCGTCGTCAGCGGCGACCTGTCGCGCGCCGCGCCGGCTGCGGACGTCGCGCCGACCCTGCAAGCGGCGCTGGATGACTGGGACCGCTGCGCCGGGGGCCTGAAGCGGCTCGCGGAGGACCTGGAAGCCGGCCGTGCGCCCGGCGCATTCGCGCTCAGGGTCGAGGATCTCGCCGCGCCGCTGCCGCGCGCCTATCAGTTCCTCGACGGCAGCGCTTACCTGGCACACGTCGAGCGCGTGCGGCGGGCGCGCGGCGCCGAGATGCCGCCCAGCTTCCTGCACGACCCGCTGATGTACCAGGCCGTGTCGGACGGCTTCCTGCCGCCCGTCGGCACCATCCCGGTGGTGAGCGAGGAGTTCGGCATCGACTTCGAGTCCGAGGTCTGCGTGGTCACCGACGACGTGCCCATGGGCGTCAACCCCGAGGAAGCGGCGGGTCATGTCCGGCTGGTCTGCCTGGTGAACGACGTATCGCTGCGCAACCTGATTCCGGCGGAACTTGCCAAGGGCTTCGGCTTCCTGCAGAGCAAGCCGCGCTCGGCGCTCTCGCCGGTGATGGTGACGCCGGACGAGCTCGGCGAAGCGTGGCGCGACGGTAAGCTGCACCTGCCGCTGCTCAGCTGGCTGGACGGCGAGAAGTTCGGTGCTCCGGAGGCCGGCGTCGACATGCAGTTTTCCTTTTACGAGCTCATCGCGCATGCCGCTCGGACCCGCCCGCTGGCTGCCGGCACCATCATCGGTTCCGGCACGGTGGCCAACCAGGACGAGTCGCTGGGCGCCTCCTGCATGGCCGAGAAGCGCATGCTGGAAATCATTCGCGACGGCAAGGCGACCACGCCGTTCCTGTCGTTCGGCGCCCGCGTCCGCGTCGAGATGCTGGACCGTGATGGCCACAGCATTTTCGGCGCCATCGAGCATGTCTATGAGCCCTATCGGCGCTGACGCGGCGCCCGTGACGCTTCACGGCTACTGGCGCAGTTCAGCCGCGTGGCGGGTGCGCATCGCGCTCAATCTCAAGGGGCTCGAGTGGCAGTCATCGCCGGTGCACCTGGTGCGCGACGGCGGCGAGCAGCACGCGCCTGCATTCCGGGCGTTGAACCCCCAGGGCCTGGTGCCGGCCCTCGAGATAGATGGCCAGGTGCTGACCCAGTCGCTGGCTATCATCGAGTACCTCGACGAGACGCGTGCACATCCACCCCTGCTGCCGGCGGATGCAGCCGGCCGCGCACGGGTGCGCAGCCTCGCCCAGCTGGTGGCCGCGGACATCCATCCGCTGAACAACCTGCGGGTGCTGCAGTGGCTGGAGCAGCGCTGCGGCCTCGACGATGGGCAGCGCGAGGCCTGGTACCGCCACTGGGTCGTCGAGGGCCTGCGTGCCTTCGAGGCACGTCTTGCAGGCGACGCCGCCACCGGGCGCTTCTGCCACGGCGACGCGCCCGGGCTGGCGGACTGCTGCCTGGTACCGCAGCTGTACAATGCGCGGCGCTTCAACGTCGAACTGGACGGGTTCCCGACCCTGGTGCGTGTCGAGTCGGCCTGCATGGCGTTGGACGCGTTCCAGGCGGCTGATGCCACCGCCCAGGCAGACGCCGTCCCGGCGTCCTGACTGCGGAAAATCGGGATGCCGGTTGCCGCGAAAGGTCTAAAATAGACCTGACGCAGCCAGGGACGAAAGCCATGAGTCGATTCAGCCTGAACAAGATTCCCGACGGACCGGGCGTCTACGCACTTTACGAGCATGACCGCGCCATGCTGGTCGGCTCCGCGCCTGACCTGCGCTCGCTGGCCGAGGCGCACCTGGTCGGCAGCCGCGGGCCGAGCAACGAGCTGCGCGAGGTGGTGCCCCATCCCGAGCGGATCACTCGGATCAGCTGGTGGCAGCACCCGGCGCTGCAAGACGACGGCCGTCGCAACGCCGCCCGCTGGGTCGCCATCGAGGCGCTGCAGCCTGCCAACCGGCCGCGGTTCAATCTCTCGGAGCTGGGCGAGATGGCGCTCAAGGATCCCGAGTTCGTGAAGGCCATGAACGCCTTGTTTCACGGCCCACCGGCCGGTTCGTTCGTGCCCCAGTCGCTCGACGAGATTGCCCGCAGCGTCTACGAGCTCAAGGACAAGGTCGCGGAGCTCGAGCGGCGTCTCGCCGAGAAGGGCTGAGGGCGGCGCGGCGCTCAGGCCGTCGCGCTGGGGCGGGAAGACACCTGGGCGTGCCAGCGGTCGAAGTGCGCCAGCCCCTCGGGCACTGGCAGCTTGATGGCGCGCGCGAAATCCACGATGCAAAGCAACGTGATGTCGGCGAAGGAGAAGCCCGTGCCGGCCAGGAACTCCACCTCGCCGAGACGCTCGTCGATCGCAGGGAAGAACTCGGCAAGCCGCATCCTGCCGCGCTCGACGAGTTCCGGGATGGCATGAATGCCCTTGCGCCCGGGGACCGCACGCTCGGCATAGGGCGGGTAGCTGTTGCGGAAGGCGTCCACCACCGGCTGGCCCGCGTCGAATTCGATGCGACGGGTCCAGCATTCCACCATCGCCTTTTCCAGCGCACTGCGTCCCAGCAGCGGCGGGTCCGGGCGCAGCTCTTCGAAGTACCGGCAAATGGCCGAGCTCTCGTCGATGACGGTGCCGTCCTCGAGCTGGAGGGTCGGCAGCACGCCGCGTGGATTGACGGCGAGAAATCCCGGCTCGAGGTTTTCGCCGGCGCGGATATTGATTTCCACCCGGGGGATCTCGATATTTTTTTCTGCCAGGAAAATCCGCACCCGGCGCGGATTGGGCGCGACGCGCATGTCGTAGAGTTTCACGGCCTGGAATCCTCCTGGAGTGTGTGTCGAAGCATAGCGCAGCTGCGCCTGCAGCCGGCAGCTCCGCTCAGTCGCGGTGGTCGTCGTCGAGCCCGAGGTAGCGGCTGCGATTGACGTCCAGCATGTTGTCCTGCCAGCCGCGCACGCGCGGGCTGACCAGGTTGCGTGCGGCGTGGTGATAGAGTGGGATCAAAGCCTGCTCGCGCATTGCGAGGGCCTCCGCCTCGCGCAGCAGCGCGGCGCGGGCTTCCGGTTCCGCCTGCTGCGAAGCCTGGCTGGTGAGCCGGTCGTAGTCGGCGTTCGAGTAGTCCCCCAGGTTGTTCGGGCCGCTCTCGGTCTGCAGCAGCAGCGTGAAGGTCTGCGGGTCGTCGTACACCGCAAGCCAGCTGGCGAGGCCGAGGTCGAAGTCGCCCTGCTGCAGCGCTGCGTAGTGGATCGCGGTCTCGGCGCGCTCGAGCTCGGTCTCGACCAGGATGCCACTCCACATGGATTGCAGCGCGATCGCCACGCGTCGCTCGTTTTCGGACAGCGGGTAGCGCAGCCGCAGCTTAAGCGGCCTGGCGCGGCTGAAGCCGGCGGCCTCCATCAGCTCGCGCGCCTTCGCCTGCCGGCTCGGCATCGCTTCTTCCCGCCAGGCCGCCTGCGCAGGTTGAGGATAGCCGGCGGTGCCCGGCGGCACCAGGCTCCAGGCAGGCCGCTCGCCGCTGCCGAGTACCCGCTCGGTGATGATGCGCCGGTCGATGGCCAGCGACAGGGCTTCGCGGACCCGCCGGTCCTGCAGCGCCTCGCGCCCGTGGTTCACGGCCAGGAAAGAAAGGCCCAGGTAAGGCGCCGTGCGGACCGCCGCCGGCATCCGCTCCCGCAGCCACGCCGTGCGCCCGGCCGGAAAATCGCGCAGCACATCGAGCTCGCCGGAGCGAAAGCGCAACAGCGCGGCGTCGCGGTCCTCGAGGCCAAAGTACCTGACGCCGTCGAGTCGCACCTCATCCGCAGCGAAAAAAGCGGGGTTCTTTTCCAGCAGCACGTGGTCGTTGGGCACCCGCGCCGCCAGGCGGAACGGCCCGTTGGCCGGCATCCGGCCTGGCTCGGTCCAGGCGCGGCCGTGCGCCTCGATGGCGTGGCGCGGCACCGGGAATGCAGCGAAGTGCATCAGCAGGCCGGCGAAATAAGGTGTCCGGCGCACCAGCCGGATCTCCAGCCGGTCGGGGGCCAG
>CBDDRR010000366.1:0-3263 GCA_965233095.1 uncultured bacterium
CGAATCCTGGGAATCGCGCTGATCGTCGCCGGCGCCATCATGCTGTACATGGGCTTTACCGCGACGGAAAGCTTTACCGAGCAGGCCAGCGAGGCGCTTGCAGGCCGCTATACTGACGACACGCGCCTCTACCTGATCGGCGGCGCCGTGGCGGCCATCGTCGGGTTTGTGCTGCTGTTCTTCGGCGCCAAGCGCTGACAGAAACCGGGGAAAAACCGGGGGAAAAACCGGGGTCAGAGACACGTTTTCTGAAGAAAACGTGTCTCTGACCCCGGTTTTCCCCGACCCCGGCTTTTCCCCCGGCTGCCTATTCTTCGACCTTGTGCAGGATCACGCTGTACGCCTGCTCGGGGTCATCGCGGTGAAACCGCCCGCGGATGTGGTAGATCTTGCCGGCCTCGAGCTCCAGCTCGATGATGTTGTAGCCGGGCTCGTCCCTGGGGCGGCGGCGGACCTGCTGTGGGCGCGTCTGCGCCGCTTCGATCAGCACGGTGATGCGATAGGTGCCGGGCTCGAGCCACATCACGTCTCGCGGTGAGATGTTCTGGCCGTTGATCTCGACGAAGGTCACCGCGAACAGGTCCTTGGTCGGGAAACCCGGGGAACCGACGATCTGCGCCGCCTCCGGTCCCGGCTTCACGGTCTTGACGCGGTCGGCCTGGGCCGCGAGCGGCAGCAGAGCCGCCAGCAATGCGGTGAATGCAATGGTCAGGATGCGCCTGCTCATGTTGGAACTCCCATCAGTTGGTCTGGACACGGCCACAGCATCCGCCCGACACCCCCGGCACACCATGCAAGGGGCCTGAAACTTTCCTGAAATTTCGCTGGGATTTGCCAGTGATTTACTGGAAATCAGCGACTTGCGGTTGTTCTGCCCATTCGGCGGCGAGACTGTCGACGAGACGCGCGGCGCTTTCCCGGACCGGCAGCTCGCCGGCCCCGGCCCAGTCAATGGTGTCCGACCACAGCACGCGACCTGCCGGCATGTGCAGCAGCCGCGCCGTGACCCGCCAGCCCTCCTCGTCCTCGACGATGCTGCCCTCGATGAGCAGCCGCACGCCGAGATCCCGCGCCACGGCGCCGGCGATGTCCTCGCGCGACGCGTAGGGCGCCAGCGTCGCGCGCCCGATCAGCACGACTCCCTCGAGCTCCGCGGCCCACAACCGGGCCAGCAGGGCGTCGGCCAGCAGCAGCTCGAGCCGGGCCTCGTTGGCAGGCGCCTCGCCGAAGCGCTCGAAGGGCAGCACCGCCAGCGTCCATTCCTGAGCCGGCGCGGTGACCGTCGATGCCGGCGGCGCCATTGACCAGCGCGCCAGCAGCCACACCAGCGCCATGGCCAGCACCAGCGCAACAACGAGCACTGCACGGCGCGGCAGCTTGCCCATCTTGCTTCCCGTGTGCGGGTCCTGCTCGGAGCCCGCCGCGGTCACTGCGGCGCCGAAGCGCAGGCCCCGCCTTGGCACGGTCTCCAGCAGACCCGCAGCCCCGCCGAGCTGGTCCAGCGCCTGGCGCAGCTCGCGCACGATTGCCGCGAGTCCCGCCTCGAAATCCACCACCGCGCCCACGCCCCAGATCGCGAGGCACAGGGTATCGCGCTCGATCACCGTATTGGGGGACTCCAGCAGCGCGACCAGCAGCCGCGCGACCTGCGGGCGCAGCGTCAGTGCAGCGCCGCTGCCGGCATGCTCGAGGCGGCCGTCACTGGGGTCGAACACGAACTGGTCGAAGCGATAGCGGGACACGGGCGCTGATTCTCCTGCCGGCAACGCCGCGACGCGCCGGGCCGATCACTCGGAGGAGAAAGCATAACTCGTCCCGGGAGCCGACCGCCCGCGCGATGCGCAAGCCGGGCTGGAAGCGGCGCTAGCGGCCGTAAGCCAGCGTGGCGCGGTAGTCCTCGAGCTCCTGCTCGAACCGCAGCCGGTCCTGCTCGAGCTGCTCGATCTCGGTCTGCAGCCGTCCCTTCGCCTCCGCGAGCTGGCGGGTATCGACCAGCGCCGTGGCCCGCTCCTCGGGCGTCGAGTCGGTGCCGATGATGACCAGGGAGAGGCGGACCATGTCGTCCTCAGCGGCATTGAGTTCGCGTCGCTTTGCCGCCAGCAGGCTGTTGGTCGAGGCGACCCGCGACTGCAGGGTATGCAGCTGGAAGCCGGACTCGTAGGCGCCGACGAACTCTGCCTCGAGCTCCGCGGGGCAGACCCCGCCGTAGCCGGCGCCGCGCGCGCCGACGCGGAAACCGTTGGCCGGCTGGCAGTACTCGTAGAGCCCTTCGCGCCGGCCTGCCTGGTACTGGTCCAGGTCAGGAGCAACGCCGTGCTTCGCGCAGGCCTTGCGATGCTGCGTGATGCGCTCGCCGGTGTAGCCGCGCACGCCGTCCTCGTAGCCGATGGTGCGCCACTCGATGGCCAGGCACTCGTCCTTGCCCATGGACGCGCAACCGCCCAGCGACAGGGCGCCAAGCGCCAGCGCGGCGATGGTCGTGAGCCGATGAATCCTGGTCAGCATGGCATGCACCTCGTGTTCCGCGTGGCCGAAAGCTTGCCACGGCGCCGTCTCCGAGGCACGGTAACGGGCCGATCGCCACGGGGATGTGAGGCGATTCACAGTCCAGCCGCCGCCCGACTGGCGCCGACATGCCGATTGGCGGGATGATTCGGGCCATGGACGCCTTGGACGACCGGGATCGCCCTCCCTTTCAGCCACCAGAAAACGAGCTGACCGAGAAGTTCGTGCTGACTGGTGGCCCGGGCGGGCAGCATGTCAACCGCACCGAGTCCGGTGTGCAGCTGCGTTACGACGTACCGGCCTCGGCCTTCCTCGACGACGCGGTCAAGGTGCGGCTGCTGAAGCTCGCCGGCAGCCGTGCCGATTCAGCCGGCGTGATCACCATCGACGCGCGGCGCTTTCGCAGCCAGCACCGCAACCGCCAGGATGCACGCGATCGCCTCGCCCGGCTGATCGAGCAGGCGCACCGGGCGCCGCGCAAGCGCATTGCCACGAAACCCTCGCGGGCGGCGAAGCAGAAACGCCTCGACGCCAAGCGCCGGCGCGGCGGCGTCAAGCAGGCACGCGGCGCCCCGGGGCCGGAAGACTAGCGCGCCAGGCCGGCGTCAATCGCATTCGACCCTGAGGCGGCGCTCCGGCACCGACAGGTTGCTGCCGTCCATGAGCGGCACCACCACCGTCTCCGACATCTGCCCGATGACGGTGTAGCCCTCCGGGAAGAGCTCATCGGCCTTTGCATGACAGGCCTCCAGCGTGCG
>CBDDRR010000367.1:0-6438 GCA_965233095.1 uncultured bacterium
ACTTCGGGTTGATCTATGGCATGTCGGCCTTCGGGCTGGCGCGGCAGCTCGGCATCGAGCGCGCCGCCGCGCAGGAGTACGTGCAGACCTACTTCGAGCGCTACCCCGGCGTGAAGCGCTACATGGACGTGACCCGCAAGCAGGCGCGCGAGGACGGCTTCGTCACCACCGTGCTGGCCCGGCGTCTCTACTTGCCGGAGATCCGCTCGCGCAACAGCCAGCGGCGCCAGTACGCCGAGCGCAGCGCCATCAACGCGCCCATGCAGGGCACGGCCGCCGACATCATCAAGCTGGCGATGATTCGCGTGGCCGACTGGCTGGCGCAGGGCAAGGTGGACGCGCGCCTGATCATGCAGGTGCACGACGAGCTGGTGTTCGAGGTCGCCGCGGGGGACGTCGAGGCGCTGGTCGCGGCGCTGGATTCCCTGATGGGCGAGGCCGTCGAGCTGTCCGTGCCGCTCAAGGTCCAGGCCGCTTCAGGCCTGAACTGGGACGAAGCGCACTAGGCGGCAGGAAACCGGCGGAAAACCGGGGTCAGAGACACGTTTCGCGAACGAAATGTGTCTCTCACCCCGGTTTTTCCGCCCCCGGTTTTCCGTCCCTCCGGAACGCTTACTGCAGCACGCTCAGGTAATGCGTCTCCGCGGGCACCCCCGACAAGCGGCTGATCATGTAGCGATGCGCGCCGTTGGCGCTGTGGAAGACGAACAGGCCGCGCTGCGCGTAGGCGCGGTCGCCGACCACGATGGGCGGGACCGAATACAGCTCCGTGCGATTGAGGAAATCACTTTCGTAAACCGCCAGGCGTGTGAAGCAAAACTCGGGTCGTCCGAACGCGCCGCACTCCACCGAATCGAACTCGAGCAGCAGGATCTCGCCGGCCTCGGCAGACTGGCTCAGCGATCGGATTCTGCCGTTCCATGATGGCAAGGAGAGGGCAATGGTGCCCGTGTAGGTCATGTCCGTGGCCGGGCTGGTTGACGCTCGCAGGGTAGTACCGCAGGCCGTGTAGAGAGTGTCGCCATCTTCGGAAACCCAGATATCGCCGCACATCGGGTACTCACCATGGTAAGGCGAGTCGTAGAGACTGTTCGCCACGCCCGAGCGGATATCCCACTTCTCGATATCGCTGGGGGATAAGTCCCGGTTCGCGGTGTAAATGAAATCACCCGACGGATGTAACCGGCCGCGCGAATCTGCCCGCAGGAACATGCTGCCGAGGCGCTCGGTGTTGGTCGCAATCTCGACCGAGTGGAACGTCACCCACTGGTCAGCGATGGGTATCGCATGCACGTAGCCGCGACCGTCGAGGATCAAATCGACAACGTTGGTCGAGACGTCGAGCAGCACCGGCGCAGGGGGCATGGCGTCGCCAAGCGTCTCAAGGTCGACGTAGCTGATCATGGCGTCATGTCCGATCGCGGCCGCGCGGCCGTCAGGAGCGACGGACACGGAGGTCGGCGGCCGGTTCAAGGGCACGGAGTGGCGTACGCCCGTCTGGGGATAGTGAATGTGCAGCGCGCTGGTCGGCCTGGCCGAAACCATCACGATCGCGTCGAGCGCGGCACTGTATTCGGCATCCACGACGTCGTGGCTCAGCTCGATCCGGTCGAGCACCGACAGGGCCGGAACGTCAGGTTCCGGCAGGTCATCGGCACGCGACACGGTATATGCGGTGGTGACCCACAGCGGGCTGCTGATCACCTGGCGACTGCAGGACTCGTTGTAGCAAACAGAGAGCTGCAACTGGTCGTGGTAATCGCCGGGCGAAAGGCTGTCGGGGCTTCTGAAGTAGATATCCAGCCGCGCGCTCGTCTCGCTGAGCGAAAAAATGTCGACGGAGGACACACCACTGTCCGTCCATTCCATCGCCACGTACAGCCCCTCATCAGGCGGATTCTGGATGGTGACCATGACAGTGCCGACGGGTGCATTTTCGCCGTGTGCGGCGGACATCGTTATGTGGCTGGCGCTGATGGAGGCGGTGGTCGGCGCAACGCCGCCGGATTCCGAGCTGCCGCCGCCGCCGCAGGCCCCAAGCGAGAGAACGACCGCTGCGAGGACGAGCCTCAGCGTTATGTTTGGCACGACATCCGCTCCCCTGAAATTGACACTACGCCGTTTATGGTTCTTTCCGACCAGATATGCCGGGCCGGCATATTCTCAGCGTCACTTCCCGGCTGTCAACGTGACCCCGGGAAACGGGACAGCAAAACCGGGGTCAGAGGCGAGTTTCGCGGACGAAACCCGTCTCTGACCCCGGTTTTTCCGCCCCCGGTTTTCCGTCCGGAACTTTTTGCCGCAGTGCGGGGTCTTTATCCGTGAGCGCCAATGCGACGCTCGCCCGCCGTCCTCCCTGGGCGGGCCAGCAGCCCGGTTCCCCCAAGCCGGGCCAAGCTCTGCCCCGGGGCTTAATGCCCCGGGGCCTTTTTTTATCCGATTGATCCCTATGGGGTTTCCGGGTCGCCGGCCGGACCGGCCAGGAAGCTGTCCAGAATCTTGCGGGCCTCCTCCACGCCGGTTCCCTTGAGCGCCGAGAACAGCTGCACGGTGGCCCCCTCACCGAGCGCCCGGCGAACCGACAGCAGCGCCGCGGCGCCTGCGCCGCGGGACAGCTTGTCGGCCTTGGTCAGCAGGATATGCACCGGGCAGCCGGCCTCGGCGGCCCAGCCGAGCATGCCCAGGTCGAAATCGGTCAGCGGCCGGCGCACGTCCATGACGATGAACAGCCCCGCCAGCGACTGCCGCTCCCGGAAATAGGTGGCCATGAGCTTGCCCCAGTGATCGCGCACCGCGTCGGGCACCCGGGCATAGCCGTAACCCGGCAGGTCCGTGACCCGCACGCCCTCGCCCACGGAAAAGAAGTTCACCAGCTGCGTGCGGCCCGGCGTCTTGCTGGTCCGGGCCAGGCCGCGGCGGCCGAGGATGACGTTGATGGCGCTGGACTTGCCGGCATTGGAGCGCCCCGCAAATGCCACCTCGGCGCCCTGGTCGGGAACGAACTGCGACGGCTTGTTGGCGCTGGTGAGAAACTCGGCGATCGGGTACGCGCTCATCGTTATGGACTGCAACTTGTGGTGTTGGTGTAGAATTTCGGGTTCTACCCGTCGGGCGCCAGCCTGGCAAGTCGATGGGCTAATCACCGGAGAAAAAGCGCCATGAGGAAGCCTTTTGCCGTCGCCATGATGGCCGTCGCCCTTGGGATCAGCAGCACGGCGTTGGCCGAGGGATCCGCCGAAGCCGGCCAGGAAAAATCCGGCGTCTGCGTTGCCTGTCACGGCGTGGATGGTAACAGCGCCAACCCCGAGTGGCCGTCGATCGCGGGACAGCATGCCGGCTACCTGGCCGTCCAGCTGACCGCCTTTCGCGACGGCGAGCGGCAGAATCCCTTGATGTCGCCCATCGCCATGGGACTGTCCGACCAGGACGTGCTCGACCTGGCGGCCTATTACACCGCGCAGCGGCCGGCGGCCCGGGAAGCCGACCCCGAGCTGGTCGAGACCGGCAAGCGCATCTACAAGGGCGGCGTCCCCGAGCGCGGCGTAACCGCATGCATTGCCTGTCACGGCCCGACCGGCCAGGGCAATCCGCTGGCAAACTACCCCGTGATCGCCGGCCAGCACGCCACCTACGCGGCCCTTTCGCTGCGCAACTACGCCTCGGGTGAGCGCCCGAACCAGATCATGCGGGATATCGCCACGCGCATGTCCGAGGAGGACATCCGCGCCGTGAGCGAGTACGTGCAGGGCCTGCGCTGAGGGAACTCCGCGGCCCGCTCGCTGCCTGAATTTCTCCAAGCCTCCCGAGGAGACGGAATATGAGAGCCATTGCCTTCGTCCTGGTCACCGCGATCCTGGCGGCCGCCTGCAGCGCCGAGCCGCCGGCCGGTCCCGCCGCCACACCGCCGGCAGCGGAATCCCAGGCGCAGGCCCAGCCGGCCGAGCGGTCCACCGCAAACGCGCCTGCCGAACGTCCCGCCGAGCGTCCCGTCGGCGAACAGCCCCAGCCGGCGCCGGCGCAGCCGTCTCAGGCTCCCTCGGACGCGCGCTTCGTTGCCGGCCAGCACTACCGCGTGCTGAATCCGGCCCAGCCCACCAGCGTGCCGCCCGGCAAGGTCGAGGTAGTGGACGTGTTCTGGTACGGCTGCGGCGGCTGCTACATGATGCATCCCTACATGGCGCGCTGGAAGGAATCCAAGCCGGCCGCCGCGGAATACGTGCGGCTCCCCGCGACGCTGAACCCGGGCTGGCAGCCGCAGGCGCGCCTGTACTTCGCTACCAAGGCACTCGGCATCGAGGACCAGACGCACGCCGCGATCTTCAACGAGTACCACGCCAACCGGAACCCGCTGAACACCATGGAGCTGCAGATCAAGTTCCTGGCCGACCACGGCATCTCCGAGCAGGCTGCGCGCGAGGCGCTGACCAGCTTCAGCGTGGACACCGAACTGCGTGCAGCCGACGTGCGGGCGCGCCGCTACCAGCTCGGCTTCGTGCCCGCGGTGGTGGTCAACGGCAAGTACGTCATCGGCGTCGAACAGGCCGGCGGGCCCGACGCCGTGCTCGACGTCATCAATTACCTGGTGGCGCTGGAATCCGGCAACTGAGGCTGACGCCCTGCGCGCCTACAGGGCGCGCAGGGCTGTCGTCACCGGCTGGCGCGCGGCACGCCACGCCGGCAGCAGGCCGCCGAGGAAGCCGATTACCAGCGACCAGGCGATGCCCCTGGCAAGCAGCTCGCCGGTGACCCGGAAGTCGAAGGCGACCTGGCTGAAATTGGCGCCCAGCGTAGACACCGTGTAGCCGTTGAACAGCAGCCACGCCAGGCCGCCGCCGAGCAACCCGCCGATCACGGCCAGCAGCAGCGCCTCCAGCAGCACCGAGGCCACGATCGCCCCGCCGCCGAAGCCGAGCGCGCGCAGCGTCGCGATTTCCCGCGCACGCGTCGACACCGCCGCGTACATGGTGTTCAACGCGCCGAACAGCGCGCCGATAGCCATGATGTAGCCGATGGTGTAGCCCAGCACGTTGATCAGCATGCTCATCTGGCGCGACTGCGCGGTGAAATACGCCCGCAGGGTCTGGGCCTCGACATTGAGGCGCGGATCGTCCGCCAGCGCAGCCTCGAAGGGTGCGAGCGCCGCGGCATCTTCCAATTGCACGGTGACCGACTGGAAGCCGCCACGCCGGTAAGCCGACATCACGGTCTCGGCGTCGCCCCAGAGTTCCGACTCGTGCACGCCGCCGCCGGCGGAGAAGATGCCGACCACGGTCCAGTCGGCATCCCGGAACGCGAGGCGCGCGCCCACTTCCAGCCCATCGAACTGGCTGGCGGCACCTCGGCCGACAATGAGCTCCCGCGGACCCGGCTCGAACGTGCGCCCCTCGATGATCTGCACTTCCGGCCGCAGCCCGAAAGCGCCGGGCTGCACGCCGCGGATGGGCGCATTGGCCAGGGTCCCTGTGCCGCGTTTCGGCAGGTCGGCGATCACCAGGATCTCGGCCGAAGCGATCGGCTGGCCGTCCGCGCCACGCGCCACCCCGGCGGCGCGCGCGATCAGGTCCACGGCCTCGCGGCCAAGCCCGCTGGTCAGCTCCGAGGTGGCACCGCTGCGCAGTACGATCGCCTGGTCTTCCTTGCCGGCTGCGCCGAGGGTGGCGCGAAAGCCCTCGCCCATGGCGAGGATCGCGGTCAGCACGCCCACCACGCCGCCGATGCCCACGACGATCACCAGCGAAGTACTCCAGCGCTGCGGCACGCTGCGCAGGTTCATCATCGAGACGGCCGCGACTTGCTTGAGGATGTTCAACGCCCGCCCCTCCTACTGGTGCCCGCCAAGGGCATCGACGACCCTGAGGCGCATCGCCCGCACCGCCGGCGGCAATCCGACGACCAGGCCGAGCGCCAGCATGAGCATCACCCCGGTCACCACCACCGAGGCGCTGATGCCCTGCACGCCGAAACCCGCCAGTGCGGCACTCAGCGCGCCGAGCGCGCCGGCCGCCAGCGCCAGGCCGAGCAGCCCGCCCAGCAGGATCAGCGCCAGCGCCTCCGCCACCACCAGGCCGAGCACCGCACGGTCGCTGAATCCCACGGTCTTGAGGATCGCCAGCTCCGGGATGCGCTCGCGCACCGCCTGCGACATGGTATTGCCGGTGAGCACCAGGATGGTGAAGAACACCGCTCCCAGGATCGAGGTGACGATCAGGCCGACGTCGCCGAACTGTCGCGCGAAGCCCTGCGCGAAAGCCTTCTCGGTCTGGGTCTTGGTCTCGTTGCTGGAGTTGGCGAACAGCGCGTCGACGGACTGCGCGACGCTCTCCGCGAGGTCCGGGTCCTCGACCTGGATGACGAACCAGCCGACCGTGCCGCGCGCGAACTGGCGCGCCTCGTCGAAATACTCCCACTGGAACAGCAGGGCGCCCTCGTTCTGCTCGG
>CBDDRR010000368.1:0-11822 GCA_965233095.1 uncultured bacterium
ATCGCGGTGTCGGCTTCGCTGGTCAGGCGCAGCAGCGTCTCGCCGTGCCGGCGCAGCAGCGCCGGCGGCAGGCCCTCGACGCGCTCCAGTTCGGCAGGTTCCCGCGGGGCCCGTGTCGCCAGCGCGAGAATGGCCTCGTCCTTGAGAATCCAGCGGCGCGGGCGGTCGGCGCGACGCGCTTCCTGCTCGCGCCACTCGGCGAGCGCGGCCGCCCGCGCGAACGCGGCGCTCTCCAGCTGGCCGGCGCCCTTGACCCTGCGCCAGGCGCCCGCCGCATCGAAGGCGTACAGGTCGGGCTCGGACAGCGCTGCGCTCTCGGCTGTCGCCCATTCGGCGCGACCGAGTTCCTCCAGCTCGCTCTCCAGGCGCGCCGCCAGCGGCAGCAGCCAGAGGACGTCGGCGGCGGCGTATTGCAGTTGCTCGTCGGACAATGGCCGGCGGCTCCAGTCGGTGCGCGCGTGGTCCTTCGGCAAGGTCACGCCGAGCTCGGTGCCGGTCAGCTGCGTGTAGCCCACCTGGTCGGGATGGCCGAGCATGGCCGCCGCGATCTGCGTGTCCCAGATCGGGGCCGGCACGCGCCCGAGGTGCTCGTTGAGCACTTCGAGATCCTGCCGGGCCGAGTGGAACACCTTGCGCACAGCCGGGTCCAGCAGCAAGTCAGCGAACGGCCCCGGGCCGTCGAGCGCCAGCATGTCGAGGCAGACGACCCGCTCGCCGTCCGATACCTGCATCAGGCAAAGCCGGGCCCGGTAGGTGCTCTCGCGCACGAACTCGGTATCGACGGCAAGTTGCCGGACTCCCGACCACTCGCGGGCCAGCGACGCAGCCGCAGCGGTCGTGTCGATGAATTCGTAGTCGCTCATGGCGCCATTATCACAGAACGGTGCAACGGGGTGCGGCGCTTGCACGGCGCGCCGCGGCGCCGGGTATGATGCCGGCTGGCAAAGGTGATCCCATGCAGGCACTGATCCGCTTGTTCGTCGAAGTCGCGTTGCATCGCAAGGGACCGCAGGACGTGCCGTCATCAGGCGCCGTCTTCGGGCTGGCGCTGCTTGTTTACCTGGCGGTCGGCGCGGCCGTGCTCTGGCCGTCCGCTGCGGCACCCGGGGCGTTGTTCGGCCAGCTCGCCCTCGACCTCGCGCTGCTGCTGCTGGTGTTCGGTGCGCTGCTGGCGGGCACCGGCCGGGCCGCCCGGCTGCGGCAGACGCTGACCGCGCTGCTCGGCACCGGCGCGCTGCTGAGCGCCGCCGCGCTGCCGTTCGTGTGGCTGGCAGCCCGCGCACTGGGCGACGGCGCCCCGGTACCGGGCATGGAGCTGCCGGCGCTCGTGAGCACCACCGCGCTGTTCATGCTGCTGCTGGCTTCCCTGCTGGTCACCGGACACATTTTGCGCAACG
Organism: uncultured bacterium; assembly: GCA_965233095.1. Taxonomy (GTDB): domain Bacteria; phylum Pseudomonadota; class Gammaproteobacteria; order Steroidobacterales; family XN24; genus XN24. The sequence continues at coordinate 1,398 of CBDDRR010000368.1, forward strand.
CCATGGACTGGAGCTATGCCGCGGGCGTGCTTGCCGCCGTGGTGTACTTCGCCCTGAGCGTCGCCATGTTTCGCCGCTACTTCCCGGTCGATTGATGCACCTCCACATCCTCGGCATCGGCGGCACTTTCATGGCGGGCATCGCGGCGCTGGCACGTGCCCAGGGCCATCGCGTCACGGGCTCGGACCGGCCGCTCTATCCGCCCATGAGCACGCAGCTTGCAGCGCTGGAAATCCAGCTCATCGAGGGCTACGACAACGACCGCCTCGAGCCCGCGCCGGACTGCGTGGTGGTGGGCAACGTCATGCGCCGCGGAATGCCCGTAGTGGAGCGGCTGCTGGATTCGGGCCTGCCTTACTGCTCCGGGCCCGAGTGGCTGGCGCGCGAGGTGCTGCGCGACCGCTGGACACTCGCGGTGGCCGGCACCCACGGCAAGACCACGACCACCAGCATCCTGGTCTACCTGCTCGAGTCCGCGGGCCTGCGCCCCGGCTTCCTGGTGGGCGGCATCCCGGCGGATTTCGGCGTCTCCGCACGCCTCGGCGAAGCGCCTTTCTTCGTCGTCGAGGCAGACGAGTACGACACGGCGTTCTTCGACAAGCGCTCCAAGTTCGTGCACTACCGCCCGCGCACGCTGGTGCTGGGCAACCTGGAATTCGACCACGCGGACATCTTCCCGGACCTCGCCGCCATCCAGCGCCAGTTTCATCACCTCGTCAGGACGGTGCCCGGCACGGGGCTGATCGTTTCCAAGGCCGGCGACGAGGCGCTGGAGGAGGTGCTGGCGCAGGGCTGCTGGACGCCTGTCGAGCGCTTTCACGGCCCCGGCGACGCTGCGCCGGGCGCCGGTCACGCGGCGCGACTCGTCCCGGGCGGCTTCGAGGTCCTCGCACCGGGTGGCGCGCCGGTGGCGACGGTGCGTTGGGCCATGCCGGGCGCCCACAATGCCGAGAACGCGCTGGCTGCGATGCTCGCGGCGCGCCACGCGGGCGTGCCGCTGGAAGTCTCGGCGCGGGCGCTGGCGGGCTTCCGGGGCGTGAAGCGGCGGCAGGAGTGGATCGGAACGGCCGACGGCGTCGAACTGTTCGATGACTTCGCACATCACCCGACCGCGATCGCGCGCACGCTGGAGGCGATGCGCGGTGGATTGTCGGGCGGGCGACTGGTGGCGGTGCTGGAGCCGCGCTCCAACACCATGCGCATGGGCGTGCACGCCGGGCACCTGGCCGCATCCCTGGCAGGCGCTGACCGCGTGTTCGTGCATGCACCCGAGGACCTCGGCTGGGACGCGGCCGGCGCGCTGGCGGAGCTCGGTGGGCAGGCGCGCGTGTGCGCGGAGCTGGCGGAGCTGGAGGCTATACTGCTGGAGGAATTGCGCGCCGGGGATCGCGTGGTGTTGATGTCCAACGGCAGCTTCGGCGGCCTGCACCAGCGCCTGCGCGAGGGACTCGAGGCGCGCGCGAGGAGAGTGATCGAATGAGCATGCACGTCGCGCTGGCGATGACCGGAGCTTCGGGGGCGCAGTACGGCCTGCGCCTGCTGGAGTGCCTGCTGGATGCAGGCTGCCGCGTGACATTGATGATTTCGAAGCCGGCGCAGGTCGTCATCGGCATGGAGACTGATCTCGAGCTGCCGGCGCGCCCGGCCGAGATCCGCCGTTTCTTGTGTGCGCGGCACGGCGTGCCGGAATCGCAGCTGGCCGTACACGGCCGGGAGGAGTGGACTGCGCCGGTGGCGAGCGGTTCGGCTGCGCCGGATGCCATGGTGGTCTGCCCCTGCACGACGGCAACGGTCTCGGCGCTGGCGACGGGCGCCAGCCGCAGCCTCATCGAGCGCGCCGGCGACGTCGTGCTGAAGGAGCGCCGCCGGCTGGTGCTGGTGGTGCGCGAGACGCCCTTCTCGCAGATCCATCTCGAGAACATGCTGACGCTGGCGCGCGCGGGCGCCGTGATCATGCCGGCCAACCCGGGCTTCTACCATCGCCCCGCCGGCGTCTCCGGGCTGGTCGATTTCGTGGTCGCGCGGGTGCTTGACCACCTGGGCATCGCGCAGGCGCTGGTACCGCCCTGGGGCGGGACGCAGGAGGCGGACGAATGAGCAGCCAGCTCGAGATTCCGCTGTTCCCGCTGCAGACCGTGCTGTTCCCGGGCGGCCCGCTGCCGCTCAGGATTTTCGAGCCGCGCTACGTGGACATGATCAGCCGTTGCCTGAAGACCGAAGTCGGCTTCGGCGTGCTGCAAATCCGTGAGGGCGAGGAGACCGGGCCGGCCGCGACGCACCGGGTGGGCACGGTCGCAAGCATCGTCGACTGGGACCAGCTCAGCGATGGCACGCTTGGCGTGGTGGTGCTCGGCGGGGCGCGCTTCCTGATGCGCTCCGCGCGGCGCCAGGAGGACGGCTTGAACCTCGGCGTGGTCGAACTGCTGGAACCCGAGCCGACCGTGTCGCTGCCGGAGCGTTTTACGGACATGGCGCGGTTGCTGGAGGGCGTTTTCGAGGACCTCGGGCCGCATTATCGCCATGTCTCACCCGACTTTGACGATGCCGGCTGGGTGGGCTGCCGGCTGGCCGAGCTGCTCCCCATCGACATCGAGCACAAGCAGCATTGCCTGGAGCTGTTCGACCCGGTGGCGCGGCTCGAGTACCTGGAGCCGCTGCTCAAGGGGCTGGGGAGCTGATGGGACAGGCGGGCGACCCCTTGCAGCTGCCGGCCGCGGAACTGGTCTGCGTTCACCGCGGCACCGACCCGATCGAGGCCAGCCTGCTGCAGGGCATGCTGGAGAACGAGGGCATTCCTGCGGCAGTGACCGGCGCCGATCTGGTCGGCGGCTATAGCGGCGTGCCCAGGGTCTGCGACGTGCGCCTGATGGTGCCGGCGCGTCGCCGCACGGATGCCGACGCCGTGCTCGAGCGCTACCGACAGGCACGCCCGGCCGACGGTGAATGGCGTTGCGCCGGTTGCGGCGAGGTCAACGCCGCGAGCTTCGAGTCCTGCTGGTCCTGCGGTCGCGAGGCTAGAGCCTAGCCATCACCCGCCCGGCGGCCGCCACGGTCGCGTCGATATCCTCGTCGGTGTGCGCCAGCGAGACGAACCCGGCCTCGAAGGCCGACGGTGCGAGGTAGACCCTCTCCGCCAGCATGCCGTGGAAAAAGGCCTTGAAGCGTGCCTGGTCGCAGGCCATGACCTGCCTGAAGCTGCGCACCGGTCCATCACCCGTGAAAAACAGCCCGAACATGCCGCCGACCGAGTGGCCGGAGAAGGGGATGCCCGCGGCGTCCGCCGCCGCCTGCACGCCCTCCACGAGGTTGCGGGTGCGCGCGCCGAGCTCTTCGTAGAGACCGGGATTCAGCCGCTCGAGCGTGGCGATGCCCGCGTGCATGGCCACCGGGTTGCCGGACAGGGTGCCGGCCTGGTACACGGGGCCTAGCGGGGCGATCTGTTCCATGACCTTGCGCTTGCCGCCGAAGGCGCCGACCGGCATGCCGCCGCCGATGATCTTGCCCAGCGTGGTCAGGTCCGGCGTCACGCCGGAAATCTCCTGCACGCCGCCAAGCGCGACGCGGAAGCCGGTCATTACCTCGTCGAAGATCAGCAGTGCGCCGTGCTCATCGCAAACTGCGCGCAGGCCTTCGAGGAACCCGGGCGCCGGCAGCACCATGTTCATGTTGCCGGCAATCGGCTCGACGATGATGCAGGCAATCTCGTCGCCGACCTCGGCGAACACCCGCTCGACCTCGTCGAGGTCGTTGTAGGTGAGCGTGATGGTGTGCTGCGCCAGCGAGGCCGGCACGCCGGGGGAAGTCGGCACGCCGAGGGTCAGCGCGCCCGAGCCGGCCTTCACCAGCAGCGAGTCGGAATGGCCGTGGTAGCAGCCCTCGAACTTCACGATCTTGTCACGCCCGGTGTAGCCGCGGGCCAGGCGGATGGCGCTCATGGTGGCCTCGGTGCCTGAGCTGACGAAGCGCACCAGCTCGATGGACGGCATGATCTCGCATACTCGCTTGGCCAGTGCCGTTTCGATGGCGGTCGGGGCGCCGAAGGACAGGCCGTCAAGGGCCGCCGCGCGAACGGCCTCGATGACGTCCGGATGGGCGTGGCCGAGGATCATCGGACCCCAGGATCCGACGTAGTCCGTGTAGCGCTCGCCATCCTCGCCCCAGAAATAGGCGCCCCTGGCCTTGCGGATGAAAACGGGATCGCCGCCGACGGAGCGGAAGGCACGGACCGGCGAGTTGACGCCGCCGGGGATGTATCGCTGGGCTTCCTCGAACAGGTTCACGATGCGCGAGCCTCCTGGGACTGGCCGGGCCGCGGTGCGCCGCCCGAAAAAACGCTCATTCTAGCCTTGCCCGGCCGCGCTCGCAGGCTGCGGAAAGTACTTGCGCGGCGGCGCGCGGGTCGGGGTCTTCGAACAGGTCGCGAATCACGGCGACACAATGCGCGCCGGCTGCGACCGTTTCGGCGGCGTTGTCACGCGTGATGCCGCCGATGGCGACCACCGGCACCGGCAGGCGGCGCGCCGCGTCAGTGAGCAGGGCGAGCGGGGCGCGCACTGCCCCCGGCTTGGTGCCGGAGGGCCACACGCTGCCGAAGGCGACATAGTCCGCGCCCGCCGCCACTGCGGCCGTGGCGAGCTCCAGCTGGTCGTAGCAGGAGACACCGATCAGCCGGTCCGGCCCGACAATGGCGCGCGCACCGGCCAGGTCGCCGTCCTCGCGTCCGAGATGCACACCATCGGCCCCCAGCGCCGCCGCCAGCGCTGCGTCATCGTTGATGATGCACAGCGCGCCGTGCGCCCGGCAGGCGTCGAGGACGGCCCGGCCGCGCCGCCGCCGGGTCGCGGCATCGGCATCCTTGTCGCGGTACTGCACAATGCGCGCGCCGCCGCGCACCGCCGCCGCCACCCGCTCGGCCAGCACCGGCTCGGGCAACAGGGCGGGATCGGTCAGGGCATACAGCCCCGGCGGCAGCGCGGGCTTGTTCATGCTCAGGCCGGCCTGCGCAACGGCACGAGCTGGCCGCGGCCCGGCCGGAAGGCGTGCTCCAGCCAACGGTGAGTCAGCGCCTGACCGTTGGCAACGGCCTCCTCGACCGACTCGCCGCAGGCGATGCGCGCCGCGCAGGCCGACGCCAGGGTGCAGCCGGAACCGTGAAAGCTGCCGTGGAGGCGCGGCCAGCGAAACAGTCGTGGCTCGCCGGACCCGTAGAGCGTGTTGAGCACCTCGTTGCCACCCGCGTCCGCCTCGTCGCCGCCCTTGGCGAGTACGAACCGGCAGCCGGCGCGGCGCAGCGCCGCGGCGCGCGCCGCAGTGCCGGCGAGGTCCGGCGCCAGCCGGCGGATTTCGTGGGCGTTGGGCGTCAGCAGCGTGGTCAGCGGGCACAAGCGCTCGAGCACCACGCCAACCAGCGCATCCTCGGCCAGTCGTGCGCCGCCCGCCGCGACCAGCACCGGGTCCAGCACTACGGGCAGGCCGGGATGGCGGCCCAGCACCGCGGCGACCGCCTCCGCGATCGCCGCGGTCGCGAGCAAGCCGATCTTCACGCACGCGACCGGAATGTCGGCCAGCACCGCTTCCATCTGCGCGGCCACCAGGGCGGGCGAGGCCGGTTCGACGGCGCTGGCATTGACCGTGTCCTGCACGGTCAGCGCAGTGATGACCGGTGCGGGGTGGGCGCCGGCGGCGGTGATGGCCTGCAGGTCGGCCGCGATGCCGGCGCCGCCGGACGGATCGTTGCCGGCCACGACCAGCACTGTGGGTGGAATACCTGACATGTCGCTTGGGTCGGAAGCTTCTGCATGCGAGAATTCGCGGCTGTCTTGATTATCGCCGCGGCGGGCCATTGATGAAAGCTTGGATGTGCGTAATTTGCGGGTATGTTTACGAGGAAGCCGAGGGCGACCCGGACGGCGGGATTGCGCCCGGCACCAAGTGGGACGACGTGCCCCTCAGCTGGCGCTGCCCGGACTGCGGCGCGGGCAAGGAAGACTTCGTGATGATCGAGATCTGAACGCTCGTCCGGGTCCCGCAGGGACTCAGTGCGCCGGGACGACCGTGACCCGGAAGCCGCGCTTCTCCAGCAGGGCCGGCAGGCCCTCGGGTCCCACCAGGTGCAGCGTTCCGACGACCACCAGGCTGGTACCGCCCTGGTCCAGCAGCGCTTCGACGGCCGGCAACCAGTTGCGATTACGATCCACGACGATGCTCTCGCGCAGTTCCTCGTAATTGCGGAAATCGGTCTCCAGGCGCCGGGTCAGTGCGCTGAGATCGGCCGTCCGCCATTGCGTAATCAATGCCTCGGTGTCGGCTTCCATGGCGACGAGCTCTTCCAGCGTCTTGAGCAACATTTCCCGTTGCGTCTGTGCGCCAAGTTGCTTGAACAGCAGCAGCTGCTCGTCCAGCGTTTCCAGACCGGTCACCGGCTTGGCGTCGCGCGCTGCCCACCCCGCGACCTGCTGGTCCACGCCGAGCGCCGGATCGTAGCCCGAGGCGATCAGCGCCGAGGTGTAAAGCACGATAGCCCCGAACCACGGCTCGAACGGCGCCACTGCCTGGAGGTCGACGCCGGCTTCGGCGGCCAGTGTTTCCGCCAGGCGCCATTCCTCGGCGCTCAGCAGCTCGGCGGCCGAGCCGCCGGGCGACGTGATTCCGATGCGCTGCAGCGCCGCCTGGGAGGTGCCCGGAGCAAGCTCGGCCGGGTCGAGCTCCATGACCAGCCGGCCCGCGCGCTCGTACGCCTCGTGGATCTCGTCGGGAAGGGGCAAATCGTCGGCACGCAGCAGGTGCACCGAGCCGAGCAGAATGACCTGGGCGGCGCCGTCGCCGCGCTCCACGGTCCACAGCGGTACCGCCGCCAGCGGCCCGGCAAGCAGGGCGAGCGCCAGCAGCGCGAGCACGCGGAATTTCATGCCCCGTCCGCACCTGCGGGGAGGCCTGCCGTGCGCGCCAGCCAGGCGATGCGGGCGGAGGACTCGAGCGAGCAGGTCCACTTGTAGGCCAGGTCGAGCGTGGCGGCGGCGGCGTACACGCCGTGCCCCCGCACCACGCAGACTCGATGCTGCGCCAGTGTCGCCGCCACCTCGGCCGGGGAGCGGCGCGTGTATAGCGCCGGCGGGATGTCGAGCACCGGCACGACCGGGAAGTAGTAGCGTCCCTCGAAATCGGCGGGCACGAAGTCACCGCCGGCCAGCGTCATCGCGATGCTGTGCGGGCCATGGCTGTGCAGCACCGCGCCCGCATCCGGGCAGGCGGCGTAGACCGCGAGGTGCAGTGGTGCATCCAGCGAAGCGCCGGCGGGCGGCGCCGCCCCGGGCTTGCAGGGCAACAGGTCATCGGCCGCCAGCGTGTCGCCGCCGCAGCCGCTCGGTGTGACCCAGGCGATGTCGCCGTCGCGCACCGAGCCGTTGCCGCTGTGGGAATCATTCAGGCCGAACTGCCGCAGCCAGCGGTAATAGCGCACCAGCGCCTGGCGGGCGTCGTCGGGCCGGCTCACCGCCCGAACCCGGCCGGCTTGGGCGCCGCGCCGACCCGGGTCGTGATCCCACCGTCCGGCATGAGTTCCAGCCAGCGCCAGCCGGGACCGGCGTCCGGATCGACGTCGGATTGGAAAACCCGGGGCACGAACTGGAAGCAGGTGGACGGCGTGCCGAGCATTCGCACGCCGCGGCGTTCGCTGTCGTGGGCCTGGTGCACGTGTCCCCACAAGAAGCCGCGGATCCGCGGACAGCTGTCCGTCACGGCAAGCAACTCGTCCGCGTTGTCGAGTGCCACCTTGTCGAGCCAGGAGCCCACCGGCACGGGATGGTGATGCAGCACCACCAGCACGTGGGGCTCGGCGGAGTGCTCCAGCGTTTCTGCGAGGCGAAAAAGCTCCCCGTCCGGCAGCCGGCCGCCGCCGCGGTCGCCGTCCCAGGTGGCCAGCATGACCAGGCGCCAGTTGCCCATGCCGTGGTCGCCACAATAGTGGAACGGCGGCTGCGACAGCTCTGCGGCCATGGTTTCCGGATGGTCGTGATTGCCGGGAATGCAGAGCACCGGCACGCCGAGGTCCCCGAGCAGATCACGCAGGTGGCCGTAGGACTGCCGGCTGCCGTCCTGGGACACGTCGCCGGTGGCGAGAATGGCGTCCGGCGCCTGCTCGCCCTCCAGCGCAGCCTGCAGCGCGATCTGCAGCGATTCGCGCGTGCGCCAGCCCTTGAGCGCGCCGTCGGCCGAGGCTCGCAGGTGGCTGTCGGTCAGCTGAAGCAGGCGCAGCGGACGATCCCCGCCCATCTCCCGTACCCCGTTAGAATCCAGTGCAGCGGATAGTCTACCCAAAGCTGCGTCACCAAATATGGAACTGTGTCATGTCTAACCGAAGCATCGGCCTCGAGCCACGACTCTACGAATACCTGCTGTCAGCCTCCCTGCGGGAGCACCCGGTGCTGGCGAGGCTGCGCGCCGAGACCGCCGACCATCCGCGGGTGAATATGCAGATCGCGCCGGAGCAGGGCCAGTTCATGGCCTTGCTGGTAAAGCTGGCCGGTGCGCAACGCTGCATCGAGGTCGGCGTGTTCACCGGCTACAGCAGCCTGGCCGTCGCCCTTGCCTTGCCGCCCACCGGACGAATCATCGCCTGCGACGTCAGCGAGGACTATACGCAGATTGCGCGGCGCTACTGGCAGGAGGCGGGCGTGGCGGAGCGCATCGACCTGCGCATTGCGCCCGCACTGGAGACCCTGGACGAACTGCTCGCGGCCAGGGAGGCGGGCCGGTACGATTTCGCCTTCATCGACGCCGACAAGGGTGCCTACGCCGAATACTACGAGCGCTTGCTCGACCTGCTGCGCCCCGGCGGGCTGGTCGCCGTGGACAACACCTTGTGGGACGGCGACGTTGCGGACCCTGCCAACGAAGAGCCCGACACCGTGGCCATCCGGGCTTTCAACGAGAAGCTCCGGGACGACCCGCGCATCGACCTGTCGCTCGTGCCGATCGGCGACGGGCTGACGTTGGCACGCAAGCGCTGAGGGGCAAACCGCGAAAACCGGGGTCAGAGACAGGTTTCCGAAGAAACCTGTCTCTGACCCCGGTTTTCCGACCCCGGCTTTCGCCGGTTTTCCCGCTCAGTAGCGGTAGTGGTCCGGCTTGTAGGGACCGGCGGTGTCCACCCCGATGTACTTCGCCTGCTCGGGCCGCAGCGTCGTCAGGTTGGCGCCGATCCGCTCGAGGTGCAGCCGCGCCACCTCCTCGTCGAGATGCTTCGGCAGCACGTAGACCTTGTTGTCGTACTGGCCCTTGTTGTTGTGCAGCTCGATCTGCGCCAGCACCTGGTTGGTGAAGCTGGCCGACATCACGAAGCTCGGGTGGCCGTGCGCGCAGCCGAGGTTCACCAGCCGACCCTCGGCCAGCAGGATGATGCGCTTGCCGTCCGGGAAGATCACGTGATCGACCTGCGGCTTGATGTTTTCCCACTGGTACTGCTTCAGGCCGGCCACGTCGATCTCGTTGTCGAAGTGGCCAATGTTGCAGACGATGGCCTGGTTCTTCATCCGCGCCATGTGCTCGCGGGTGATGACGTGGTAGTTGCCGGTCGCGGTGACGAAGATGTCCACCTTGTCGACGACGTCGTCCATGGTCACGACGCGGTAACCTTCCATGCTGGCCTGCAGCGCGCAGATCGGGTCGATCTCGGTGACCCATACCGTGGCGCCGAGACCGCGCAGCGACTGCGCGCAGCCCTTGCCCACGTCACCGTAGCCGGCCACCAGCGCGATCTTGCCGGCGATCATCACGTCGGTGGCGCGCTTGATACCGTCCACCAGCGACTCGCGGCAGCCGTAGAGGTTGTCGAACTTGCTCTTGGTGACCGAGTCGTTGACGTTGATGGCGGGGAAGGGCAGGCGTCCTTCCTTTTCCATCTGGTAGAGGCGATGCACGCCCGTGGTGGTTTCCTCGGTGACGCCGCGGATGCTCTGCTGCGCCTTGGTGTACCAGCCCGGACGCGCCTCGATGCGGCGCTTCATCGCCTTGAACAGCGCGACTTCCTCCTCGCTGGAGGGGTTGTCGAGCAGCGACGGGTCCTGCTCGGCGCGCGCGCCCAGCGTCACGGCCAGCGTGGCGTCGCCACCGTCATCGAGAATCATGTTGGGCAGGCCGCCGTCGCCCCACTCCAGGATGCGGTGCGTGAAGTCCCAGTACTCGTCCAGCGTCTCGCCCTTGAAGGCGAATACGGGCACGCCGGCCTTGGCGATCGCGGCGGCGGCATGGTCCTGGGTGGAGTAGATGTTGCACGACGCCCAGCGCACGTCGGCACCCAGCTCGACCAGCGTCTCGATCAACACGGCCGTCTGGATGGTCATGTGCAGGCTGCCGGCGATGCGGGCGCCCTTCAGCGGCTTGTCCTTGCCGTGCTTGGCGCGCAGCGCCATCAGGCCGGGCATCTCG
>CBDDRR010000369.1:0-3680 GCA_965233095.1 uncultured bacterium
ATGAGCGAGGGCTTCCAGCAGGCCCAGCGCGAGATGTATGCCAAGCAGGCGAGGGAGGTGGACATCATCATCACCACCGCGCTCATTCCCGGCAAGCCCGCGCCCAGGCTGATCACCGCCGAGATGGTGAAGAGCATGAAGCCGGGCAGCGTGATCGTCGACATGGCCGCCGAGCAGGGCGGCAACTGCGAGCTGACCGAGCCCGGCCAGGCGGTGGTGAAGCACGGCGTGACCATCATCGGCTACACCGATCTCGTCAGCCGCCTGGCCAAGCAGTCGAGCACGCTCTATGCGACGAACCTGTTCCGCCTGTCCGAGGAGCTGTGCAAGACCAAGGACGGGGTCATCAACGTCAACATGGAAGACGACGCCATCCGCGGTCTCACGGTGATCAAGGGAGGCGACATCACCTGGCCGCCGCCCGCGCCCAAGGTCGTCGCGCCCCCTGCTCCCAAGCCGGCCGCGGCGAAGCCCGCCGCGGCGAAGGGCCATGGCCATGGCGGCGCTGGCGCGCCTGCCTCGGCCAAAGGCACGGCGATCACGTTCCTGGTCGGCGCGGCGCTCTTCTGGTTCATCGGCGCGAATGCGCCGGCGGCGTTCATCGGCCATTTCACGGTGTTCGTGCTGGCGTGCTTCGTCGGCTACATGGTGATCTGGAACGTCACCCCGGCGCTGCACACGCCGCTGATGAGCGTAACCAACGCGATCAGCAGCATCATCGCGATCGGCGCGCTGGTGCAGGTGGCGCCGCCCATCGCGGACACGGCCGACCGGCCCACGGCATGGATCGTGGGACTCGCGGTCTTCAGCATCGGCCTCGCCGCCATCAACATGTTCGGCGGATTCGCCGTCACCCAGCGCATGCTGGAAATGTTCCGCAAGTAAGGGAGACCTCGAAACATGTCCGCGACACTCTCAACGGTCTCCTACGTCGGGGCGACCATCCTGTTCATCCTCAGCCTGGGGGGGCTGTCGAATCCCGAGACCTCCCGCCGCGGCAACCTCTACGGCATGATCGGCATGACCATCGCCGTGCTGGCGACGGTGCTGGGACCGCAGGTGACCAAGGCCGGCTACCCCTGGATCCTCGCGGCGGTGGTGGCCGGCGCGGGAATCGGCATCTACGCCCCGCGGGTCGTGAAGATGACCCAGATGCCGGAGCTGGTGGCGCTCATGCACAGCCTGGTCGGCCTCGCCGCCGTGCTGGTGGGCTTCGCCAACTACATCGATCCCGCGGCGAGCGCCAGCTTCGAGGGCGCGGAGAAGACCATCCATGAGATCGAGATCTACGTCGGCATCCTGATCGGCGCGGTGACCTTCTCCGGATCGATCATCGCCTTCGGCAAGCTCTCGGCCAAGATCACCGGCAAGCCGGTGCTGCTGCCGGGGCGCCACCTCGTCAACCTCGCCGGATTGCTCGTGGTGATCTGGGCCGGCGGCCAGTTCATCTCCAGCCATTCGATCTCCGATGGCATGACGCCGCTGGTGGTGATGACGGTGATCGCGCTGCTTTTCGGCATCCACATGGTCATGGCGATCGGCGGGGCGGACATGCCGGTCGTCGTGTCGATGCTCAACAGCTACTCGGGCTGGGCGGCGGCAGCCACGGGCTTCATGCTGAGCAACGACCTGCTCATCGTGACGGGCGCTCTGGTGGGCTCCAGCGGGGCGATCCTTTCCTACATCATGTGCCGCGCCATGAACCGGAACTTCATCAGCGTGATCGCCGGCGGCTTCGGCACCGAGGGCGGCGCGCCCGCGGCTTCAACCGGCGCGCAGCCCGCCGGCGAGGTGTCGCCGATCCTGGCGGCCGAAACGGCCGAGCTGCTGCGCGAGGCGAAGAACGTCATCATCGTGCCGGGCTACGGCATGGCGGTGGCGCAGGCGCAGCACACGGTCTACGAGATCACCAAGCACCTGCGCGAGAAGGGCGTGAACGTGCGCTTCGGCATCCACCCGGTGGCCGGGCGCATGCCGGGTCACATGAACGTGCTGCTCGCCGAAGCCAAGGTGCCCTACGACATCGTGCTGGAGATGGACGAGCTGAACGAGGACTTTCCCGCCACCGACGTCGCGATGGTGATCGGCGCCAACGACATCGTGAATCCTGCGGCGCAGGAAGACCCGGCGAGCCCCATCGCCGGCATGCCGGTACTGGAAGTGTGGAAGGCAAAGACCTCGATCGTCATGAAGCGCAGCATGGCCTCGGGCTACGCCGGGGTCGACAATCCGCTCTTCTACAAGGACAACAACCGCATGTTGTTCGGCGATGCGAAGAAGATGCTGGACGAGGTGCTGGTCGCGCTGAAGGCCTGAAGGCCCCGGCCGGCCACGCCGGCCGGGCACTCGGTACACGGCTTCCCCACGCCTTATTCCGCATCGTGAGATCGCCTTGCGGGAGGCCTCCAGAGGCGTAGAATCGTTGCGCTTCGCATGGGATCACCGCAGGGCCCCAATAGACCCTGCTCAAAACCAAAGCCAAAGTGAGGAGACACAGATGAGCAATGAGCAGAAACCGGAAGCATCGCGCCGCAAGTTCCTGCGCGGCGCGGCGGTTGCAGGCGGCGCGGCGGCCCTCGGGTTCCCGATGATCGTGAAGGCGCAGGGACCGATCACCATGCGCTGGCAGAGCACCTGGCCGTCCAAGGACATCTTCCACGAGTACGCGGCCGACTTCGGCAAGAAGGTGAACGACATGACCGGCGGCGACCTCAAGATCGAGGTGCTGCCCGCGGGCGCGGTCGTGCCGGCCTTCGGCCTGCTCGACGCGGTGTCGAAAGGCACGCTCGACGGCGGCCACGGCGTGCTCGTCTACCACTACGGCAAGCAGAACGCCCTCGCGCTCTGGGGCTCGGGCCCGGCCTACGGCATGACCGCGCAGGAGCTCATGGCGTGGCACAAGTACGGCGGCGGCAAGGAGCTGCTGCAGAAGATCTTCACCTCCATTGGCGCCAACGTGGTGTCGTTCCCCTACGGCCCGATGTGGACCCAGCCCTTGGGCTGGTTCAAGAAGCCCATCACCAAGGTCGCCGACATGAAGGGCCTCAAGTTCCGCACGGTCGGCATCTCGATTGACGTATTCACGACCATGGGCGTGGCGGTGAACGCGCTGCCCGGCGGCGAGATCGTGCCGGCGATGGACCGCGGCCTGCTCGACGCCGCAGAGTTCAACAACCCGAGCTCCGACCGCCTACTCGGCTTCCCCGATGTCTCCAAGGTGATGATGGTGCAGAGCTACCACCAGAGCGCCGAGCAGTTCGAGATCAGCTTCAACAAGACCAAGTACGACGCGCTGCCCGCGAAAATGCGCGCCATCATCGAGAACGCCGTCGAGGCGGCCTCGCAGGATCTGGTCTGGAAGTCGATCGACCGCTACTCGAAGGACTACGTGGAGCTGCAGACCAAGGACAAGGTACGCGTCTACAAGACCCCGGACGCCATCCTGCAGACCCAGCTGCGCGCGTACGACCAGGCGACGGCGAAGCGCAAGGACAACGCGATCTTCCGCGAGGTCGAGGAGTCGCAGAAGCGGTTCGCCGAGCGCGCGGTGCGCTTCAACCTGGACTACAACGTCAGCCCGCGCATGGCCTACAACCACTACTTCGGCAAGAAGGCGGGCAGGCCGGCCGCGAAGAAGAAGTCCTGATCGCGTACTGAGGCAACCACGGCCATCCGGCGCA
>CBDDRR010000370.1:0-4790 GCA_965233095.1 uncultured bacterium
TACTGGGGCTGCGACGAGGACTACCACAGCCTGCATTTCGAAACTTGCTTCTACCAGGGCATCGAGCTCGCGCTGGCAGAGGGTTGCCGGCGCTTCGAGCCCGGTGCGCAGGGCGAGCACAAGCTGCGCCGTGGTTTCCGGCCCGTACCGACCTGGTCAGGACACTGGCTTGCGAACCCGGCCTTCGCACGGGCGATCGACGCCTGGCTGGTGCGCGAACGCGCCCACAGCAGCGCCTACATCGAGGCGGCACGAAAGCACTTGCCGTTTCGTCGCGGCGAATCCGCATGACGGCGCAGGGCATGCGCTGGCTGGGCCCGCCGGGCAGCCCGGTGCGGTTTCCCGATCCCGCGTCCGCGCTGAGCTGGCCGAACGGCCTGCTGGCGGCTGGCGGCGACCTGGCGCCCGAGCGCCTCCTGGCAGCCTACCGCGGCGGCATCTTTCCCTGGTACGAGGCCGGCCAGCCGATCCTCTGGTGGTGCCCCGACCCGCGCGCCGTCATCTTTCCCGAGGAGCTGCACATCGCGCGGCGGCTGCGGCGTTTCCTCGTCAACCATCCCTTCGAGGCGTCGTTCGATCGGGATTTCGCCGCGGTCGTGTCGGGTTGCGCGCGCGCCGAGGATCCCGACGTCGGCACCTGGATCACGGCGGAGATGGCCGACGCCTACCGCCGGCTCCATGCGCTCGGCCACGCGCATTCGGTCGAGGTCTGGTCCGGCGACCGGCTGGCCGGCGGGCTCTACGGCGTCGCCGTGGGACGGGCGTTTTTCGCCGAATCCATGTTCAGCCGGGCAACCAACGCTTCCAAGGCGGCGATGATTTTCCTCTCGCGCGAACTTGGCCGCCGCGGGTTCCGGGTGATGGACTGCCAGCTGCCGTCCCGGCACCTGGCCGCCATGGGCGCGCGCGAGGTCACCCGGCGGGCGTTTCTCGAGCTGCTGGCCGAAAGCGTTGATGACACGCCCCTGGGCGACGCCGGCTGGTCACGCGAGCGCCTTCCGGTTGTGCCCGGCGCGACGGCTGCATACTGACACCAGACGGCCTCCGCCGGGCGCGCGATTGAAAAGGCGTGGGGCTTTCTGCACAATGCGCGCGGTTAACGCACCGGAGTATCCGCCCCCAGATGGCGAAGGAAGACGCAATTCAGATGGAAGGCAAGGTCGTCGAGACCCTGCCCAACACCACGTTCAGGGTGGAACTGGACAACGGGCACGTTGTGACGGCCCACATCTCCGGAAAAATGCGCAAGCATTACATCCGGATCCTCACCGGCGACAAGGTCACCGTCGAACTCACCCCCTACGATCTCTCCAAGGGTCGCATCGTCTACCGCGGCCGTTAGAACCAGGAACAACGGAAAAACCGGGGTCAGAGATAGGTTTCGCGTGCGAAACCTATCTCTGACCCCGGTTTTCCCCAGTTTTCCCCGGTTTTCTCAGTCCTGCGATACCGGCTCCCGGGCCTCCAGCGGCTCGGTCTCCAGCACCAGGCGATCCGCGGCAGCGTCGAGCCGCACACGAATGTGCCCGCCCCCGACCAGTGAGCCGAACAACAGTTCCTCGGCGAGCGGCCGCTTGATGTGCTCCTGGATGATGCGGGCCATGGGCCGTGCACCCATCTTCGGATCGTAGCCCTTGGCGGCGATCCACTCGCGCGCATCGTCGTCGAGCTCCAGGGTGACGAGCTTGTCCTGCAGCTGGGCCTCGAGTTCGACCACCAGCTTGTCCACCACGCGGCTGATGGTCTTCGGGTCCAGCGCCTTGAACTCGATGATGCCGTCCAGCCGGTTGCGGAACTCCGGCGAAAACACCTTGCGGATCGCGTCCATGCCGTCGGTCGCATGATCCTGCTCGGTGAAGCCGATGCTGCTGCGGCTCATCTCCTGCGCGCCGGCGTTGGTCGTCAGCACGATGATGACGTTCCGGAAGTCCGCCTTGCGGCCGTTATTGTCGGTCAAGGTGCCATGATCCATGACCTGCAGCAGCAGGTTGAAGACTTCCGGGTGGGCCTTCTCGATCTCGTCCAGCAGCAGCACGCAGTGCGGCGTCTTGGTGATCGCCTCGGTCAGCAGGCCGCCCTGGTCGAAGCCGACGTAGCCCGGCGGCGCGCCGATGAGGCGCGACACGGTGTGGCGCTCCATGTACTCCGACATGTCGAAGCGCACCAGCTCGATGCCCAGCGCCATGGCGAGCTGTCGCGTGACCTCCGTCTTGCCGACGCCGGTCGGTCCGGCAAACAGGAAGCTGCCGACCGGCTTGTTTTCGTCGCGCAGGCCGGAGCGCGCCATCTTGATGGCGGCGGCGAGCGTCTCGACGGCCGTGTCCTGGCCGTAGATCACTAGCTTGAGCGTGCGCTCGAGATTCTTGAGCAGGTCCTTGTCGGACGCCGACACGCTCTTGGGCGGAATGCGCGCCATCTTCGCGACGATCTTCTCGACCAGCTCGACGTCCACCACCGCGTTGGCCGGGTCCGGCGTCTGCAGGCGCAGGCTGGCGCCCGCCTCGTCGATCACGTCGATCGCCTTGTCCGGGAGGTGCCGGTCATTGATGTGGCGCGCCGACAGGTCGGCCGCCGCCTTGACTGCGTCTTCCGAGTAGCGGATGCCGTGGTGCTCCTCGAAGCGCGACTGCAGGCCCTTCAGGATCTCGATCGTCTCGGCGATGCTCGGCTCCAGCACGTCGATCTTCTGGAAGCGCCGCGCCAGCGCGTGGTCCTTCTCGAAAATGCCGCGATACTCCTGGTAGGTGGTGGAACCGATGCAGCGCAGCTGGCCGTTGGCGAGCACCGGCTTGATCAGGTTCGACGCGTCCATGACGCCGCCGGACGCGGCGCCGGCGCCGATCACGGTGTGAATCTCGTCGATGAACAGGATCGCGCCCGGGTTCTTGCGCAGCGCGGCGATCACCGCCTTGAGGCGCTTCTCGAAGTCGCCGCGATACTTGGTGCCCGCCACCAGGGTGCCCATGTCGAGCGCGTAGATGGTGCAGTCATTGAGCACATCCGGTACCCGGCCCTCGACGATCATCAGCGCCAGCCCCTCGGCCAGTGCCGTCTTGCCGACGCCGGCCTCGCCCACGTACAGCGGGTTGTTCTTGCGCCGCCGGCAGAGAATCTCGATGGTCCGCTCGATCTCCAGCTCGCGACCAATGAGCGGATCGATCTTGCCGTCCGCCGCCAGCCGGTTGAGGTTGGTGGCGTACTTCTCGAGCGGATCGCCCTCGGGGTCCTTCTCAGGCTCATTGCCCTCGCCGGCCTCGGGCTTCTCCTGCGGCTCCTCGCCGGCGCGCGTCAGGCCGTGGGAGATGTAATTCACCACGTCCAGCCGGGACACGTCCTGCAGGCTGAGCAGGTAAACCGCGTGAGACTGCTTTTCGCCGAAGATCGCCACCAGCACGTTGGACGCCGTCACTTCCTTGCGCCCACTGGACTGGACGTGGAACACGGCGCGCTGCAGCACCCGCTGAAAACCCAGCGTCGGCTGCACGTCCTGCTCGTCCTCGTCGCCCAGCCGTGGCGTGGTCTCGTCGATGAACTCGCCGAGCTCGCGCCGCAACGTCGTCAGGTTGACACCGCAGGCCTTGAGAATGTCGATCGAGACAGGCACGTCGAGCAGCGCCAGCAACAGGTGCTCGACGGTCATGAACTCGTGCCGCTGTTCCCGCGCCCGGCGGAAGGCCTCGTTAAGACAGAATTCCAGTTCGCTGCTAAGCATTGCTATCAGGCCTCTTCCATCGTGCACATCAGCGGGTGCTGATGCTGGCGGGCGTAGTCGGTCACCTGGACGACGCGCGTCTCGGCGATATCGTACGGGAAAACTCCGCAGACGCCTCGTCCGCGGGTGTGCACCTCCAGCATCACGCGGGTAGCCCGGGTACGATCCAGGCCGAAAAACGTCTCCAGCACCTCCACCACGAACTCCATTGGCGTGAAATCATCATTCAGCATGACCACCCGGAACAACGGCGGCCGCTTGACCTCGGGCCGCGCGTCCTCGAGGGCCGTGCCCTGGTCTTGCTTTTCACGTGGATCGGACATACTTGCTCGCTTCGTGGGGCGTTGTTTCGACGACTTCGATGAACGACCGCCGACAGGTTCAGTTATAGGGTCGGCAACCCCCTAAGACAACCCCTTGACTCCGCAACCCGGGACAGGTCCGTACAGGAATCTATCGGGCCGCGCCCGGCTTGCTTGAGAGTCTCTCCATGCACCGCGTATCATCGGTCGATACGCCGGCCACGGAAAGCCGCCGGACGCCCTGGATCAATGACTTGACGGAGTATCGTGGCCGCTGTCCTGAGCCGCATCAACCAGTGGAGCCGCCTGCCGCCTGCCCAGCTCTGGGCAGATGCATCGCGGGTGTTGCCGCCGTGGGTGGTTCTGCTGCTGGTGATCCTGATCTGCTGGCAGCTCGCCAGGGCGATATGGTGGCTGTTCCCCTCTCCAGCGCCGGAGAGCCTGCCGCCGCTGCAGGCCGGCCAGCGCGGCGCGCCCGCCACGGCCGCCGGTGCTGTGAGCGTCGACCGCATCGTGGCCGCCCGGCTGTTCGGCGAGATCGATGCCGAGGCGCCAGTGGCGCTGGTCGAGCAGGAGGACGCCCCGGATACCCAGCTCAGCCTCGAGCTGCGCGGCACGGTCGCCGCCAGCGACGACAGTCGCGCACTGGCGATCATCGCCGAGCGCGGCGGCGCCGAGCGCGTGTATTTCCTCGGCGACGCCGTGCCGGGCGGAGCGACCCTGCATGCCGTGCACATGGACCGGGTGCTGCTGCGCCGCGCCGGCCGCCTCGAGGC
>CBDDRR010000371.1:0-2870 GCA_965233095.1 uncultured bacterium
CGGCACTCTCCCAGCTGCCGGCGGCGATGCGCTCGGCCAGCACGGCATTGAAGATCAGTGAGCGCGCCGCCGACAACGCGAAGCCACGCTCGTGGCGGCGCGGCGCGGGTCCGCCGGCGAACCAGCGCGCGGCGATCTCCAAGTTGCCGAACTCGCGGCCGAAGCGCTGCGGGCCGAAGGCGTTCGGTACGCCACGGCGACCAATCTCGACCAGGCGTGACTCGAGCAGTGCCGGGTCGGCCTCCAGCGCGGTGACGCGCAGTCGAAACCGGTTGCCTTGCAGGGCGCCGCGCTTGAGCTTGCGGTCGTGCGGCACGGCCTCGAGCAGCTCCACGCCGGGAATCTCGATGCCGGCGGGATCGGGGTGGCGGCCGCCCGGGACGCGCACGCTGAACCATTGCTCGGTGACGGCGTGCCTGTCTTTCAGGCCGGCATAGCCGACGTCCACGCGCGGTCGGCCGCCCCAGCGTGCCAGCTGCCCCGCCACCCAGTCGGTGTTGCAGCCGGTCTCGCGCACTTTCAGGAACAGGTGCTCGCCCGCGCCGGTGAGCGCGAAACCGAGCTCTTCCTCGACGATGAAATCCTCGTCGCGGGCACGAATCCGGCCACGCCCCGCGACGCCGCCGAGCGCCGCCGGCAGGTCGGTCCAGGGATTGAACGGCACGCCGCTCAGTCTCGCTCGCTCAGCAGCACCACGGCGTGCGCGGCGAGCCCTTCGCCGCGGCCGATGTACCCGAGTTTCTCGGTAGTGGTGGCCTTGACGTTGACGCGCTCCGGCGCGATGCCGAGATCGGCGGCGATGCGCGCGCGCATCTCTGCAATGTGCGCGGCCAGGCGCGGCGCCTGCGCAACCACTGTGACGTCCGCGTTGCCGATCCCGAGACCGGCGTCGGCGAGCCGGGCCACCACCAGGCGCAGCAGCTCGCGGCTGTCGGCGCCGGACCAGCGGGGATCGGTGTCCGGGAACATGCCGCCGATATCGCCCAGCCCGGCGGCGCCGAGCAGAGCGTCGCACAGCGCGTGCAGCGCGACGTCGCCGTCGGAGTGCGCCACCACGCCCCGGTCGTGCTCGATGGTGACGCCACCGATGGTGACCCGGTCACCGGGTCCGAAGGCGTGCACGTCGAAACCATGGCCTATGCGCATCACTCTGCCTCCAGGCGGCGCAGCACCGCCTCCGCCAATGCCAGGTCGTCCGGACCCGTCACTTTCATATTGGCCGCCCGGCCCGCCACGAGCGCCGGCCGGTGGCCGGCATGCTCCATGGCGGCCGCCTCGTCCGTGACCATGACGCCGCCCTCGATGGCGGCTGCCAGCGCATCGCGCAACAGGCCGTAACGAAACATCTGCGGCGTCAGCGCCCGCCACAGCCTGTCCCGCGATACGGTTCGCTGCACGCGGCCGTTCTCGTCCGCCGCCTTGAGCGTGTCCGCCAGGGGCACGGCAAGCAACCCGCCGACCGGGTCGCGCTCCAGCGCGATGAACAGCGCCTCGAGCTCATCGTGGGACAGGCAGGGCCGCGCTGCATCGTGCACCAGCACCCAGTCATCGGGCGCGGCGCGATCCGCGAGCCGCAGCAACCCGTTGAGCACCGAGTGGCAACGCTCCGCGCCGCCGGTTGCGCTCATCAGGCGTGCGTCGGCCGGCGCCACTTCCGCCCAGCGCGAGTCGTCGGCGGCGACCACCAATACCACCGCTTCGATGCGCGGCGATGCGAGCAGCGGTTCGAGTGCATGCACCAGCAGCGGCCGTCCGAGCAGCGGCAGGTACTGCTTGGCGACGCCGGCGCCCATCCGCTGCCCGGTGCCCGCGGCCGGCACCACGGCCCAGGCGCGCGCCGTCAACGTTCCCCCGGGACGGCCTCGGGCACGTCTTCTTCGCTGTCGACCACCTGGTAGAGCGTCTCGCCGTCGCGGGTCATGCCGAGCTCGCTGCGTGCGATTTCTTCCACCGCGTCGAGCCCGGTCTTGAGATCGCTAACCTCGGCCGCAAGCGCGCGGTTGCGCTCGCGCAGCACCTCGTTTTCCTGCGCCTGGGTCGTGACCTGGTCCGCGAGGCGCCACGCGGCGCGATAGCCGTCATCCGACACCCACAGGCGCAGCTGCAGCAGGACCAGCAGCGCCAGCAGGATGAACAGGACGGTCCGCACCCGTGATCCCGCGGCCGGCTCAGCCCGCGCTCAGCGGCAGCGCCGCGCGGCCGGGATAACGTGCCGACGGTCCGAGCTCTTCCTCGATCCTGAGCAGCTGGTTGTACTTGGCGACGCGGTCCGAGCGCGACAGCGAGCCGGTCTTGATCTGCGTCGCGGCGGTGGCCACGGCGATATCGGCAATGGTGCTGTCCTCGGTCTCGCCGGAACGGTGCGACACCACGGAGCTGAAGCCCGCCTGGTCCGCCATGCGGATCGCTGCCAGCGTCTCGGTGAGCGTGCCGATCTGGTTGACCTTGATGAGGATCGAGTTGGCGATGCCCTCCTCGATGCCGCGCGCCAGGAGGCTCGTGTTGGTGACGAACAGGTCGTCGCCGACCAGCTGCACGCGCTGGCCCAGCCGGTCGGTGAGCAATTTCCAGCCGGCCCAGTCGTCCTCCGCCATGCCGTCCTCGATGGACACGATCGGGTAGCTGCCGACCAGGCCCTCGAGGTAGTCGCAGAAGCCCGCAGCGTCGAAGTCGCGGTTCTCCGAGGCCAGGCGATAGACGCCCTTGGCGTAGAACTCCGAGCTGGCCACGTCGAGCGCCAGCACGATGTCTGCACCCGCCTTGAAGCCGGCTTTCTCGATGGCGACGAGGATGGTCTCGAGCGCCGCCTCGTTGGACGGCAGGTCGGGCGCGAAACCGCCCTCGTCGCCGACCGCGGTGGCGAGGCCGCG
>CBDDRR010000372.1:0-14713 GCA_965233095.1 uncultured bacterium
TCCTCGAGCCGGTCCATCGCCAGGGTGCGGGCATGATCGATATCGTGTCGGCCATTGAGAACCCGTTGCACGTATCGCCCGGCAAGCTGTCGCTCGGTGAAGGTGAGGCGGGTCCGCACGCGGTTCGCCTGACGCTCCGCAACGACGGCGACGAGGCCGTGACGCTAACGCCCAGCTTCGTTAACGCCCTGAGCACATCGCGGTCCGTCGCGCAGACCGGCACGGCGAACGCGCCCGGTCTGAATCCTGGCCTGGGAATCTTCCTCGGCAACGCGAGCGTGGTCTTCGGTGCGGCGCAAGTCACGGTCCCGGCCGGAGGCGTCACAACGCTCGACGCCGTGGTCACGCCCGCCACGGCACCCGAAAACGCCATGTACGGCGGTTATATCGTCATGACGCCCGCTGGTGGCGGAGAAGTCGTGCGGGTGCCCTACGCCGGCTTCGTCGGTGACTACCAGGCGATCCAGCCGCTGGACGGCCACATCATCCAGACTCCGGACGGGCTGTTCCTGAGCGGGTTCCCCTGGCTCACCCGGTTGGTCGGAACGAGCTACCAGAACTTGCCCGAGGGCGGCGCCTTCACTCTTGAGAACGGTGATGTACCCTACTTCCTGGTCCACTTCGGGCATCACGTGAGGCGGCTCGAGTTCCAAGTCGTGAATGCGTCGAACGACCGCCCGGTGCACCCGGTGTTCTCGAACTTCGTGGAAATCGACGACATCGGCCGCAATGCCACGAGAACGCAGTTCTTCGCCCTCACCTGGGACGGCACCCGCTTCCACAGCGCCGGCAACTCCGAGCTGTTCAAGGTGGTTCCGAACGGTGACTACAAGGTCAATATCCGGGCTCTGAAGCCGCTGGGCGATCCGTCAAACCCGGATCACTGGCAGCTCTGGACCTCCCCGACCATCACCATCGAGCGGCCAGAAGAGCCGAAGAAAAAGACCATCAATCTCAAGGGCAAGTGACCTGAGCAGCCTTGCCTGAATAGTTCGCCCGCGCTGTGGCGGGACTTGGGGCCTCCCCTCCTGGGGAGGCCCTTTTCATTTGGCCGTCCGAGTTCGTTACGGGCCAACAGGTCCGTCCGAAGGCAGATCCAGAGGTCTGGCGTTTGGCTACCGCGCCGGCCGCGCCGACAGGTACTTCTCGCGACGAAGCTGTTTCAGCGTGAAACCCATCGCCTTCAGGATTTCGACCGACTCGTCGATCATGCCCGGGTTGCCGCAGAGATAGACGACGTCCCGCTCGGGGTCGAGGGACAGGCTGCTGTACAGGGTCTGCACGTAGCCGGCGTGCTCCCAGGGCTCGGGATCCACGGGAAGTTCGCGGCTGTAGCAGCCGTTGAACTCGAAGCCGGGGTGCGTGCGCGCCGCGGCGACGAAGTCCGCGCCGAACAGCAGCTCCTCGCGCCGCCAGACGCCGAGCACGACGTGCGCACGGAAGCCGGCTTGCAGTCTTTCGCCGAGCAACGGCAGCATGGCGCGGTAGGGCGTGATGCCGGTGCCCGTGCCGACCAGCACGTAGCGGCACGGCGGTTCCTCACGCAACACGAAGCGCCCGAAAGGGCCGCTGGCCTGCAATTCTGCACCCGGCTCCAGTGCCGAAAGCGCCTCGGTGGCCAGCCCGCCCTCCACCGGCGACATCGCGATCTCCAGCAGGCCGTCGGGGCCGGGCGGATTGGCGATGCTGTAGCTGCGGTGGGTGCTGCCCGACCCGGTGTCGAAATGCAGGTTCAGGAACTGGCCCGGCGTGTATTGCAGCATGCTGCCGTCGCTGTTGCGAAACGCCAAGTGCAGCACGTGCGGCGTCGCCATGCGGCGCCAGGCAAGCTGGACGGGAAAAGTCTCGATAGCCATGGGGCGCGAATCTTCCGGGTTAGCGGCGGCGAACACAATACCCGCATGCCGCCCCCGGCGCGCCGCTTGTTATAGTTGCCGTCTGAACCGATCAGGCCATTCGAGGAGAGCCACCGATGAAAGCTTGGATCATCCCCACCGCCCTGCTGGCTGCAACGCTGATGGCAGCCCCGGCGAACGCACACGACCACGACCCGCTGTCCAAGGCCATTGCCGGCAGCCACCGCGCCGAGGCCAATGTCGCGCGCGACGCCGCTCGCCACCCCAAGGAGACGCTTGAATTCTTCGGCTTCGAGCAGGGCCAGACCGTGATCGAGGTATCGCCTGGTGGCGGCTGGTACACGGAAATCCTTGCGCCGGCGTTGCGCGGCCACGGCAAGCTCGTCGCGGCCCATTTCCCGGCAGACTCCGAGTCTGCCTACGCGCAGCGCGTACGCGGTGAGTTCCTCGCCAAGCTGGCGGCCGCGCCGGAGGTCTACGACGAAGTCGAAGTCATTGGCTACAAGCCAGGCAGCGAGAACGCGCTGGGTGCGCCGGCCAGCGCTGACCTGGTGATCACCTTCCGCAATATGCACAGCCTGCTGCGCCAGGACCAGCTGGAGGCATTCATCGGCGATGCTTTCGCGGTCCTGAAGAGCGGCGGCACGCTCGGCGTTGTGCAGCACCGCGCGCCGGCGGGGAGCGACCCGGAGGCGGGCAAGGACCGCGGCTACCTGCCGCAGGACTGGCTGGTCGAGCAATTCCAGGCCGCGGGCTTCAAGCTGGAGGGCGGCTCCGAGATCAACGCCAATCCGAAGGACACCGCCGACCACGAGGGCGGCGTGTGGGCGTTGCCGCCGACGCTGCGCCACGGCGACACTGACCGGGAGAAATACCTGGCGATTGGCGAAAGCGACCGCATGACACTGCGCTTCACCAAGCCCTGACAAATTGGGGACATTCCTCTTTTTCCTACGAAAAAGGGGAATGTCCCCGTTTCACAGCCGCTCGGCCAGCCGGGTCATCACGCGCAGCAACAGCTGTTGTGCTGCAGCAAAGCGGGGATGCTCCGGCCCGCCGACCGGGTCAGACTCGTCCATGTAGACGCGCTGCGCCATCTCGATCTGGATCGCTTCGATGCCTTCCTGGCCGCCATAGTGATCGGTGATGTAGCCGCCCTTGTAGGGCATGTTGATCGACACGGTCATTCCCTCGCCGAGGAAGCCCTCCCGCAGCACGTCGCGGAGCCATGCGCCGCAGGTTGTGCCGTCACGATCGCCGAGATAGATCTCCTCCTGCAGGGCGTCGTGCAGGCGATTGGGTGCGGACGCCACGCTGTGGGCGTCCACCAGCACCGCGCGGCCGAAGCGCGCCCTGGTCTCGTCCAGCAGCGCCTGCAGGCGCGCGTGGTAGGGTGCGTGCCAGGCGATCCTGCGTCGCTCGATCTCTTCAGCATCCGGCGACGCGCGAAACACCGGCTCGCCCTGGAAGGTTTCCAGCGGCACGAGGCCGGTCTCAAAGCGACCGGGATACAGCGCGCGCGGTTGCGGCGGACGGTTGAGGTCCACCGCGAAGCGGCTGATCGTGGCGAAAATCGTGGTGGCGCCGAGCGCCGGCAGGAAATCATACAGCCGGTGCAGGTGCCAGTCGGTCATCGGCTGCGACAGCATCGCGGGTGAAGCCAGGCTGTCGCGCACCTCGGGCGGGAGCCACGTGCCGGTATGCGGAATGCTGACGACCAGCGGCAGGGGCGCCGTCGTCGGCGGGCGCAGGCCGAAGGGTGCAACGCCGTCCGTCGTCACCGTTGAACCCGCTGACGTCATCGGCTTTCAGCCCCGCCCATGATGCGTCGCACAGCAGCGCCGAAATCGTCCTCTTCCACAGGTGCATAGCGCTGGCCGCCGACCCATACCTGCTCCAGGCATCGGCCGTCGCCGGCCGTCACCAGCGCATCGAGCACCTCCTCCGCGTCCGCCACACCGCCGAATAGCGGGTTGGCCGAATCGACTGTCACGAGGTCCGCGAATGCGCCGACCTCGATCGTGCCCACTGCCTGGCCGAGTGCCGCGGCGCCGCCCGCCGCCAGGCGCCGCCACATGCTGCCCCCCAGGCCGGTCGCGTCGCCGAGACAGCTGCGCCGGCCGGTCAGGAGTCGCTGGCCGTATTCCAGCCAGCGCAGCTCCGCGACGGCGTCGATGCGCACATTGCTGTCCGAGCCGATGGCCAGCCGCCCGCCGGCCGCGGCGAATTCCGCCGCCGGGAACAGACCGTCACCGAGATACGCCTCGGTGAGCGGGCACAGCACCACGGTCGCGCCGCTGGCAACGATCAGTTCGCGCTCGGCGCGGTCGGCATGCGTCGCATGCACCAGGCTCCAGCGCGGCCCGAGATCGACGCTGTCGGCGAGCAGCTCTACCGGGCGGCGACCGGTCGCCGCAAGGCAGGCCTCGACCTCGGCAGGTTGCTCGGCAATATGGATGTGGATGGGCCGATCCTCGCCCAGCAGCTCTCCGGCGCCCAGCGCCATGTCCACGATCATCTCCGGCGGCACGGCACGCAGCGAGTGCGCGGCCACGCCCGCGCAGTGCTCGGCATACATTGCTACCAGCGTCAGGAAGTCCTCCACGTCGCGGTGCAGGAAGCGCGCCTGGCCGGGCCCGGCGGCGACATCGAAGCCGGCGCGCTGGTAGAACACCGGGATGAACGCGAGTCTGATGCCGGCGTCCGAAGCGGCACGTATGACCGCCTCGACCAGCTCGGTCGCGCGCTCGCCGTCGGCGCGCCGGTGCAGGTAATGAAACTCGGCCACCGACGTGAAGCCGCCCGCCAGCATGTCGCGGTAGGCGCGAAATGACACCTGGTACAGCGCCTCCGCATCCAGCCCGGACGCCAGCCGGTACATCGCCTCGCGCCAGCTCCAGAAGCTGTCCTCGCCGCGGGCAGCCTCGCCATGGCCGACCAGCCCGCGCTGGAAGGCATGGCTGTGCGCGCTGGGCATGCCGGGCAGCGCAAGCCAGCCGTCGAAGGGTCCGCCGGGCGCGCACGGCTCGATGGCGCTGATGCGGCCCCGGCCGTCGATGCGCAGCTTGCGGTGGCGCTCGATGCCGGTGGGCGTGAGAATATGCTCGAAATTGAGTTCACGTGACATCGATAGATTCGCCGGCGGAACCGGCCACTCCATGGCAGAGCTGTTTTTTCACAACGCGAGAGTCTACCCGAAGGCCGACGGCGACGAGGTAGTCGACTGCTTCGCCGTGGAGCAGGGCCGCGTCGTGTCGCTGGGCGAGCCGGTGACAGCCGTGCGCAGCATCGACCTCGGCGGGCGGCTGGTGCTGCCCGGGCTGATCGACTGCCACACCCACCTGGTGTGGGCCGGCGATCGCGCGGACGAGTTCGCGCTGCGCCAGGCGGGCGCCGACTACGCGGAGATCGCGCGCGCCGGCGGCGGGATACTGTCCACGGTGAAAGCGGTGCGCGCCGCCGACGAGGACGCCCTGGTCGCGCTCGCCCTGCCCCGGCTTGCCGCGCTGGCGGCGGAAGGCGTGACCCGCGTGGAGATCAAGAGCGGCTACGGCCTGGATCTCGACAGCGAGCTGAAAATGCTGCGCGCCATCCGCCGCCTCGGCGAGCTGCAGCCGGTCAGGGTGCACGCGACATTTCTCGGCGCGCACACCGTGCCGCGCGGGCGCGACCGCGCCGAGTATCTCGACGAGGTGGTGACGCGCATGCTGCCGGCTGTCGCGGAGCAGCGCCTTGCCGACACTGTCGACATCTACGTGGAGGACATCGCATTCTCCATTGCCGACATGGCGCGACTGTTCGAGGCCGCCCGCGCGCTCGGGCTCGGGTTGCGCGCGCACACCGGCCAGCTGTCCGATGGCGGCGCCACCGCGGCCGCCTGCGCACTCGGCGCGCGCAGCTGCGATCACCTCGAACATGCCGACCACGATGCCGTGGCCGCAATGGCCGCACACGACACCGTGGCGGTGCTGTTGCCCGGCGCGTGGTACTGCCTGCGCGATACGCAGCTCCCGCCGGTGGCAGCGCTGCGCGCGGCGGGCGTGCCCATGGCGGTGGCCAGCGACGCCAACCCGGGCACGTCGCCGGTGGTCAGCCTGTTGACCGCGCTGCACATGTCGGTGGTGTTCTTCGGATTGAGCCCCGCCGAGGCGCTGGCCGGCGTGACGCGGCACGCAGCGCAGGCGCTGGGCGTGGCGGGCGGCGAACTGATTCCTGGCGCGCCGGCGGATTTCAGCGCGTGGGCCATGGACCGACCGGCGCTGCTCGGCTACCAGCTGGGCGGGCTGAGGCCGGATGCAGTCTTCATCGGGGGAGAACGGATTTGAGCAGCAGCGGGGGAACGAGGCTCGCACTTGGTGATGGTGCGCTGACGCTGGCGGCGTTGCACCAGTGGGAAGCGGACCGGTGCGCAGTCACGCTGGCAGATGCGGCGCGCGCCCGCATGAACCACAGCGTCGCCACGGTGCGCCGCGTGGTGAAGACCGGGCAGGTCAGCTATGGCATCAACACCGGCTTCGGTGCGTTCGCCAACAGCCGCATCTCCACGCCGCAACTCACGCAGCTGCAGTACAACCTGGTGCGCAGCCACGCCTGCGGCGTCGGCACACCGCTGGCGCCGGAGCTGGTGCGGCGGATCATGCTGCTCAAGGCCAACAGCCTGGCGGTCGGCTTGTCCGGCATCCGGCCGGAGGTCGTCGATACGCTGCTGGCCCTGCTGGCGGCCGATGTGCTGCCGCTCATTCCGGGACGCGGCTCAGTGGGCGCGTCCGGCGATCTCGCCCCGCTGGCGCACCTGGCGCTGGCCTTGATCGGCGAAGGCGAAGCCCTGCAGGGCGATGTGCGCCTGGAGGGCCCCGCCGTGCTGGAAGCCGCCGGCTGTACGCCCATCCGGCTCGAGGCCAAGGAGGGACTGGCGCTGCTCAACGGCACGCAGCTCAGCGCCGCGCTGGCCATCGAGGGCCTGTTCCGCGCCGAGGCGCTGCTCGGCACGGCGATCACGGCCGGCGCGCTCAGCGTCGAGGGCCTCGCGGGCAGCTACACGCCCTTCGACGACCGCATCCACGCAGCCCGCGGGCTGGCGTCCCAGCGCGAAGTCGCGGCCCGCTTCCGCACGCTGCTCACCGACAGCGACATTCATGCCGGCCACGTGGACTGCGATCGCGTGCAGGATCCCTACGCTGTTCGCTGCATGCCGCAGGTGTTCGGCGCGGTAGCTGCCACACTGGCGCACGCGCGCGAAGTTCTTGAGGCCGAGGCAAACGGTGTATCGGACAACCCGCTGGTGTTCGACGACGAGGTGCTGTCCGGCGGCAATTTCCACGCCGCCCCGGTCGGCTTCGTCGCCGACTTCATGGCTGTGGCCGTGGCCGAGCTCGGCAGCATGTCAGAGCGGCGCATCGACCTGCTTGCGCGCCGGGTCAATCCCAACCTAAAGATGTTCCTGACCGACGAGCCCGGCGTCGAGTCCGGCTTCATGATCGCGCACGTCACGGCCGCGGCGCTCGCCTCGGAGAACAAGACGCTGGCGCATCCGGCCTCGGTTGACACGATCCCGACATCCGCCGGCCAGGAAGATCACGTCAGCATGGCGCCCTGGGCCGGGCACAAGCTGCTCGCCGCCTGCGACAACACCGCCACGGTGCTGGCCATCGAATTGCTTGCCGGGGCGCACGCTGTAGACGAGCAGCGACCGCTGGCCACGACCCCCCAGCTCGCGACGGTGCACGAGCGCATCCGCGCGCACGCGCCCTTCGTGCGCGGTGACCGGCGGCTCGACCGCGACATCGCCGCGATCACCAGACTGGTCCGCGAAGGCGCCTTCGACGCGCGCGCCCAGCACTTCGGGAGCTGACGAACTTTTGCTCCCAACGTATTGATTTTACATAACCGGACTGTTGGCGCAGCCGGCGCGCATTCGGCTACACTCGCCTGCAGAACGCGCCGGGCACAAGGCGCCAGGGGGGAGCGGGCGAGATGCCCATGTTCGTCGACAAGGACAACACGTTTCATCACGACCACGGGCAGCATTTCGCGCTGACCTGCTCGTCGTGCAGCGTGTTCGCGCATATGACGCCGGTCGCGGTGCCGACCTTCGGCGACCTGTCGCGCTTCAAGCCGCCGGAGACCGGCCTGGTGTTCCGTTGCGACAACTGCAACTCGCCGGTCTTCCTGCGCTTTCCGGTCAAGGCTTACACGGAGGAGCGCGTCGAGTTGTCCACCAACTTCACCGAGGTCGAGCGGCCGAAAGAGAACTTCGATTTCACCTACCTGCCCGAGGACACCGAGGTGCTGTTCCGCGAGGCGCTCGACTGCTACAGCATGAATGCGCTCAACGCCTTCGCCTCCATGTGCCGCCGGACTGTCCAGCGCGTGTTTGCCGACCTCGGCGAGACCGGCAAGATGCGCATCTTCGAGCAATGCAACGAGATCCGCGACATGGCCGAGGTCGAAGGCGCTACCTTCAATGTCGTGCGGCGCGTGTTGTTTGACACCGATGCATCGCGCGAGGGCATGCCGCTGATCACGCCGGTGGAAGCCGGCGTGCTGATGGAATTCATGCGCGACATTCTCTACGAGTGCTACGTGCGCAAGGGTCGTCTGCAACAGGCCATGATGATGCGCCGCTACGTCGCCGAGCAGGTTGAGCCGCCCCGGCAGAATGGCTCACACGGCTAGAACGCCTCGCGACTGAGGTTGCGCGCCCCGCCGGGGCCCATCCAGATATTGTCCTCGATGCGCGCGCCGCCGTAGGGACGCAGGCGATCGACCGCGTCCCACGCGACGTGCCGCCCCAGCGGCGTGTCGCGCAGGTGCTTCAGCAGCGAGTCGATGAAGTAGATCCCGGGTTCGATGGTGAACACGTTGCCCTGCTCCACCGGGCGCAGGTTGCGCAGGAAGGGCCACTGGTCCGGCTGCGGCAGCGGCGTACCGTCCGGGGACAGCCACTTGCCGCCGGTGTCATGCACCTGCAGGCCGAGGTGATGGCCAACGCCGTGCGGCAGGAAGACGTTGCTGACGCCGGCCGCGACCATGTCGTCCGGCGCCATCGAAACGATGCCGAAGTCCTCCAGGATGACGGCCACCGACAGCTGCGCGTCCTCGTGCACATCGACGTAGGAGGCGCCGGGACGCAGGCCCTCGATGAGCGCCTGCTGCTCGTGGTCCAGCGCATCGACCAGCGCGGCAAACTCCCCGCCCGGCTCGGCCGGCCAGGTTCGCGTGATGTCCGCGGCATAGCCCCGGCAGCGCGCCCCGGCGTCGATCAGGAAGCTGCGTCGCGGCGCCGGCGCCACACGGTCGAAGCGCCCATAGTGCAGCGTGGCGGCGTGCTCGTTGAGCGCGATGATATTGGCATAGGGCAGCTCGGCCTCGCTGTGGCCCGTCGCCTCCAGGAAAGCGAGGTGAATGCCGAACTCGCTCGCCCCGGCGTTGAACGCGTCGCGCGCGGCCCGATGCCCGCGGGCCGCAATGCGGTTTGCGACGGCGATGCACTCGACCTCGTAGGCCGTCTTGTACAGGCGCGCGAACTCGAGCGGCGTGACGACGGAGGCGGGATTCAGCGCGGCACAGCCCCACCCGGCAACCTGCTCGTCCGGCTCGCCGATGAGCGCACAGCCAGCGAGCTTTTTCGGCAAGGCTGCGCGCACGCCCGCGGGGTCGCCCGCGACCTTGATGTCGAAATGCTCGGTCCATGGCCCGGTCGGCGATTCCGGGACCGAGTGCCAGTAATCGTCGGGCAGGTGCAACACGAGCAGCGGCTTGCGGCCGGGCCGGAGCAGCAACACGCACCCGGCGTGCTCGTCGCATGGGACCCACTGCTGGTAGAAGGTGCCGGCGCGAAACGGCCAGGACTGGTCGTCGCGGAAGCGCAGGCGCGGCGCACCCGAATAGACTGCAACTGCGTCGAACGGCGAGGCCGCCAGCACCGACTCGTAGCGGGCGACCAGCTCGGCATGATGCGCCGGGTAAAGGGCGTCGAGGGACGAGGCGTCCGCCTTGCTTGGCATTGATGCTCTCCAGGCGTGGGCACCGGCGCCGGGCAGGCGCAACGGCTGTGATGCGCTGATTCTATCGCCTGCGCCGCTATAATCGAATCCACGCGGGGTGCTCCCGCCGAATCCGGGGCATGAACACAGGTCCCGGGTCCTTCGCTGCGCTACGCTGCCAGCGATCCGGACGCCAGGTTTTCTGAACGGAGACGATACATGAGCCAGTCCGACCTGTTCGCCGCCGAGCTGCTCGAGACCAGCGCGTCCGGCTATGCGGCGCTGGCCACCGAGCGGCTGCTGGCGGCACATCCCGAGCTGTCGGCGCGCTTTGCGCCGGACGCCGTGGGTACCTGGAAGGCCGCCCTGGCCCAGCGCATCGTCGAGCTTGCCGCCGCGCTGCGCATGGGTGAGCCCCGCCTGTTCGTCGCCCGGGTCACCTGGGCGCGACGGGCCTTCGCGGCACGGGAGGTGCCCGAGGGCGACCTGCGCGCGAGCCTCGCGGTACTTTCGACTGTGCTCGCGGAGGAACTGCCGGATGCCGTGCAGGGTGGTCCAACGGCCTTGCTGGGCGCCGCGCTAGCCGAGCTGGACCGGCCCGTGGCTGACGCCGATTCCTCCATCGACCCGCACAGCACGACCGGTCGGCTGACACTGGAGTACCTTGCCACGGTGCTGGAAGGCGACAGCCGCAAGGCCACCGATCGTGTGCTGGCCGAGGTGGATGCCGGGCTCGCGGTGGAAACTGCCTATCTCGACGTGCTGGTGCCGGCCCAGCGCGAGGTCGGGCGGCTCTGGCATGCGGGCGAGCTCGGCATCGTCGAGGAGCACGTGGTCACCTACACCACGGAGCGCCTCATGGCCCTGCTGGCGCATCGCGCGAAGCGGGCGCCGGCCAACGGCCACACGGTCGTATGCGCCGCCGTCGCCGGCAATGCACATGACATCGCGGTGCGCGTGCTGGCCGACTTCTTCGACATTTCGGGCTGGCGCGCCGTGCACCTGGGCGCGAACGTGCCGGTGCCGGAGCTGGCCGCCGCCCTGCAGTACTTCGACGGCGACCTGCTGGTGCTGTCGGCGGCGTTGAGCGTGCAGCTGCCGCGGCTGGCCGAGGCGATTGCGGCAGTGCGGCGCCTCGAGGGCCGTACTGTCCGGGTGATGGTCGGCGGGCTTGCCTTCAGCGACGCGCCCGAGATCTGGCGGAAGCTCGGCGCGGACGGCTACGCCCCCGATGCCCTGGCCGCGATCAAGCTGGGCACGGAGCTGGTCGGCGCCTGAGTTCCGCCGCCTGGGCGCGCCGCCGCCTGAGGCGTTTCAGGCAGCAGGCCCCAGCGACCGCTCCGCCCAGTCCCGCAACGGCGTCAACTCGAGTCCGAATCGCTCGGCCATGTCCTCCATGGGCACGGCATTGCCGCGCGCGTATGCCAGCATCAGCGCCACCAGGCTGCGCTCCTGCGCTCCGGTAGCCGCGGCCAGCCGCGCCCGCAGCGCATCCTCGTCGACGTTCTCGACCTCGATCCGCCGGCCCGCGACCGACTCGAGCAGCGCCACGGCGTCGAGCGGCGCGATGGCCTCCGGGCCGCCGATTTCCAGCGTCGCGTTGCGTGCCTCCTCGCTGTCCACCGCCTCCGCGGCATACGCCGCGACATCATCGCGTGCCACCCAGCTGATCGGCGCGCGGCCGGAACCGTAGATGCGCGCCTTGCCGGCCGCGATATCGAATCCCAGCGCCGGTGAGAACCAGGATTCCATGAAGTAGGAGGGACGCAGCACTGTCCAGGTCATGCCGCTGTGCTTGAGCGTGCGCTCGACCGCGCGCTTGGCCAGCGTCAGCGGATCGTCCTTGCCGATGACGCCGGAGAACGACACGTAAACGAAGCGCTCGACGCCCTCCTCGGCAGCTGCCGCCACCAGCGCCAGCTGGCCGTCGCGATCCACCTTCTCGATGCTCTCACCGGCGCGCCCCATGGCGGTCATGCCCGAGACCACCGAATCGCACCCGCTGCAGGCCTCGCGCAGCGAATCCGGGCTGTCCAGGTCGGCGCGCACCAGCGTCACGCCCATGTCCTCGAGCTCCGCGACGGCAGCGGGCGCGGAACTCGCGCGCACCATGCCGTACACCGTTCCCCCGCGCTCGACGAGCTTGCGGCAAATGGCCCGCCCCAGCTCGCCCGACGCTCCGGCGACCAGGATCATGCTCCCTCTCCTCGCTCCGTGTTCGATGGCTCGTTGTCATGGCTGCCGGCGCCCGCAGACGCCGGCAATTGCAGAATCTCCCGAATCACACCGTGGCGCGTCAAGTCCCGCGCGGTTTCATCGGCAGGTCGAGGCCGCGCTCGGTGGCCACCTCGAGGGCTTTTTCGTAGCCCGCATCGGCATGCCGCATCACCCCTGTGCCCGGATCATTGACCAGCACGCGGGCAAGCTGCCGGGCGGCGCGCTCGCTGCCGTCAGCCACCACCACCACGCCGGCGTGCAGCGAGTAGCCCATGCCGACGCCGCCGCCGTGGTGAAAACTCACCCAGGATGCGCCGCTGGCCGTGTTCAGCAGCGCATTGAGCACCGGCCAGTCGGCCACCGCGTCCGAGCCGTCGCGCATCGCCTCCGTCTCCCGGTTCGGCGAGGCCACGGAACCGGAATCGAGATGATCGCGGCCGATGACGATCGGCCCCTTGAGTTCGCCGCTCGCCACCATGGCATTGAAGGCGAGGGCGAGTCGATGGCGCTCCTGGTAGCCGAGCCAGCAGATGCGCGCCGGCAGGCCCTGGAAGCGGATGCGCTCCCGCGCGCCGTCCAGCCAGCGGTGCAGGCCGGTCTTGTCCGGGAACAGCTCGCGCGCCTTCGCGTCGGTCTTCCAGATGTCCTCCGGGTCGCCCGACAGGGCCACCCAGCGGAACGGTCCCACGCCCTCGCAGAACAGCGGGCGGATGTACAAAGGCACGAAACCCTTGAAGTCGAAGGCGTTGCTCACGCCGGCATCCTGCGCCATGGCGCGGATGTTGTTGCCGTAGTCGAAGGTCGGCGAGCCCGCCGCCTGCAGCGCCAGCATGGCGCGTACCTGCCGGGCCATGGAGTCCTTGGCGGCGCGCACGTAGGCCGCGGGATCGCGCGCTCGGAACCCGGCGGCAGCCGCCACATCGTAGCCGACCGGGATGTAGCCGTTGATCGGATCGTGCGCAGAGGTCTGGTCGGTGACGAGATCCGGCGCGATGCCCCGCGATGCGATTTCCTCGAACACCTCGGCGGCATTGCCGAGCAGGCCGATAGAGGTCGGCGTGCCTGCGGCAGCGGCCTCTTCGAGCATGGCCAGCGCGGCGTCG
This sequence comes from uncultured bacterium, assembly GCA_965233095.1. Lineage (GTDB taxonomy): Bacteria > Pseudomonadota > Gammaproteobacteria > Steroidobacterales > XN24 > XN24. The sequence continues at coordinate 13,162 of CBDDRR010000372.1, forward strand.
AGCGACTCGGCATGCCGGTCGAGGTAGCCGGTCTCGAGGCGCTTGTCGATGCGCGCCGGATCCACCTCCACCGCGAGGCACGACAGGCCGGCGAACAGCGCGGCCAGCGGCTGCGCGCCGCCCATGCCGCCCAGCCCGCCGGTCAGCAGCCAGCGCCCGCGCGCATCGCCGTCGTAGTGCTGGCGAACTGCTTCGGCAAAAGTCTCGTAGGTGCCCTGCACGATGCCCTGCGAGCCGATGTAGATCCACGAGCCGGCCGTCATCTGGCCGTACATCATCAGGCCCTTGCGGTCGAGCTCGAAAAAGTGGTCCCAGTCAGCCCACTTGCCGACCAGGTTGGAGTTGGCGATCAGCACGCGCGGCGCGAAGGGGTGGGTGCGGAACACGCCGACCGGTTTGCCCGACTGCACCAGCAGGGTCTCGTCGTCGGCGAGTCGCCGAAGCGTCGCGACGATGGCGTCGAAACATTCCCAATTGCGGGCCGCGCGGCCGATGCCGCCGTACACCACCAGCTCGCGGGGATTCTCGGCGACCTCGGGGTCGAGATTGTTCATCAGCATGCGCAGGGCGGCTTCCTGCACCCAGCCGCGGCAGCTCAGCTCGCTGCCGCGCGGTGCGCGCACCTCCCCTTCGCGGAAGCGCGTGCCGGCCGTGCCGCTCGATTCACTCATCACTCCCCTCCACAGGGCGCGTCTGCGCGCGCCTCAGCTCAGCCAAGCCATGCCCGCGCGTTGCGGAACAACCGCATCCACGGACTGTCCTCGCCCCAATGATCCGGCCGCCAGGAATGCTGAATGCTCCTGAACACCCGCTCCGGGTGCGGCATCGCGATGGTCGCCCGGCCATCCGCTGAGGTCAGGCCGGCGATGCCGGCAGGTGAACCGTTCGGATTGGCGGGATAGCGCACGGCGACGCGCCCATGGTTGTCGACGTAGCGCAGCCAGACGAGCTGCGCCTCCTCGCAGGCCTCGCGGTGCGCCTCGTCCCGAAATTCCGCGCGACCCTCGCCGTGCGAGACCACGATCGGCATGACAGAGCCGGCCATGCCGGCGGCCAGCGCCGCGCCGCTCTCCTCCACGCGCACCAGCCCGAAGCGCGCCTCGAACTGCTCCGAGCGATTGCGCACGAAGCGCGGCCACAGCGCCGCGCCGGGGATGATCTCCTTGAGGGCGGACATCATCTGGCAGCCGTTGCACACGCCCAGCGAAAAGGTGTCGGGGCGCGCGAAGAAGGCCTCGAACAGGTCACGGGCGCGGGCGTTGTAAAGGATGCTCTTGGCCCAGCCCTCGCCCGCGCCGAGCACGTCGCCGTAAGAGAAGCCGCCGCAGGCCACCAGTCCCGCGAAGTCCTCCAGCGCGCGGCGACCGGCGAACAGGTCGCTCATGTGCACGTCCACCGGGTCGAAGCCGGCACGGTGGAATGCCGCGGCCATCTCCACCTGGCTGTTGACGCCCTGCTCCCGCAGCACAGCGATACGCGGCCGCATACCCGTGGCGATGAACGGCGCGGCAACGTCCTCGTCGATGTCGAAGCTCGTCTTCGCCCACAGGCC
>CBDDRR010000373.1:0-4524 GCA_965233095.1 uncultured bacterium
CGCGTACGTGCGCCTGTGGCAGCAGACCCTCGCCGCCTCGGCCGCACGTCCCGCGCCGGTCCGGCCGGATCCGGCGGCGCTGCCGCCGTACCTGCCGCACCCGATCGACCCGACGACGGGCCGCCTCTAGCCACCCGCCGCCGGGGCTCGCGCGTGCGCCGCGCGGCGCTGATCGCCCTGCTGTGCGCGCCTGCGGTGGCACAGGCCCACACGTTCGGCCGCCTCTACACGCTGCCGGTGCCGCTCTGGCTGTACGCCTGGGGCGCGGCCGCGGCGCTGGTCATCTCGTTCCTGGCGGCCGGGTATTTCATGAGCGCGCCCGCGGCGGTGGCGCCCGGGTCCGCGCTCGCGCTGGACCGGTGGCCGCTCGTGCAGGCGCTGCGCCGGCTGCGCGTGCCGCAGGTGCTGCGACTCGCGAGCATGACGATGCTGCTGCTCGCCATCGCCACCGGACTGTTCGGCAGCCGGGATCCGCTGCGCAACTTCAGCATGACGGCGTTCTGGATCGTCTTCCTGCTCGGCGTCACGTACGCGACCGCGGTCTTCGGGGATTTCTATGCGCGGCTCAATCCCTGGCGCAGCCTGGTGGACGCACTCTCTCGTGTGGCGGCCGGTTTCGCGCGTGGCCGGATCGCGTATCCGCAGCAGCTCGACGTGTGGCCGGCCCTGGCGCTGTACCTGGCACTGATCTGGTTCGAGCTGACAATCCGCGCCACGCCGTTTTCGCTCGGCATGGTGCTGGCCGGCTACACCCTGTTGAACGTCGCCGGCGCCTGGCTGTTCGGCGCGAGTGCCTGGTTTCGTCACTGCGAGGTCTTCTCGGTATTCTTCCGCAACGTGGCCATGCTGGCGCCCGTCGACTACCGGCCCGGCGAGGCCGGCGCAAGCGGCAGGCTGGCGCTGCGCTGGCCGGGCGCCGGCGTGCTGCAGGAACGACCCGCACGGCTCGCGAGCGTGGTGTTCGTGCTGGCGATGCTGGCGTCGACATCCTACGACGGCCTGCGCGAGACGCAGTCATGGTTCGTGCTGTTCTGGCACGACCCGCTCGGCGTGGTCGCGCCGCTCGTCGGCGGACGACCCATTGAGAGCCTCGCGGCCGCGCGTCCCTGGCATCGGGCCTGGGACACGGCGTGGCTGGTCGCAGCGCCGTTCCTGTACTTCGGTGTCTACGTCCTCACCTTGGCACTCGCGCGCGCACTCACCGGCACGCAGCGTCCGCTCCGGGAACTGCTCCTCGACTTCGCCTCGACCGTGCTGCCGATCGTGCTGGCCTACCACGCGGCACATTACTTCACGCTGCTGCTCGACCAGGGGCCGAAGATCCTGAGCCTGGTCTCGGATCCCTTCGGCTACGGCTGGAACCTGTTCGGCACCGCCCGGCGCTTTCGCGCCGCCTACATCCCGGACCTGAACTGGGTCTGGCACATGCAGGTGTGCTTCATCCTCGCGGGCCACATCGCCAGCGTGCTGCTGGCGCACCGCGTGGCGCTGCGCGTATTCGCAGTGCGGCGGGACGCGGTGCTGAGCCAGCTGCCGATGCTGCTGCTGATGGCGGGCTTCACGGTCTCCGGACTGTGGATCCTCTCGCAGCCGCTGACGTCGACGATGGTCGTCGGCTGACGCGGCTACGCGGGTCGCGGCCCTCGCGGCCACGCCGTGCCGGCCCGAGTTCGTCGATGACGACGCCACTGGCCGAGCAACGACGGCGCGTCACAAGGAAAGTGAACCCCCCCGGCTTTCCCGGAGGCTCCGAACCTTGAGGGGATTGGAGCATTGGACACCTGCGCAAAGCGGTATTCACCGGAGGTCAGGGAGCGTGCGGTCCGGAGGGGCCTTCGAGCATCGGGACGAGCACGAGTCGCAGTGGGCGGCAATCGGGTCGGTGGCGGCGAAGATCGGCTGCAAGGCCGAGACGCTGCGGCTCCCGCTTCGCCGGCATGAGCGGGATAGCGGCCTGCGCGAGGGGTTGAGCACGGCGGCGCGGGATCGGATCAAGGCTCTGGAGCGCGAGGTGCGGGAGCTGCGCCAGGCCAACGAGATCCTGCGCAAGGCCAGCGCGTATTTTGCCCAGGCGTCAGGAAGCAGGACCCGGGCTGGGCCTATGTCCGCTCGGGTTCGTCACAGCTCGTGAGCTCACTGGCGCTGCGAGCGGGTGCGGCGGCGCCGCGCGGCCGGACCGGCTTGTGCCGCCCTTCTGAGGAATTCGCTCGGACTGCAGCCGGACTCGGCCCGGAAAGCGCGGGTGAAATTGGCGGCATCGTCGTAACCGAGCGAGTGGGCGACTCCCGTAATGCCCATCTTGCCGCCCAGGAGCCGCTCGCAGGCAAGATCGTGTTTCGCCCGCGCCGCCAGCGCCCGAAACCCGTTGCCCTCGCGGGCCAGGTGACGGGCCAGCGTGCGCGTCGACAGGTTCAGCATTGCGGCAAGGTCGCCCAGGGTCGGCAGCCCATTCGCCGCTTCCCGGAGCATCATTGCCGTCCAGTCGGAAAAGCTGCCCTCGGCGGCCACGGCGCCCAGCAATGCACGGCAGCGTGCCTCGGCCATCTGCAGCGCATTGCCGTCGGCCATCGCCAGCCGATACTCCCTCAGGTCGAAATCGAAAGACAGGTGCACGCCCGGGTGGGGGGTCGCGCCGAACAGCCAGCGAACCCCCTTGAGATCCGCATACCGGCGCGCGTGCGGCGGCTCGGGAACGGAGAGCCGAATCTCGTATTGCGGCAGGTTCCCGCACATCTCCCGGATCTCTCGGTGCGCCGAAGTGGCGATCGCCTCCAGGTGGAAAGCCAGGCACGCCGGGCTCATGCCGATGACGGGAGCGAAATACGCGTCGGCGCCGCCATGCGGTCGGCGCGCGTAGCGCATGGAAAAGCTCGGCATGACGAGCCGGAAGAAGCGGGCGACGAACCGCAGGCTGGAATCGATGTCCGGGCTGCTGAGCATGCCGAAGCCGACGAGGCTGTGCGCGCTCATCGTCAGCGTCTTGCCGAGCTCGAAGCCGAGGTCGGTCCTGCCGCTGAGTTCGCCGGCCAGCCGGACGAGCCTTTCGACCTGCGAGTGCCGCAGCAGGGCATCGGGCTGTTCGAGCGCGCGAGCGCCGATGCGGGCCTTGCAGAAAAGCTCGCCACGATCGGCCCGCCCCGGGGTCAGCATCTCGCCGAGGCGTACGTAGTATCGCGCCGGTACCTCGATGTCCCTTTCCAGCATCGCCCCTCCTTGCCGTGTCCGATTATGACAACTGCGCGTCCGAAAAGGACAGGACGCCGTGCCGTCGGACTGACATTATCGGCACACTGGCGCCGCAATGGCGCTTCCCTCGGCGGAGGAACGATGGATATGAGCTCGGCGGCCGGTCGGACCTATGCAGCGCCGCGGGCACCATGGCTCGCGGTCCTTGCCGTGCTGCTCGGGGTGGGTTTTCTCTACTCCGGCTATCGCGTATATCAGCACACGACCGCCTTCACCGTGGGGCTCGATTATTTCTCGCCGGAATTCCAGGCTTACTGGATGACCCTGCTCTATGTGCAATTGCCGGCATTGTTCATCGCCGGGGCCGCGATCGTGGGCTGGCTCTGGCACACCCGTGACCGGCACCTGGACGCGCTGGCGCCCGCGGAGGAGTTGCGGCGCCATTTCGTGCTGCTCGCCCAGTTGCTGGTGTTTGCGGTGACCGCCTACCTGACGGCGTCGCCGTTCACCGAGGCCGACGCCGCCTGGCATCAGGTGACCGTCCGCGACACCGATTTCACCCCGACGCACATCGCCCTGTTCTATTTCGGCATCCCCATGTTCATCATCGCGGGCGTCACGGCGTTCGTGTACGCGCGGACGCGGCTGCCGCAGTTCGCGCGCCGGGTGTCCCTGCCGTTCGCGCTGCTGGTCGCCGGCCCGATCATGATCATGCCGAATCTCGGTTTCAACGAATGGGGGCACACGTTCTTCTATGCCGAGGAGCTGTTCGCCGCGCCGATCCACTGGGGCTTCGTGCTGCTGGGCTGGGCGACCTTTGCGGCGGGCGGTCTGGTGGTGCAGATTCTCACGCGGATCATCGAGCTGAGCCATGTCGCCGTGGACGAAGAACCGGTCCCGGCGCCGTCACTGGCGAGCCCGCACACCTGACTGCTCGCGCCTCGAGGGCGCCGAGACCCCATGAAAGCACCGGAGCAGCCCGGCACAGCCGGACGGAAAGCCGCGGGCCTCGAGTCGGCGCTCGAGCAGCATCGAGCCCACGTCCGGATCGACTGGCTGGTGATTCCGCTCGTGGTGCTGCTGTTCATGGGCATTTTCAGCTTCCATTTCGCCCTGCTGGTCGGTGACTGGGACTACTGGGTGGACTGGCGCGACCGGCGCTGGTGGCCGCTGGTCACGCCGCTGGCGCTCGGCGTGCTCCCCGGCGTCTTCGGTTTCCTGCTCTGGGACCGGCTGCGGTTGCCCCTCGGCGGGACGCTGACGATCCTGTGTCTCGCGTTCGCCGCGTGGGTCAGCCGCTACCTGAACTTCCATCTCTTCGCCGGCTTTCCGATGAAT
>CBDDRR010000374.1:0-15578 GCA_965233095.1 uncultured bacterium
ATCCCTGGTTACACGTCGCCCCGCGACGCCGAGTGCGAGGCGCGGCGCCGCGAGCGCGTGGAGCTGGCCCAGGCGCTGTTCGCCGCCGCCGGCTACGGGCCCGACAGGCCGCTGCAGCTGGAGATCCGCTACAACACCGGCGAGCTGCACGACCGGATCGCGGTGGCGGTGAGCTCGATGTGGAAGGAAGCGCTCGGCGTCGAGACCAGCCTGGTGCGCGAGGAGTTCCGCGTGCTGCTCGCCAACGTGCGCGCCGGTGACATCACGCAGGTCTACCGCGGCAGCTGGATCGCGGACTTCGCCGAGCCGGAGAGCTTTCTCGGCATCCTCGCCGGCGACAGCCCGGTCAACGGCACCGGCTGGGCCGACGCCGAGTACGATCGCCTCCTGCACGAGGCCGCCTCACGCCCCGACCGGGAGTCGCGGCTGCGCCTGCTGGCGGAAGCCGAGGCACGCATGCAGGCGGCGGCGCCGCTGATGCCGCTTTATTTCTATGTCAGCAAGAAGCTCGTCAAGCCACACGTCCGCGGCATCGTCGACAACCCGCTGAATATTCATCCCAGCCGTTTCGTCAGCATCGTCCGGGACGCGCCCTGAGGCGCGGCCGTCAGGGGTTCAGCAGCGCAAAGCTGGCGGTGACACTGGCAGTGACACGGATCAGCCCGGCCTGGTAGGTCTCGGCCCCCGTCATGGCGTCCGCCTCCGCCATGGCCATGCGCATCACCGGCTGCGGCGCCATGCCGCTGCCGCCGGCCTCGATGCGCAGCGCCGCCCCGACGGTGGCGCCCAACGCCTTCGCCATCACCTCCGCGCGGGAGCGCGCATCGCGGGCCGCCGCGGCCAGTGCCTCGTTTTCGAGCTCGGCGCGGCGCGAGGTGTCGAAGCGCGCCGGCGACGCGTCGGTGACGCCCAGGCCGAGTGCCTGCTCAGTCAATTCCCCGAGCTTCGCGAGGTCTGCCAGGCGCAGCGTCACCTGGCGACTGACCACGTAGCCCAGCAGCCGGCGCTCGCGGGTCTCGGGATGCCAGTCGAACTCGGGGCTGACGCTCAGCGCGGCCGTGGCAATGTGCTCGTCCTTCAGGCCCTGCTGCCGCGCCAGCGTGATCAGCCGGGCGACGCCGCGGGCCACCTCGTCGCGAGCCGCCGCCACGGTCGGCTGACGGGCGCTGACGCCGAAACTCAGCCAGGCAAGGTCGGGCGCCACTTCCACCCGTCCCTCGCCGGAGGCGGTGACGGTGGGCGGCGCGTCGGCCGCCGCGGCCATGACGGCGGCCGGCAAGCCGAGGAGCAGGGCGAGAAAAAGAATCCGCAGGTGCAGCATGGAAGTTCTCCGCGTGCGTGGTTGATCGAGCCTACCGTGTTTTGAGGGCGCCGCAGCCCGGGCGGTTCCGCGCGCCCCCGGGAATTGGCTTTTTCGGTTTTCCCTGATTACCATACCGCCGCGATTTCCTGCTACCGCGACGACCCGGAGGATGCTTGCCGATGCAATCGCGCGCCGTACTGTTCGGACTGGCCCTCGCCGGCCTGCTGGCCGCGTCGTCGGCGGCTGCCGATTCCCGGCCGGACGCCGTGGAAACCTGCCTGGGTTGCCACGCCATCCCGGGCTACAAGAATGCTTATCCGACCTACCACGTGCCGAAGCTCGGCGGGCAGCATGCGCAGTACATCAGTGACGCGCTGCGCGCCTATACCAGCGGCGAGCGGCCGCATTCCACCATGCACGCGAATGCCTCGACGCTGAGCGAGGAAGAGATCGCCGCCATCGCCAAGTGGTTCGAGGAGCAGGGCCAATGAGCAAGGCGAGCAACATCCGCGGGCTGGCCGTCGTCGTGGCGGGCCTGCTGCTCGCCGGCGCGGCCCAGGCCGGCAACCCCGAGCTCGGCCGCGCCAAGTCGGCGCCCTGCGCCGCCTGTCACGGTGCCGACGGCCGCGGCATCGCGCCGAATTTCCCGGTGCTGGCAGGGCAATACGCCGACTACCTGGCCAAGTCGCTCAAGCAGTACCGCAGCGGCGAGCGCAACAACGCGCTGATGGCGCCCCTGGCCGCCGGGCTGTCCGACGCCGATATTGCCGACCTGGCGGCGTACTACGCTTCCCTGCCCGGCCTGAAGGTGCCGAAGAAGCGCTAGGGCATCCCTGGCCCCGGCGGCCGCGTGCTGCCGCCAGTCGTGATCCCCGACGCCGGCCGCTCGCGCCGGCGTTTTTGCTCATTGCGGCCCGAGGCGAGACAATCGGCACAGCCGAGAGGGGAGAAACCGCATTGCACAAGCCCAGCCTGATCGATTTCGACGCCGGCGTCACCGCAGTGGACACGGAGTACGTGCGCCCGGGCCTGGACGCCAGCCACCTGGTGGTGCACGGCGAGCGTGCTGCTTTCGTGGACACGGGCACCAGCCATTCGGTGCCGCTGCTGCTGGCCGCACTCGAGGCGAAGGGCCTCGAGCCCGGGCAGGTCGACTGGGTATTCGTCACGCACGTCCACCTGGATCACGCCGGCGGCGCGGGTGCGCTGATGGCGGCGCTGCCGAACGCAACCGCGGTGCTGCATCCGCGTGGCGCGCGGCACATGGCCGACCCCACCCGGCTGATCGAGGGCTCCAAGGCCGTGTACGGCGAAGACGCCTTCAACGCGCTCTATGGCGAAATCCGGCCGATCCCCGAGGACCGTATCCGCACCGTCGAGGACGGCGAGCGGCTGTCGCTCGCCGGCCGTGAGTTCGAGTTCATTCACACCGAGGGCCACGCCAGGCACCACTATTGCATCGTGGACCCCACCGCGGCGGCCGTGTTCACCGGCGATTGCTTCGGCATTTCCTACCGCGAGCTGGACACGGCCGCCGGGCCATTCATTTTCCCCACCACCACGCCGGTGCAGTTCGACCCGGAAGCCGCACATGCCACCATCCGGCGGCTGCTGTCCTACCGGCCGGAGCAGGCGTACCTGACGCACTTCAGCCGGGTGACCGCGCCCGCCGCGCTGGCGCCGCAGTTGCACCGGGACCTGGACGAGTACGTGAAGATCGCCACCGCGCACCGTGACGACGACGATCCCGCGGCGTCCATCCGCGATGCGCTGCGCGACTGGACCTTCGCCCGGCTTGACGAGCACGGCTTCGATCCGGACCCGGAACTGCGCGAGGAGATCCTCAACATGGACATGGCGCTGAACGCCCAGGGCCTGGCGGTGTGGCTGGCCAACGAAGCCAAGGGAGACCGGTCATGACCACCTCGTTCAAGGCATTCCGCATCCACCAGGCCGGCAAGGGCGTCGAGGCGAAGCTGGAAACGCTGTCGCTCGACGACCTCGGTCCCGGCGAGGTGGTCGTCCGCGGCCATTACTCCAGCATCAACTACAAGGACGCGCTCGCCGCGACCGGCAAGGGCCGCATCCTGCGCCGCTTTCCGCTGGTCGGAGGCATCGACGTCGCCGGCGAGGTGGTCAGCTCGGAGGACGACCGCTACCGGCCCGGCGACCTGGTGGTGGTGACCGGCTGCGGCCTGAGCGAAGAGCACGACGGCGGCTATGCCGAGTACACGCGCGTGAGCGGCGACTGGGTAGTGCCGATCCCCGCGGGCCTCGACCCGCGCGCGACCATGCAGCTCGGCACCGCCGGCTTCACCGCCGGGCTGGCCATCCACCGGATGGAGCACAACGGCCTGGCGCCCGACAAGGGCCCGGTGATCGTCACCGGCGCCACCGGCGGCGTCGGCAGCCTGGCGGTGGACATGCTGGCCGCGCGTGGCTACCAGGTCACCGCGTTGACCGGCAAGGCCGATGCCGCCGGCTACCTGCGGGAGCTCGGCGCCGCCGAGGTGCTGGTGCGCGGCGAGTTCGAGATGGGTACCCGGCCGCTCGAGAAGGCCGCCTGGGCGGGCGCGGTGGATAACCTGGGCGGGGAGACCCTTGCCTGGCTTACCCGCACCATGGACTGGTGGGGCTCGATCGCCAGCATCGGGCTCGCCCAGAGCCACGAGCTGCACACCACGGTGATGCCCTTCATCCTGCGGGGCGTCAACCTGCTGGGCGTGAATTCCGTCGCCACGCCCCGGCCGCTGCGCATCGAGGTCTGGGATCGTCTCGCGAGTTCGCTGAAGCCAAGACACCTGGACACGATCTCGCACAAAACCGTCGGTTTGTCCGAACTTCCCGGCGTATTCGGCGATTATATCGACGGCCAGGTGCGCGGGCGCACCATCGTCGACCTGCAGCGCTGAGCGGTTCACGCCGGGCCGGGTGAGTCGCTGTCGGCGGAGGCGCAGCCGCGGCCTGATGCAGCGCGATGCTGATGCTAAAATGATGCGCTGCCCACACGGCAGCGCCTGCAGCAAAGGAAGCCGCTCATGCCAAAGACCCAGTCCGCCGGCGCCCGCTTCCGGGCCGCCCTCGAGGCCGAATGCCCCCTGCAGGTGGTGGGCACGATCAATGCCTACACCGCCCTGCTCGCCGAGCGGGCCGGTTACCGCGCGATCTACCTGTCCGGCGCAGGGGTGGCGAATGCCTCCTTCGGCCTCCCCGACCTGGGCATGACCAGCCTCAACGATGTCTGCGAGGACATCCGCCGGATCACCGGCGCCACCGACCTGCCGCTGCTGGTGGACGCCGACACCGGGTGGGGTGCGGCCTTCAACATCGCCCGCACCGTGAAGGAAATGATCCGCGCCGGCGCCGGCGCGCTGCACCTCGAGGACCAGGTCTCCGCCAAGCGCTGCGGCCATCGGCCCGGCAAGGCGCTGGTCTCCAGCGCCGAGATGTGTGACCGCATCCGTGCTGCGGTGGACGGCCGCACGGACGGCGACTTCGTCATCATGGCGCGCACCGACGCGCATGCCGTGGAGGGCCAGCCGCAGGCGGTCGAGCGTGCGCTGGCCTACGTCGAGGCGGGCGCCGACATGATCTTCGCCGAGGCGCTGACCACGCTGGAGGAATACCGGCAGTTCACTACTGCGGTAAAGGTCCCGGTGCTGGCCAACATCACCGAGTTCGGCAAGACACCGCTGTTCACCACGCAGGAACTGGGCGAGGCCGGCGTGCGCCTGGCGCTGTACCCGTTGTCGGCATTCCGCGCCATGAGCGCGGCCGCGCTGGCGGTTTACGAGACGCTGCGGCGCGAGGGCACGCAGCAGGCCGTGGTGGACACCATGCAACCCCGCATGGAGCTCTACGAAGTGCTCGGGTACCACGATTACGAGCGCAAGCTCGACGCGCTGTTCGCAACGGACGGCGCCGCCAGGAAAAGCCAGGGAGACCAACAATGAGCAAGGACAAGAAGGCAGGCGGCCTCGCGGGCGTGTCCGCTGGGGAAACCGCCATTTGTACGGTGGGCAAGGAAGGCGCCGGCCTGACCTATCGTGGCTACGACATCTACGACCTCGCCGAGCACGCGCGCTTCGAGGAAGTCGCCTACCTGCTGCACTACGGGCGCCTGCCGACGCAGGCCGAGCTCGATGCCTACGTGAAGCGGCTGAAGGGCCTGCGCGCCCTGCCGGACGCCCTCAAGAACGCGCTCGAGACCATCCCCGGCGATGCGCACCCGATGGACGTGCTGCGCAGCGGCTGCTCGCTGCTCGGCAACTTTGAGCCGGAGGACGACCACCAGCCACAGGTGGATGTCGCCGACCGGCTGCTGGCCGCGTTTCCCTCCATGCTGCTGTACTGGTGGCGCTTCCACCAGGACGGCGTGCGCATCGACACCGTGACCGACGACGACAGCGTCGCCGGGCATTTTCTTCACCTGTTGCACGACAAGGCGCCGTCGGAGTTTCATCGCCGGGTGCTGGACGTGTCGCTGATCCTGTACGCGGAGCACGAGTTCAACGCCTCGACCTTCACGGCGCGCGTCATTGCCGCGACGTTGTCCGACTTCCACTCGGCCATCACCGGCGCCATCGGCGCGCTGCGCGGCCCGCTGCACGGCGGCGCCAACGAGGCGGCCATGGAGTTGATCGAGCGCTTCGACAGCGCAGATGCGGCGGACCGGGGCGTGCGCGAGATGCTGGCGGCCAAGGCCAAGATCATGGGCTTCGGCCACCGCGTTTACACCACCTCGGATCCGCGCAACAAGGTCATCAAGGCCTTCGCGCAGCAGCTCTCCCACGAGTGCGGCGACAAGGTGGTCTTCCCGGTGTCCGAGGCCATCGAGAAGGTCATGTGGGACGAGAAGAAGCTGTTCCCGAACGCCGACTTCTACTCGGCCAGCGCGTACCGCTTCATGGGCATCCCGACGGCGCTGTTCACGCCGATCTTCGTCTGTTCGCGCACCACCGGCTGGTCCGCCCATGTCATGGAGCAGCGCGCCAACAACCGGCTGATCCGGCCGGGCGCCGAGTACGTGGGCCCGGGGCTGCAGGCCTGGACGCCGATCGGCGAGCGCGGCTGAGCCGACGGGAACCCAAGGCACTCACATGCCCGCTCATGGCACCCGCTCTGCGCAGCGCCCCGACCCCGACAGGGTCCTGCTCGATATCGCGGACTACGTCGACGGCTACCAGGTCGAGAGCCCCGCGGCGCTGGAGACCGCGCGCTATTGCCTGATGGACACGCTGGCCTGCGGCTTCCAGGCGCTGGACTACCCGGCCTGCACCAAGCTGCTCGGCCCGGTAGTCCCCGGCGCGACCCTGCCCGGCGGGGCGCGCGTGCCCGGCACCGGCTGGGAGCTGGACCCGGTGCAGGCGGCTTTCAACATCGGCGCCCTGGTGCGCTGGCTGGACTTCAACGACACCTGGCTGGCGGCGGAGTGGGGCCATCCCTCGGACAACCTCGGCGCCATCCTTGCCGTGGCCGACTACCTGTCGCGCAAGCGCGTGGCCGAGGGCGACGAGCCGCTGAGAATCCGCGCCGTGCTGGAGGCGATGATCAAGGCGCACGAGATCCAGGGCGTGATTGCGCTGGAGAACAGTTTCAATCGGGTCGGCCTCGACCACGTGCTGCTGGTGCGCATTGCCTCCACCGCGGTGGCGACGAAGATGCTGGGCGGCAACCGCGCGCAGATCATCAATGCCGTGTCCAACGCCTGGATCGACGGCGGCGCGCTGCGCACCTATCGCCATGCGCCGAACACCGGCTCGCGCAAGAGCTGGGCGGCCGGCGATGCGGCCAGCCGCGGCGTGCGCCATGCGCTGATGGCGCTCACGGGCGAGATGGGCTACCCGTCGGCGGTGACGGCGCCGCGCTGGGGTTTCCAGGACGTGCTGTTCGGCGGCAAGGACCTGTCGCTCCCGCAGGCCTACGGCAGCTACGTGATGGAGAACGTGCTGTTCAAGATCTCCTACCCGGCCGAGTTCCATGCCCAGACCGCCGTCGAGGCGGCCATGAAGCTGCACCCGGAGGTGCGCGACCGGCTCGACGACATCAGGGAAATCGTCATCGAGACGCAGGAGCCCGGCGTGCGGATAATCGACAAGACCGGACCGCTGGACAATCCGGCGGACCGCGACCACTGCATCCAGTACATGACCGCCATTCCGCTGATTTTCGGCCGGCTGGCGGCATCGGACTACGAGGACGCGGTAGCGCAGGACCCGCGCGTGGACGCGCTGCGCGCGAAGATGACGGTGCGCGAGAACGAGCGCTTCACGCGCGACTACTACGACGCGGAACGGCGCTACATCGGCAACGCGGTGCAGGTGATCTTCAAGGACGGCAGCTCGACGGAACGCATCGAAGTGGCGTTCCCCATCGGGCACCGGAGACGGCGTGCCGAGGGCATCCCGCTGCTGGTGCGGAAATTCGAGAACAGCCTCAAGGGCAAGCTCACGGACAGCCAGTTCAAGGCCTTGAAATCGCTGTGTGCCGACCAGGAGAAGCTGGAAGCCACGGCGGTGGACGATTTCGTGGCATTGCTGGTCGCGCCGTAGCCGGCGCGTGCCCGGACGGCCAAGTTGGGCTCCGCTCTCCAGCGGGCCGGAGAGCGTGCCGGCTTTCGCCCTTTCAGCGGGCGCCCCGTTATACTGGCCGGCCCGCGGAGAGGGGCGCCGGTGGACAAGGCCCAAATTCAGCAGCAGATCGAGACCGGACTGGCAGCCCTGCATCTCGCGGAGCCGCCCGGCCTGGCCGGTGCGCTGGCCGACTACCTGGAGCTGCTGGCCAAGTGGAACCAGACCTACAACCTGACTGCCGTGCGCGTGCCCGAGGAGATGGTGACCCGCCACGTGATGGACAGCCTGGCGGTGTTGCCGTTCATCGGCGAGGAGCGAACGCTGGATGTCGGCACCGGAGCCGGTTTGCCGGGCCTGTTGCTGGCGATGGCGCGACCGGGGCAGCGCTTCGTGCTGCTTGACTCGTCGGGCAAGAAGACGCGGTTCGTCGAGCACGCGGCGGCACGCCTGGGGCTCGGCAACGTCGAGGTCGTGCAGGCCCGCGCTGAAAGCCACCAGGACGAGCAGGGCTTTGCGGTGGTGCTGAGCCGGGCTTTTTCCTCGGTGGGCGATTTCATCCGGCTGGCCGGCCACCTGGCGCGTCGTGACGGCCGGTTGCTGGCGATGAAGGGCGCATTCCCGGAGGCGGAGCTGGCGGAGCTGCCCGCCGGCTGGGCGCTGCAGGGCGTCCACAAGCTGACGGTGCCCGGCCTGTCGGGACGCCGCCACCTGCTCGAATTCTGTCGCAAGGACAAACAGACGTGACGAGGATACTCGCGATCGCGAACCAGAAAGGCGGCGTCGGCAAGACCACGACAGCCGTCAACCTCGCGGCCTCGCTGGCGGCGACGCGGCGGCGCGTGCTGCTCGTGGATCTCGATCCCCAGGGCAACGCCACCATGGGCTCGGGGGTGAACAAGAGCGAGCTGGAGGTGTCGTCCTGCGACGTGCTGCTTGGCGAGGCGGCGGCCCGCGACGCCATCGTGCGAACGGACCCCGGCGGCTTCGACCTGATTCCCGGCAACGCGGACCTGACCACCGCGGAAGTCAGGCTGATCAACGAGTTCGGTCGCGAGACACGGCTGCGCACGGCGCTCAAGGACATCGTCGGGGACTACGACTACGTGCTCATCGATTGCCCGCCGTCCATCAACATGCTGACGGTCAACGCCCTGACCGCAGCGGACGGCGTGCTGATCCCCATGCAGTGCGAGTACTACGCGCTCGAGGGGCTTTCGGCGCTGGTCAGCACTATCGAGCAGATCCGCGACGCGGTGAATCCCGGCCTGCAGATCGAGGGCCTGCTGCGCACCATGTTCGACCCGCGCAACAACCTGGCGAACGAGGTGTCCTCCCAGCTCATCCTGCACTTCGGCGACAAGGTGTTCCGCACCGTGATCCCGCGCAACGTCCGCCTCGCCGAGGCGCCCAGCTTCGGCATGCCGGCGCTGTTCCACGACAAGACCAGCCGCGGCGCGCTGGCCTACCTCGCGCTGGCCGGCGAGATGATCCGCCGCCAGGCGACCGCGGCCGGCTGAGGCCGCCGCTGCCCGGTCCTTGCGGTAAACTTCCGGGCGCCTACCCCGCCGGGAACGACTACGGAGAAAGAAGCCTGATGGCCGTCAAGAAACGCTCGCTGGGCCGCGGCCTCGACGCACTGCTGTCTTCCGCCAGCCGGCCGCCCGCCGGGGAAACGGCCGACCAGGGCCAGTACCGCGAAATTGCGGTCGAGCTGCTGAAGCGCGGCCGCTACCAGCCCCGCATCGACATCCGCCAGGAGTCGCTGGAGGACCTGGCCGACTCGATCCGCGCCCAGGGCGTGGTGCAGCCGATCGTCATCCGGCCGGTGCGCGACACCGGGGACGGCGTCCGCTACGAGATCATCGCCGGCGAGCGCCGCTGGCGCGCCGCGCAGATGGCGGGCCTGCAGAAAGTCCCGGTGATCATCCGCGACGTGCCCGACGAGGCCGCCGTCGCCATGGCGCTGATCGAGAACATCCAGCGCGAGGACCTCAACCCGCTCGAGGAGGCGCGCTCGCTCGACCGGCTGATCCGCGAGTTCGAGATGACGCACCAGCAGGCCGCGGAGGCCGTCGGCCGTTCGCGTGCCGCAGTCAGCAACCTGCTGCGCTTGCTGGAGCTGGGCGACGAGGTCAAGGCGCTGGTGGAGAAGCGCGCCATCGAGATGGGCCACGCCCGGGCGCTGCTCGGCCTGGCGGACCCGAAGGCGCAGGCCGCGGCGGCGCGCGAAGTGGCGTCCAAGGGCCTGTCGGTGCGCGAGACGGAGCGGCTGGTGAAGCGGCTGCAGGCCCCCACGGCCAAACCTCCGGCGCGCAAGCCGGACGCAAATATCCGGCGCCTCGAGGCCGAGCTGGCGGACAAGCTGGGCGCCAGGGTCGCCCTCCAGCACGCCGCCTCCGGCTCGGGCAAGCTGGTCGTCAGTTACAACAGCCTCGACGAGCTCGACGGGATCCTGGCCCACATCCGCTGAAATGGGGCGCTGAAATGGGGAATGTCCCCATTTCCAACGACATTTTCCGAAATTGCTGCGACTGCGGAAACGGGATACAATCCTGCGGCTTTTGGGGCCGAGGTCACTCGGCATGCGAGAACGGGTCGGTTCAGTACCCGCAAAGATCTTGGCCGGACAGACAGCCGTGACCCTGGTCGCTGCGGTCGTGTTCGGGCTCACGATGGGTGGCGAAGCCGCTCTCGGGGCACTGGCGGGAGGGGGCATCAGCCTCGTGCTGAGTCTCTGGATGGCGTTGCGGGTGTTCTCGGTTCCGGCCGAGGCCGGACCCCAGGCGATGCTCGCGGCCTTCGTCAAGGCGGAGGCAATCAAGATGGTGATGGCTGTCGTGCTGTTCTCAGCCGCAGTCATTTTTTTGGGCCACGTGTTTTTACCGCTCGTGGTCACGTTCGTCGCCACGCTGGTCGTGAACTGGCTGGCGCTGGTGTTTACGCGGCGTGACCGACAGGGCTTTGGTGGTTGACGGCAAATGGCAGCTTCTCCGACCGAATACGTCACGCATCACCTCGAGCACCTTGCTGTCGGCGAGGGCTTCTGGACCCTCCATATCGACACGCTGTTCTGGTCCTGGGTCACCGGGCTGATCTTCCTCAGCGTGTTCTACGGTGCGGCGCGGGCCGTGACCGCCGGCGTGCCGGGCAAGATGCAGAACTTCGTCGAGATGATTCTCGAGTTCGTCGACAAGTCGGTGAGCGAGGCCTTCCACGGCCCCAAGGGACTGCTCGCGCCGCTGGCGCTGACCATTTTCGTGTGGGTGTTCCTGTGGAACCTCATGGACCTGATCCCGGTCGACCTGTTCCCCGTGCTCGCCGCGATGGTGGGCATCGAGTACATGCGCGTCGTGCCGTCGGCCGACATGAGCGCCACCTTCAGCCTGTCGCTGTCGGTGCTGGTGCTCATTATCTATTACGGCATCAAGGGCAAGGGCGCCGTCGGCTTCGGCAAGGAGTTCCTGTTCCATCCTTTCGGCAAGAACCCGCTGCTGGTGCCCTTCAACCTGATTCTCAACACCGTCGAGATGATCGCCAAGCCGGTCTCGCTCGCGTTGCGCCTGTTCGGCAACCTGTACGCCGCCGAGCTGATTTTCATCCTGATCGCCATGCTGCCGTTCTGGGCCCAGTGGCTTCCCGGCAGCGCCTGGGCGATCTTCCACATTCTCGTGATCCCGCTGCAGGCGTTCATCTTCATGACGCTGACCATCGTCTACATTGCGCTGGCTTACGAGAAGCATTGATTTTCACCCCTGTAGAAACTGCCTCCTACGGAGATTGACCATGGAAGCTATTGCAAACGTTCAGGCCTTCACCGCGCTGGCCGTCGGACTTATTTTCGCGTTCGCCGCGCTCGGCACCGGCATCGGTTTCGGCCTGCTCGGCGGCAAGTTCCTCGAGGGCGCCGCGCGCCAGCCGGAAATGGCCAACATGCTGCAGATCCGCATGTTCATCGTGGCCGGCCTGCTCGACGCGCTGGCCATCATCGGTGTCGCCTTCGCCGCGCTGCTGCTGTTCGCCAATCCGCTGCTCGCCGCGCTCGGGAGCTGACGGGACGCATGGCGTCTTCGCAAGCAAACGCACGCTGATCGGGAGTCGGAATCGTGGGCATTAACCTGACACTCTTCGGCCAGATGCTGACCTTCCTGGTCTTCGTCTGGTTCACCAGGAAGTTCGTCTGGCCGCCGGTAATGCAGGCGCTGGAAGACCGCCGGGCGCGCATCGCCGAGGGCCTCGCCGCCGCGGAACGCGGCCAGAAGGCGCTCGAGGACGCGGACGCCCAGGTGGCGGAACGCCTTCGCGAAGCCCGCCAGCAGGCGGCGCAGATCATCGACCAGGCCGAGCGCCGCGGCGCCGAGCTGGTCGAGGAAGCGAAGGAAAACGCCCAGGCGACCGGCGAGCGCATGCTGGCGCAGGCACGTGCCGAGATCGAGCAGGACACCAACCGGGCCCGCGAGGCGCTGCGCGGCGAAGTCGCCGCGATCGCGCTGACGGGCGCGCGCCAGCTGCTCGAGAAAGAGATCGATGCGACCACCCACCGTGACCTGCTCGACCGCCTGGCCGGGCAGCTCTAGGCCGGTTTCGCGGAGTACCTGAGGAATGGCAGAGAAGATGACGGTCGCACGGCCCTACGCGAGAGCGGTCTTCGAGATCGCCAGGGACAGCGACGCGATGCCCGCCTGGTCGGAGTTTCTCGAGCGCGGCCGCCTGGCAGCCGAGGACGAACGCATCCAGGCGCTGATCGGCAACCCGGCGGTCTCCCGTGACGAGCTTGCCGAGCTGTTCATCGAGCTCTGCGGCGACGCCGCCGGTGGGAACGGCGAGAACTTTCTCAAGCTGCTGGCCGACAACGGGCGCATGGCATGGCTGCCCGAGATCGCCACCGAGTACGAGCGGCTGCGCGCCGAGGCAGAGAATATCGTGGACGTGCAGCTCACCTCGGCCGTCGAACTCGACGCCGCCCAGCGCGACTCGTTTGCGGCCTCGCTCCGCAAGCGCCTCGGCCGCGACGTCCGGCTGCACTGCGATACCGACGCAAAATTGCTCGGCGGCGCGATCATCCGCGCCGGCGACCTGGTTATCGATGGCTCACTGTTCGGCCGCCTGGAAAGGCTTGCCGGCGCCGTTACGCACTAAAGGATTCTGGAAATGTCCATCAAGGCATCTGAAATCAGCGACCTGATCAAAGAGAAGATCCTCAAGTTCGAGTCCACCAACGTCGCCAGCAATGTCGGCTCCGTGGTCTCGGTGACGGACGACATCGTGCGCATCCACGGGTTGGCCAACGCCGCCTACGGTGAAATGCTCGAGTTCCCGGGCAACACTTTCGGCCTGGCGCTCAACCTCGAGCAGGACTCGGTCGGCGCGGTGGTGCTGGGCGACTACCTGCACATTTCCGAGGGCGACACCGTGAAGACCACGGGCCGCATCCTCGAGGTGCCGGTCGGCGAGGCCATGCTTGGGCGCGTCGTCAATCCGCTCGGCCAGCCGATCGACGGCAAGGGTCCGATCAAGACGGAGTTCAGCTCACCGATCGAGAAGGTCGCGCCGGGCGTCATCTGGCGCAAGTCGGTGGACCAGCCGCTGCAGACCGGCATCAAGGCCATCGACGCCATGGTCCCGGTCGGCCGCGGCCAGCGCGAGCTGATCATCGGCGACCGCCAGACCGGCAAGAGCGCGGTGGCGATCGACGCCATCATCAACCAGCGCGGCACGGGCGTGAAGTGCATCTACGTCGCCATCGGCCAGAAGCAGTCGTCGATCGCGGAAGTGGTGCGCAAGCTCGAAGAGTACGGCGCCATGGATCACACCATCGTGGTGGCATCGCCGGCCGCCGAATCGGCCGCGCTGCAGTACATCGCACCGTACGCCGGTTGCGCCATGGGCGAGTACTTCCGCGACAAGGGCGAAGATGCACTCATCGTGTACGACGACTTGACCAAGCAGGCCTGGGCCTACCGCCAGGTGTCACTGCTGCTGCGCCGCCCGCCGGGCCGCGAAGCCTACCCGGGCGACGTGTTCTACCTGCACTCGCGCCTGCTGGAGCGCGCCGCCCGCGTCAACGTGGAATTCGTCGAGCAAGCCACCGACGGCAAGGTCAAGGGCAAGACCGGCTCGCTGACCGCGCTGCCGATCATCGAGACCCAGGCCGGCGTCGTGTCCGCCTTCGTGCCGACCAACGTGATCTCGATCACCGACGGCCAGATCTACCTCGAGTCCGACCTGTTCAACGCCGGCATCCGCCCGGCCATCAACGCCGGCCTGTCGGTGTCGCGCGTCGGCGGCGCCGCCCAGACCAAGGTCATCAAGAAGCTCGGCGGCGGCATTCGCCTGGCGCTGGCGCAGTTCCGCGAGCTGGCAGCCTTCGCGCAGTTCGCGTCGGACCTCGACGAGGCGACCCGCAAGCAGCTCGACCGCGGCAAGCGCGTGACCGAGTTGCTGAAGCAGCTGCAGTACTCCCCGATGTCGGTCGCGCAGATGGCCGTCACGCTGTACGCCGTGAACGAGGGCTTCTTCGACAAGGTGGAGATCGAAAAGATCGGCGCCTTCGAGAAGGCGCTGCATGCGCACATGGACGGGACGAATTCCGAGCTGATGAAGAAGCTCAACGAGACCGGCGACTGGAACGACGAGCTGGCGGCCGAGATGAAGAAGGGCGTGTCCGACTTCGTCGCGACTGGCGCCTGGTAGGACGGAGTCGGGCATGGCC
Source organism: uncultured bacterium (assembly GCA_965233095.1). Lineage (GTDB taxonomy): Bacteria > Pseudomonadota > Gammaproteobacteria > Steroidobacterales > XN24 > XN24. Next base: position 14,585 of record CBDDRR010000374.1, read on the forward strand.
AACGCCAAAGAAATCCGGACGCAGATCAAGAGCATCCGCAATACGTCCAAGATCACCAAGGCCATGGAAATGGTCGCGGCGGCGAAGATGCGCAAGGCGCAGGACCGGATGGAGGCGTCGCGGCCGTACGCGGAGAAGATCCGCACGGTGATCGGTCACCTGATGCAGGCGCGCCCGGATTACCGCCACCCTTACATGGTGGAGCGGGAGGCGAAGCGCGTCGGCTTCATCATCATATCCACCGACCGGGGCCTGTGCGGCGGCTTGAATGCCAACCTGTTCCGCCGGACGCTGCGCGAGCTGCGGGAGTGGCGCGAGCAGGGCGTCGAGGTGGACATCTGCCTCGTCGGCCGCAAGGCGGCGCAGTTCTTTCGTCGGCTTGACGTGAACATCGTCGCCAGCATCCAGGATCTCGGCGACATCCCGCGCGTCCAGGACCTGATCGGCACCCTCCAGGTGATGCTGAGCGCCTACAGCGAAGGGCAGCTTGACCGCGTGTTCCTGGTGCACAACGTGTTCGTCAACACGATGAGCCAGAGACCGGAAATCGTCACCCTGCTGCCGGCGCAGACCGAAGATGCCGACCAGCTGCAGAAGCATTGGGATTACATCTATGAGCCCAGCTCGATGGAGCTGGTCGAGGGCGTGCTGGCGCGCTACATCGAGTCGCAGGTCTACCGGGGCGCCGTGGAGAACGTCGCCTGCGAGATGGCCGCGCGCATGGTGGCGATGAAGAGCGCGACCGACAACGCCGGCAAACTGATCGACGGGCTGCAGCTCGCCTACAACAAGGCGCGCCAGGCGGCGATCACCCAGGAACTCGCCGAGATCGTCGGCGGCGCGGCAGCCGTCTGACGGCGCCCGGACAGAATCGAGACAGAGGAAACTGATTCATGAGCACTGGCAATATCGTTCAGGTCATCGGCGCCGTGGTGGACGTGAAGTTCCCGCTCGAGCACCTGCCGAACGTCTACGACGCGCTTCAGATTGAAGA